>NZ_CP046535.1:0-313863 GCF_009739515.1 Sphingomonas profundi
ATGACGACGAAGAGCATCGCTCTGGTTACGGGAGCGAATAAGGGGATCGGACGCGAGATCGCGCGCCAGCTGGGTGCGATGGGACACATGGTCTGGCTCGGCTGTCGCGACGAAGAGCGGGGCCGGAAAGCGGAGGCGGAATTGCGGGCCGAAGGGCATGACATCCGGTTCGTGCAACTCGACATCGCTGATGACGAGAGTGTCCAAGCCGCCTTCAGCACGGTCGAGGCGCAGTCCGCGCACCTCGATGTTCTCGTCAACAATGCCGGTATCGGCGGAGGGCTGGACACTCAGCCGAGCACCGAAGCCGTTGCCGACGTGCAGGCGATGTTCGACGTCAACTTCTTCGGCACGGTCCGTGCGACACAAGCCTTCCTGCCGCTGGTGCGCAAGTCTACCGCCGGACGCATCGTGATGATCAGCAGCGGTCTCGGGTCCATCACCCTGACGGCCGACATGAAGTCACCGACGTGGACTCTCGCGGCGATGGGCTATTCCGCCTCCAAGACAGCTCTCAACATGTTTACAGTGAAGCTCGCCAAGGAATTGCTGGCCGAGGGCGTCAAGGTGAACGCCGCTTGCCCCGGTTCGGTGGCAACGGACATGGGTGGTCCCATGGCACCGCGCTCGGTCGAGCAGGGCGCTGCGATCGCCATTCGGCTCGCCACGCTGGGTTGGATGGGGCCGACGGGGGGCTTCTACCATGATGGCGACGGGCCAAAGATCGAAGCCTACGGCTGGTAAGCAGCCCAGTCGGGGCAACGGCGACGTTGAATTCTGCTCTCGTCACCGTTGCCTCCTGTCGCTACAGCATCATTCGGCGCTCGCTTGGAGAGCGGATCGGCTCACACGATCGAGCATCTGAGGTCGGAAAGCCGAATGGCCGGCCACAATGGCGGATGACGGGTCCTGTGGCGTTCCATCCTCGGAAGGTCGGCGGTTCCGCTTTTCCCCTCACTCTCGTTCCGGTAGCCGGCTAGCGTTATAGCAGCGCCTCGATCCGGAAAGGCATTTCCCGCAATCGCCGGCCGGTGGCGTGATACACCGCGTTGGCGACAGCTGCCGCGCAGCCGGTCATCGCGACTTCGCCCAGCCCCTTTGCGCCGAGCGCGTTGAACAGGTCGTCGGGTCGGTCGACGAAGCCGACGTCGATCTCGCCGATGTCCGCGTTCACCGCGACGACATAGTCGGCGAGGTCGTTGTTGAGCCAGCCGCCGTAGCGCGGGTCGACCTCGGTCGCCTCGCGCAGGCACGCGCTGATCCCCCAGACGACGCCGCCGCGCACCTGGCTCGCGGCAGTGCGCGGCGAGATCACGCGCCCGCAGTCGGCGACGCTGACGACGCGCGGCACGCGGATGCGTCGCGTCCGCGGCTCGACGTGCACCTCGACGAAATGCGCGATGTAGCTGAAGCTGGTGAACTGCGGATAGGCGGGGCCGGAGACCGCCATGCCGCCCTGACGCAGCCGCGCCACCTCCTTCTCGCCCTGTCCGGGACCGACCGTCGTGACCTCGACCTGTACCGACGGACGGCGGACCGCGGCGAGCTGGCGGTGGAGATTGCCCGAAGGCGTGCGCCCGTCGAGCAGTTCGACTATCGCCGCCTTAAGCCGGGTCGCCGCCTGTTCCGCCGCGGTGACTGCGCTTGCGGTTCCCCACGAGCCGGCGGTCACGTGCTGCGGCGCGACCGAGGTGTCGCCGATCGCGATCTCCAGCCCTGCCGGATCGATCGCGAGCGCGCGCACGAGCACCTGTTCGATCGTCGAGCGGATGCCCTGGCCCATCTCGTGCCCCGCAGCGGCGAAACGGGTCTTGCCGTCCGCGCCGACGCGCAACGTCGCGATCGTCGGATGCACGTTCGCCGGGTAGGCGCCGCAGCCGACACCCCAGCCCACCTGCGTACCATCCGGGCGCACCATCGTGCCGGCGCCGAGCGGGCGCCCCTTCCAGCCGAAGCGACGCGCGCCCTCCGTCAGGCACTCGTGAAGGAAGCAGGTCGACAGGGGCTTGTCGTCGATCGGATCGCGCGTCGCGCGGTGGCGCAGGCGGAAGTCTAGCGGGTCGACGCCGAGCTTCACCGCCAGCTCGTCGACCGCGCTGTCGAACGCGAAGGATGACGGATGCGGGGTCGGCGCGCGCATGTAGCCGGGCGCCTGCGTGTCGATGCGGATGTTGGCGGCGGTGCCCTGATAGTCGGCAATCCCGTACATCATCGGTGGCGACTCGTGGTAGTCGGGCGGGAACTGGCCCATGCGCGACTGCTGCTGGTCGGCGTCGTAGCGAACCGCAATCATGCGGCCGTCGGCGTCGGCACCGATCTCGATCCGATGACGGTTCTTCGGCCGGAACGTCGCATTGTGGAAGATCTGGCCGCGCGGGACGACGAGCTTGACCGGGCGCCCAAGCAGCATCGCCGCGCGCGCGACGAGTGCTGTCTGCCGCTGTGCCCCACCCTTCTGCCCGAAGCCACCGCCTACCTGCGGACTCTTCACCACGACCTGCTCGGGGGTGAGGCGCAGCGTGCGCATCAGCGCGCCCTTGACCGTGTTGCTGCCCTGCGTGCCCTCGTAGACGGTAAGCACGCCGCCCTCCCAGATCGCGGTGGTCGACAGCATCTCCATGGGATTGTGGTGCTGCGGCGGGCTGATGTACTCGGCCTTGTGACGGGTCACGGCGCGCGCCATCGCCTTGCCGGCATCGCCTCCGATCGTCGGCTCGACAGGCTGCAGTGCGGCGCCCTTTTCGTCGATCGTCGCGGTGAAGTCGGTGGCGGCATATTTCGCCTGAACGGCCTCCGCCCCCTCGATCGCCGCCTCGAGGCTCTCGGCGACGACGAGCGCGATCGGCTGGCCGCGATAGGCGATGTCGGTGGTGATCGTCGGCGGCGGAGGCGGGCCGCCCGACCCTGCGGCAGGGGGCGGTGGGAAGTCGGCTGCGGTCAGTACGCGCACGACGCCGCGTATGCGCGTCGCCGCCTCGGTCGCGAGCGCCGTGACGCGTCCCTTCGCGATCGTCGCGGGCACCTGCATGGCATAGAGCATGCCCGGCACCGTGAAATCCGCGGCATATCTGGCAGCGCCTAGCACCTTCTCGCGCGCGTCGACGCGGGGGCGGTCGGGGAAGGGCGCGCTGGTCATGCTGCGGTCCTCTGTGCGGCGATCATCAGCGCGTCGGCGACGGTGCGCGCGGCGAGATCGATCTTGAAGCGATTGTGCCGGCCGGGCGTGGCGCCGGTCAGCGCGGCACGACCGGCGGCGAGCGCGCTCTCCGCGGTCAGCCGCTGTCCAGCGAGTGCCGCCTCCGCCGCCGCTGCCCGCCAGGGGCGGGTCGCCACCCCGCCGAGCGCGATCCGCGCCTGTCTGACCACGTCGCCGTCCATGTCTATCGCGACCGCAGCGGAGGCGAGCGCGAAGGCATAGCTCTCCCGATCCCGGATCTTGTGGTAGGTCGATCGCCGGCCGGCGCGTGTTTTCGGCACGACGATGGCGGTGACGATCTCGCCGGGCGCGAGCGTGAACTCGAGGTGCGGCGTGCTGCCGGGCAGCCGGTAGAGATCGGCGACCGGAAGCGACCGCGTCCCCGTCGCGCCCAGGATCTCGACATGGGCGTCAAGCGCGACCAGCGCGACCGGCCAGTCGCCGGGTGACACGGCAGTGCACGAGGCGCTCTGCCCCAAGACCGCCTGTCCGCGGTCGAGCCCGTCGATCGCCGCGCAGCCCGCCCCCGGCTCGCGCTTGTTGCAGGGGTAGGTGGTGCCCGCCGACGTGCCGCCGGCGCCATTGCGGAAATAGAGGCAGCGCGTGCGCTGGAACAGGTTGCCGCCGACGGTCGCCATGTTGCGCAGCTGCTGCGACGCGGCCTTGCTCAGCGATTCGGCCAGCACCGGATAGTCGCGCAGCACGGTGCGATCGGTCGCGACCGCGCTCATCGGTGCCATCGCGCCGAACCGCAGCCGTTCGCCGCCGGTCTCGATCGCGTCAAGCCCGCGGATCGCGGTGACGTCGATCAGGTGCGGCGGGCTCTCGATCGAGAGCTTCATCAGGTCGTAGAGAGTCGTCCCGCCGGCGATGTAGCGCGCGCCGGCACCCGCCGCGGCGAAGGCTTCGATCGCCGCCTGCGGGCTGTCCGGCCGGGTGTATCGAAACGGGCGCATCAGGCCTGCCGCCCTTTGGCAACGACGTCTTCGATCGCGGCGACGATCCCGACATAGGCGCCGCAGCGGCAGAGATTGCCGCTCATATATTCGCGAATGGATGGGCGAGTGGCGGCGTTGCCCTCGCGGACGCACGCGACCGCCGCCATGATCTGCCCGGGCGTGCAATAGCCGCATTGCAGTGCGTCGTGATCGATGAACGCCTGCTGCATCGGGTGCAGCCGGTCGCCGTCGGCCAACCCCTCGATCGTGGTCACCTGTCGCCCGTCGCTCTTGGCGGCGAGCGTCAGGCACGACGCCACGCGGCGTCCGTCGACATGTACCGTGCACGCGCCGCACTGGCCGTGGTCGCAGCCCTTCTTCGCGCCCGTGAGACCGAGCCGTTCCCGAAGCAGGTCGAGTAGCGAGGTGCGGGGGTCGATCGTCACCGGCGTTGCCCGTCCGTTGACGACCGGCACGATGTCGAGTGCCATATCGGAAGGCGGGGCCTTGACGCTCGCGGCTTCGACCTCACCATCGAGGAGCATGAGGGACGAAGCGATTGCAGCCGTGCTGCCCAGCGCCGTCCGACGTGTCACGCCCGACAAGGCACCGTCACTTCCTTCGATACCGTCCATATTCCGCATCCCAATCGGGTCATCTTGTTCGTGGGTGCCGACAACGCTGATGCGACGGCAGGTCCCTTGAAGGAGGGTGGTCTCCGATAGCGTGCTCGTTGGCAAGCACACGATTTTAGAAAGAGACTGGGAGAAGGGAGTTCGCTCACGAATCTTGCCCGTTCCACGGAACCGCGCACGGGCGGCAACTCGTATCGACACGTCGATCCGAGATGAACGGACGGCCAAAGTTGAAAGACCGTCGACGGCCGCTCAGTGACCGCCTTTGGGCCTTTGTGAGGTTGGAACCGTCGGCGTTCGATCGATGCAAGTCGCTTCGCTCACGATAAGGCGGAAATTGCCTCGGCTGCGGGACTTATCCGCTGCCGTTCGTTGGGCAGACGAGGAGTAGCATGCCCATGTCCCATCGCATCCTGATCACCGGCGCGAGCGTCGCCGGCAACACAGCCGCCTGGTGGCTGGGCCGCGCCGACCTCCACGTCACCGTGGTCGAACGAACGCCCGGCTTCCGTGATGGTGGCCAGAATATCGACGTGCGCGGTGTCGGTCGGGAGGTTGTGCGCCTTATGGACCTGGAGCAGGCGGCGCTGGCGCAGGGGACCGGCGAGGAGGGTACCGCCTGGGTTAAAGATGACGGCAAGGTAGCGGCGCAGTTCCTCGCCGCCGATACGGGTGCCGACGGGCCTACCGCCGAGATGGAGATCCTGCGCGGCGACCTCGCCCGGCTGCTCTACGAGTCCGCCCGAGAGCACGCGACCTACCGCTTCGGCGACAGCATCGCGCGCGTCGAGCAGGCCGGCGACGGTGCGACCGTCACCTTCGCCAGCGGGACCGTCGAACGATATGACGCGGTCATCGTCGCCGAGGGCGTCGGGTCGACGACGCGGGAGCTGGTCTTTCCGGGCGAGAACGATCCCCGCTGGATGGACCTGACGATCGCCTACTTCACCATCCCGAGGCAGGCCGACGATGACCGTCTGTGGCGCTGGTACAATGCGCCCGGCGGCCGCAGCGTGTCGCTTCGGCCCGACCGGCACGGCACCGCACGCGCCATGCTGTCGGTGCAGCAGCCGCCGGGCGGCGAGCAGGACTGGGACGTGGATCGGCAGAAGGCGTGGCTGCGCGAACGCTTCGCCGATGCGGGGTGGCAGGCCGGACGCGTGCTCGAGGGGCTGGACTCGACCGACGACTTCTACTTCGACGTCCTGCGGCAGGTGCGATTGCGGCGCTGGTCGAAGGGGCGCGTCGTGCTGACCGGCGATGCGGCCTGGTGCGCGACACCGATCGCGGGCTACGGCACGACGCTGGCGATCACGGGCGCCTACGTGCTGGCGCAGGAATTGATCCGCACGGCGGATGTGCGAGTGGCGTTGGCGGCCTACGAGCGGGTGATGCGGCCGATGGTGGAGGATGCGCAGGGCGTGCCCAAAATCGCGCCGCGGCTGGCCAATCCCCACAGCAAGATCGGCATCCGCCTCCTTCACGGCGCGCTGAGCGTGGCGAGCCATCCCGCCGTGCGCGGCGTCGCCGGCAAGCTGTTCGGCGGCCGCTCGAAGGATGTCGATCTCTCCCGCTACGACACGCCGACCTCCGAAGAACCGCCGATCATACTCCAGTCATCATCGCCAGCGGGTCTCTCGCCGCTGCTGGCTCTCGGTGCTGTCGGCGTGGTGCTTGGCGCGAGCGCGCTCGTCGGCCGGCGCAACGCACCCGACCCATCGCACCCCGGTATCCGCCGCTGGTATCGACGACTGGACAAGCCCGGCTACACGCCCCCCGATGCGGCGTTCGGCGCGGTCTGGCCGATGCTTGAGACCGGCCTTGCGCTCGGGGGATATCGTCTTCTTCGAAAGCCGTCCGGGGCGGCGCGCAACGCGGCAATCGGCCTGTGGCTGCTCAATACCGCCATGATCGGTGGCTGGACCCAGCTTTTCTTTCGCGAGAAGCGGCTGGCGGCCAGCGCGGCTGCGTCGGGGGCGATGGTCGCCACCGGCGCCGCCTACGTCGCGACCGCCGCCAGGGTGGACCGGCCGGCCGCCGCCGCGGCGATCCCGTTCGTCGCGTGGCTGGGCTTCGCGACCTTGCTGGCCGAGCGTATCTGGCGCGACAATCCGGCGGACGGCAGATGAATCGGGTAACGGTCTGGCACGACGGCGACTGCCCGCTCTGCCGGCGCGAGATCGCGCTGATGCGCCGGCTGGACATACACGGCGCCATCGAGTTCGTCGACGCGGCCGGCGCGGCCACGTGCCCGCTCGATCGGGCCGAGATGCTGGCGCGCTTCCACGCGCGCGAGGCGGGTGGGCCATTGTTGTCGGGGGCGGCCGCGTTCGCGGCGATGTGGCGCGCCATTCCGGTGTTGCGGCCGCTCGGCGAGGCGGCGCGCAGCCGGCTGGTCCTGTCGCTGCTCGAGCGCCTGTACCTCCGCTTCCTTCGCGTGCGACCGCACCTGCAGCGATGGCTGTCCCGGCGAGAGGCGCGGGCATGAGGCCGACACCCGATCCCGTCGCGCCCGGACAGGTGAGCGTCTGGGGCTATCCGCGCCCCGCCATCGCCGAACCCAGCGATCGGTGGGTCCGCATCGAGCACCGCGGCATCCTGGTCGCGGATACACGCGCGGCTGTCCGCACGCTGGAGACCAGGCATCCGCCTAGCTGGTACCTGCCGCCCAGCGCCCTGAGCCCCGGCCTGCTGCGCCGTTCGGAGCGACGCTCATTCTGCGAGTGGAAGGGCGACGCGGTCTACTGGCACTTGGCGATCGGCGACGAGCTGCTGCGCGACGTGGCGTGGAGCTACCCGAAGCCGACGCCGGCCTTCGCGGCGTTGCGCAACCACGTGGCCTTCTACGCCGCTCCGCTCGATCGATGCACGATAGATGGCGAGCAGGTGTTGCCGCAGCCAGGCGGCTTCTACGGCGGATGGATCACGTCCGATCTCGCCGGGCCGTTCAAGGGCGTACCGGGCAGCATGGGATGGTGACGGCCGCTCTGCCTCCCGGCCTCCACGACTGGGGGGAGGCGCCGCGCGTACGGGCGTTGAACGGCCGCGCGACGAACGCGGGGGGCCGCTACGTCCTTTGCTGGTTCCAGCAGGCGTTGCGCGCCCGCGACAATCCGGTGATTGACGCGAGCGTCCGGCTCGGCAACGCACTTTCACTGCGCGTCCTGGTCTATCACGGCGTGCGCGAGGACTATCCCTACGCCTCCGATCGGCTGCACCACTTCATCCTTGGAGCGAGCCGCGACCTCGCAATCGGGTGCCGCGAGCGTGGTCTCGCGTGCGTTCAGCACGTCGACCGGGCGGGGCATCGCGAGAAAGGCCTGGTGCATCGGCTGGGTGGCGAGGCGGCCGCGATCGTTCTGGAGGATCAGCCGACTTTCGTTGCCCGCTGGCAGTGCGACCGGGTCGCCGCACGGGCGGCGGTGCCGGTGTATGCGGTGAACGCCGCCTGCCTGGTGCCGCCGGCCGTGCTGGGCAACGACATTCGTGGTCGCACAGCCTTCCTGCGCCGCCATGAGCCCGAGCGTGCCAACTGGATGGAGACGCAGGAGGTGGCGCCGGTGGTCCCCGCTTATGCCGGACCGCTGCCCTTCTTGCCGGACCTCCTGGACGGGTGCGATCTCGACGCGCTGGTGGCCGGCCTTGCGATAGATCACAGCCTACCCACCAGCGTCTTGCACCCGGCAGGGCGACGCGCGGCGGAGGACCGGCTGCGGCGGCTGGCGACGGAGGTGCTGCCGGGCTACGCATCCGCGCGCAACGATGCGACGCGCGCGGACGGCGCGAGCGCGCTGTCACCGTATCTGCATTTCGGCGTGCTGGGTCCACGCGAGATAATGGTCGTGGTCGCTGCCTCCGGGGCGGGCAGCAAGCACAAGGCGAAGTTCGCCGACGAGCTCCTCGGGTGGCGCGAGTGGTTCCACTATCAGGCACGGGCGCTTGCCGCGCCGGAGCGTTACGACCGTGTCGCCACTTGGGCGACCGAAACCCTCGCACGCCACGCGGGCGATCCCAGACCCGAGCTGGAGACGCTGGACGCGCTGATCCACGGCGAGACGCGCGACGAGACATGGAACGCCTGTCAGAAGCAGTTCCTTCTCGACGGATGGATGCACAACAACCTGCGCATGTACTGGGGCAAGCGCATCATCGCGATGACGCCCAGCCCGGAGGCGGCATGGGCCACCGCCTGCTACCTCAACGACCGGCTGAGCCTCGACGGTCGCGACCCGTCGACCTACGGCAATATCGCCGCCATGTTCGCCGGATCTCCGTCCGATCGCGAGCGGCCGATCTACGGGCGCGTGGCGACCCGCGGCGACGGCTCCACCCGTCGCCGGGAGGACGGCGAGGCATGGCTGCGGGCCGCTGCGTCGAGGCAGGCGCCGCGCGTATCCATCCCGGCAGAGGTGCCGGTCGACCCATATCTTACCGGCGAGCCGCCGGTTTGAGCCGTCATTTGGCGGCTTCTTGGACGTGGCGAACGCGGCTGATCGGACGACCGGTTGCGGGTACGCCGCAAGCAGTGCTGGATGTCGTCTTCCGAATATTTCAGCCCGGTGGGAGCGGCGCGGCAGGATATTCAGCCGGGAAGGGCCTGCGCAACGACCGAGCCGGCAAGTCGCGCGGTGGCGAGCAGCTGGTCAAGACCATGCCCGTCACGAGCCTTGGCGATATCGCGGATCACCGCCTCGGCTTGAATGCGAACGTGCGGGCAGCCTCACGCGCCTCGCGATCGTTGGAGCGGATGCCTTCCACCACCAAGCAGCCGCTCGCCACAGGATCGGCGGCATAGAAGCGGGCGGCCTCTTCGAGCACGGCTGCGAGACAGGCGCCGACCGGACGATCAACATTTACGAAAATGGCGTGATCACTCAGTGTTTGACTGTGGCGCTCGGCGCTGCATTCTTTCCAGATGCGTCTCGGCTGCGGCGTATTCCTTTCCTCAAGTGACCGGCCCTTCGCCGACGCTTGCGAGAGCGGCATGGTGGGCCGGGTTCCGCGACGTCAGGGCCAGAGTGCCCTGTGCGAAGAAGTGGGCCATGCTTCGCCACAGGGACTGCAACTCGGTCGTTTCCAGATGGGCCAGCCTGGTTCGACGGAAGCGTTCGGTCAGCAGGATCGTCGTCACGGCGGACTCGAGATAGAAAAGGCCCTCGCGCAACGTCCCCTCATGGGCGTCGGGTATCGCCATATTCAGCTCCATGAGCATTCGATCGGTAATGAAATCGAAATTGCCGAGCAGGCTCGCGACAAGCGCTTCCTCGAAGACGCTGGCGGAATTTGCCAGGAGGAGGACGTAATGGCGCAGATCGCTGTCGGAGGAAAAAGCCGTCTCGAAGAAGAAGCGCAGGTATAGGCCGACGCATTCCTCTGCGGAGCGGGGCACCTTTCCAGAAGCGGAGGGCGCGTCGAAAAGGCGCGTGAATTTCTCCTTCAACTGACCATGTCGGCGCATGACGGCCTGTGTGAAGAGCTCGTCTTTGGAACTGAAATAATAGGTCATAAGGCCGCTGTTGAGGCCGGCTTCCTTGAACACCTCCCTGATGGTCGTGGCGTGGAAGCCGCGCTCCGCAAACACCTTCTCGGCGGCATCGAGAATGATCTCCCTGGTGGCTCCTGAGGGGGGTCGTGCTCGATCTGTGGCTCTGGGGCTTCGCATGCCGGGCTTATAGCGGCGGCCGGATACCGGTTCAAATGAGGCGAGCGCTGCGCTCAAACCTGTCCTTTCTGTCAGGGCATCGTTCATGTGTTGCACATATGTGCAATGCAGGGTATCACCTTAGATGCCAAGCAGCCGTTTCGGTGGCCTGCAGGACATCGTCGTCACGGCGCTAAAGTGTGTCGAAAGCCTGCAGGCTACATCCCGATACTGGTGAAGCGGAGGGGAGAGCAACGATGCGTCGGGTGATCTTTCAGGAAGCCTATTTCGTCAACAGCGTGGAGGAAGCCTCCGCCAAATGGGCGCGCGACTTCGGTGCCGGGCCGTTCTTCGTTGTGCGGAACCAGGGAACCGAGGAGTTCAGCTATCGCGGCACGCCGATCGAGGCCGAGGTGAACTATGCCTTCGGTTATCTGGGCGAGATGATGATCCAGTTCATCGACCAGAATAACGATACGCCCTCCATCTACCGCGACATGTTCGCGCGCGGACAGGAGGGTTTTCACCACATCGCCTACCTCGTTTCGGATTTCGCGGCGGAGCGTCAGCGCCTGCTCGATGCCGGCTACGATCTCGCCACCGAATTGAAGGTGGATGGCGTGAACGCGGCCTATTTCGATACCCGCGAGACGAACCACATCTTCACCGAGATTCATGGCGATCCGCCGCACATGCTGGGCCTGTTCTGGAACTGGCGCCGCTTGCACGAACGCCGTCAGCCGGGCGATCCCGCCTTCATGGACGTGCTTGAGATGCCCACCTATCAGGTCGCCCCCTTGATGGCTGCGGACAAGACGTTCTCGAATGGAGAGGCGCCAAAGAAGACCCTGCGCTACAGCCTGTGGTGACGGCCCTTTCCCAGCTCAAGATCAATGGAGAGACGAGATGAACGATATCTTCCGATCGCCGCTGACGATGGACGGCAAGGATCCGTGCAACCTGCGCGGCGATCCGATCGATGCCGAGCGCTATTTCTCGAAAGAGTTCGCGCAGAAGGAATGGGATCATCTCTGGACGAAGATCTGGCACATCGCCGGTCGCACCAACGAACTGCAGGAAGCAGGTGATTATATCGTTCATGACTTCATGCATGAATCAGTCATCGTCGTGCGGCAGCAGGATGGCGGGCTGAAGGGCTTCTACAATAGCTGCGGCCATCGCGGCATCAGGCTCGTCTCCGGCTCATCCTATGCCGACGAGTTCAAATGCCCCTATCATGGCTGGACCTGGGCGCAGGACGGCTCGCTCGCCTCGGTGCCCGATGCCGACAATTTCGCGCGCGGCAATCCGTGCGGGAAGATCCGGCTGCGCGAGGTGCGTGTCGGCACCTGGGGAGGCTTCGTCTGGTATACGATGAACCCGGATGCGCCAGAGCTGCTCGACTATCTGGCGCCGTTTCCCAGGCTGTTCGAAGGCTATCCGATGGAGACGCTGATCCGCGTCTACCAAGTGAAGATCGACATGCGATCGAACTGGAAGTTCGCGCCGGACAATTTCTCCGAATCCTATCACGTCCGCACGGCGCATCCGCAAATCCCGAGCTTCATCGATCAGGATCACTGGATCGCCCGGCTGGAGATGTTCCCCAACGGCCATGGCCGCACCGTCCAGCCGTTCCGCCCCTCGCTGCGCGATCGCCTGCCGGATGGCGTAGCCAACCCGTTCGACGGGCTGCTGCGCGAGTGGGACATCGATCCTGCCGGCTATCCGGACTTCGAGACGAAGGTGAGCCAGGGCTGGCTCGACATGAAGGCGCAGAAGCGCAGGCTGTGGAAGGCGCGGGGCTTCCACCATTATGAGCATATGGATGACGAGCAGCTGACCGACAGCATCCACACCACCCTGTTCCCCAACATATCGATCACGTTCAACCCGGATTCCATCTTCCTGATGCGGACGGAGCCCGATCCGGACGATCCCAATCGCAGCACCTTCGATTTCTGGGCGATGGCCTTTCCGGTGGAGGGCGCGACCCATTCCGAGACGCCGATGGTGGGTGACGAGAAGCTGCCGCTGGTGGAGGCGGAGCCGCTGCGTCGCTCCTTCGATCAGGGCCGGGGCGTGCCGGAACTGGCCGGCGGCGTGATCGTGCAGGATCTTTACCTGGCCGAGGATGTGCAGCGCGGCCTGCGCTCCCGTGGTTATCAGGAGCCCTATCTCGCCAATTCAGAGACCCGCGTCGGCTTCTTCCACGAAGTGCTGAACGACTATATCGCCGGGCGCCGCTGAGTGCCCGCAACCCTCATCTAGGAGCAGTGGGCATGGCCTTTTCCGGTCCCCTCGAAGATCGTGTCGCCATCCGCGAACTGATGGACACCTATGCCGATGCGGTGAGCCGCACCGACGCCGCCGCCTGGGCCGGCTGCTGGGCGGAGGAGGGCGCCTTGTGGAGCATCACCTTCTATCCGGAAATCGGCACGATCGAAGGCAAGGCGAAGATCGTCGCGGCCTGGATCGAGGCGATGAAGACCTTTACCGGCGACAATTTCGTGATGACTCCGGGTTCGATCGAGGCGGACGGCGATCGCGCGAAAGTGACCGCCTGGACGTCGGAAGCCTATGATGTCGGCGAGACGATCTTCCGCGATCGTGGCTATTACGAGGATGTCTGCGTCAAGGTGGACGGACGCTGGTTCTTCAAGGAGCGCGTCTTCTACCTGCGCCACCGCCAGACCTTTGCCGTGAAACACGAAGATCGCCAGTTCACCCACTGACTGGAGAATGGACGCGATCAGCGTTGAAGGCGGCGATCTGCTCAACCGGCGCATTACGTATCCACCCGCCACGCCTTATGTCGACGGCTACCAGGCGGCAGGTACCGTCGTCGCGGTGGGCGAGAGCGTGCGTCGAATATATGCGGGTTAGGTGGTAGTGACCCGCTACCCACCTCTTCAGCCTGTCCTCGACGGGTGTCAGGCGTCGGCCGAATAGGCCATGCCCAGGATCCCGGCCACCATATAAGCGAGCAGGATCGCGTCTGCCGGCCAGTTGTTGGGCAGGCCGAACAGATCCTGGATGGCGTATCCGCGCACCGCGCTCATGACGATCCGCCGGACCGATTGCAGTGTCTCAGCGGTCACGTCCAGATCGCCGAAGGCGATGCGCCAGACCTCGTCAACGGGCTGCTGGATGCGTTCGATGAAGGTGCCGAGGCGGGCGTGCAGCGCCGGTTCGGCCGCGGCACCCAGCCAGATGGTCAGGGCCGCCTTGAACGTCTGGGAGGAGAAGACGCGGCGATACATGCCGATGATCGCGTCGAGCCGACGCGATGGCGCCAGGGCGCGGAGTTGCGCCTCGTCCATCTCGAAATTGAGCTGGCCGACACTCTCGATGACGGCGAGGAACAGATCGTCACGCGAGCCGAACAGATGCTGCACGGCGCCCCGCGTCACCTGCGCCCGATCGGCGACGCGCGCCACCGTCGTACCGGCATAGCCGCGCTCGCAGACGCAGGCGACGGCGGCGGACAGCAGCGCCTGGCGCGTCGCCTCGCGACGCTGCCGCTGCGTGCGGCGCACGGGCTTGGCGGTTTCGGCCAGTTGATCTTCCCTTCCGCCGGTCGTCGATGCCCAGCTGCTAATCAGGCAGCGCGGCCGGTACAAGCGGCGAGGCGGCTGCCTGCAGGCGGCTTGCCGGTCACCTCCTGTCGGCCACGCGGGCCTCGCCGCGATCGGCCAGAATGTCCTGATCGATATCGGCGATACGGGTGCAGCCGGTCAGCGCCATGGCGACGCGGATTTCCGCCTCCATGACCTGCAGCATCCGCGCGACCCCGCGCTCGCCGCCGCTCGCCAGCGCATAGACCCACGGACGCCCGATCAGCACGCCGTCCGCCCCCAGCGCCAGCATGCGCACCACGTCCAGCCCGGAGCGCACGCCGCCATCGGCCAGCACGCGCAGCCTGCCGGCGATCGCATCCACCACCGCCGGCAGCGCGCGGGCGGCGGAGAGCGCGCCGTCCAGCTGGCGGCCGCCATGGTTCGAAACGACGATCCCGTCCGCGCCGGCATCGGCGGCGGCGCGCGCGTCGTCCGGGTCCAGAATGCCCTTGATGATGAGCGGCCCGCTCCATGATTGACGGATGAAGTCGATGTCGGCCCAGGTGGCGCTCGCGTCGAAATTGTCGCGCATCCAGGCGAAGAAGTCCTCCAGTCCGGTACTGCCCTCCAGCACCGGCGCCACGTTGCCGAGATGGTGCGGACGGCCGCGCAGGCCGACGTCCCACGCCCAGCGCGGATGCATCGCCGCCTGGGCGAACCGCCTGAGGTCGCCCGCAAACCCCGAAGCGCCGGCGAGGCCAGACCGATAATCGCGATAGCGCGCGCCCGGCACCGGCATGTCTACCGTGAACACCAGCGCGCCGCAGCCGAGCGCCGCCGCCTTCTGCAGCAGATCGCGGATGAAGCCGCGATCGCGGATCATGTACAGCTGGAACCAGAAAGGCTGCGATGCGGCCTTCGCCACCTCGTCCAGCGCGCACACCGAGACGGTCGACAGGCAGAAGGGGATGCCCGCCGCCTCCGCCGCGCGCACGGCCTGCGTCTCGCCGCGCCGATGATACATGCCCGCGAGGCCGACAGGCGCGAGCGCGACGGGCATGGCGAGCGTGCGCCCGAACAGTTCGGTCGCGGGATCGACCGGCGAAACGTCGCGCAACACCCGCTGGCGCAGCGCGATGGCCGCGAGATCGGTGACGTTCCGGCCCAGCGTCGCCTCGTCGTACGAACCGCCGTCGACATAGTCGAACAGGAAGCGCGGCAGCCGGCGGCGGGCTTCGGTGCGGTAATCGGCGAAGGACACCGGCGCGGGCATGAACGGATTCTCCGGAAGGGGCGGGCTATTCGCGCGCCCAGGCGGGCGGTTCGCGGAAGGCCTGGCGGATGTGATCGATGAAGGCGCGCGTCTTCAGCGGCAGGTTGCGCCGCTCGATATAGACCGCCCAGATGTGGCTGAGCACGGGCTTGCGATCGGGGAACAGCTCGACAAGCTCGCCGGTCTGGATTTTGTCGTGCACCAGATAGGCGGCGGCGTAGCCGATGCCGATGCCGGCCAGGATCGCGCGCCGGTACATCTCGCCGTGGGTGACGATGAGGTTGCCCGACACCGCGACGTAGCCGACCCCGTCACCGCTGCGGATCGGCCACTTGGCCGCGCTGGCCGTCTCGCTGACCAGCAGGCAGTTATGCTGGGCCAGATCCTCCGGCGTGGCCGGCGTGCCATGCTTGGCGAGATAATCGGGCGAGGCGACGATCCGCCGGTAATTGGGCGCGAGCTTCACCGCCACCAGGCTGGGATCGAGGCTGCCGCTGATCCGGATCGCGACGTCGACGGATTTGTCGATCAGATCCAGCACCTCGGTCGTGATCCGCAGCTCCAAGGTGATCCTGGGATAGCGGGCGAGGAACGGTTCCAGCAGCCCCGCCAGATGGAAGGAGGCGAAGGCCGGCGGCACGGTCACGCGCAGTTTGCCCTGAGGCTCGGCCTGATAGGCGCCCAGTTCCTGCTCGGCCGCTTCCACCTCGTGCAGGATGGTCAGCGCCATCTCGTAGAAGCGACGGCCGAGTTCGGTCACGGAGAAATGCTTGGTCGATCGCAGCAGCAGCTGCCCGGATATCCGCTCCTCCAGCGTCGAGACATGCTTGCTGATCGTCGAGGGGACGACGTTGAGGCGATAGCCCGCCTCCGAGAAGCTGCCGGATTCGACGACCGCCACGAACGCGCGCAACGCGCTGAGATTGTCGATCATCGATTTGTAGACGCTGCCTTCGCTCCTCGTCATCGCATCCTTCTCCGGCCCATGCGGGCGCATGTTCGCCCGGTCATGGTATACGAACGCGCGATCGGCGGAAGCACGGCGTGACGCCCGGTGACGGCGATCATCGCGCCAGGCGGGCGAAGCGAGCAACCGACCGCTCGGGATGGATCGAGAGGAGCGCGACCACCCCGGCCGCGCCGGCGATCGCGGCGACGGCGATCAGCGCATGGCTCCAGCCGTTCACGGGATCGCTGGAGACGAGGAAACCTGTGATCATGGGCGACGGGATGGCCGCGAGCGTTACGACCGAGAAGATGATCGTGATGAGCCGGTTGCGATGATCGTCCGGGCTGATCCCGCCGAGCATCGTCGCGCCGATCGTGAAGATGGCGAGCGGCAGCGCGCTGCCGACGACCACCAGCGCATAGGCGAGCACCGGCTCGTGCACCAGGGCGCCCGCCACGAAGGCGCCGGCGCCGCCGATCATGCAGGCCGCCATCGCCCATCCCAGCGCCTTGCGCGCCGGTACTCCCCGACGAAGATTGCGCTGCGCCAGGAACGAGATCGACAGCTGAATGATCGCCTGCGCGACATAGGCGGCGGCGAGCGCCCAGCCGGTGCCCACGGTGCCGAGCGCCAGCTTCTCGCGGGCGAACAGCGGCAGCCAGGCTATCGCGAAGCCGACCACCCAGTAGCTGCCGAAGCCGACGATCGCGCAGCCGATCACGCTCCGATCGGTCCATATATCGCGCTGCGTTATTCCGGAAGGCGCGGCTGGGGCGCGATGCACGGCCGCCAGCGCGGAATAGGGGCCGTCGCGGCTCAACGACGTCCACAGCGCGAGCAGCGCCACCCCCATCAGGCCGCAGGCGAGAAAGGCCGAACGCCAGCCGAAGCTCGCGACCAGGTAGGAGAGGCTGGGCGCGGCCAGCAGCGATCCCGCCTGCGAGCCGAACAGCACCCAGGCGGTGGGCGTCGCGCGCTCCTCCAGCGCGAACCATTCGTGGCAGGCGTTGATCGCGGTCGGCACGCCGGCGCCCTCGCCCATGCCCAGCACGACCCGGCACAGGACGAGCGTGCCGAACGACGCGGCGAACACGATGGGGAATTGCGAGACCGCCCAGACGAGCAGCAGCGCCGCCATGATGAAGCGCGGTCGCACGCGCGGCGCGGCCAGGAACGCCACCGCGAGCCCGGTCACGGCATAGAGGCTGAAGAAGCTGCTGGCGACGAGGCCATATTGCCGGGCATCGAGGCCAAGCTCGGCCATGATCGCAGGGGCGGCGATGCCGAGTACGGTCTTGTCGAAGTAATTGAGCGTCTGCGCGCCGAACAGCAGCGCCACCATCGTCCAGGCGGTGGTGCGCGGGGTGGCGACCGTTCCTTTAAGGTCGATGGTCGCCACCCCGCGCGGTCCGTCAGAACTTGTAGGCCAGCTCGACGCCGAAGGTGCGCGGCGGGGCCACGGCCCCCTGCGCGGTGCCGAGGATCGGCGTGTTGATGACGCCGCTGGTCCGCGTATCGATGTTGGTGATGTTGCGGACGAAGCCCGTCACCTTCCAGCCGGCGTTCGCCTCATAGCCCAGGAAGGCGTTCAGCTTCGCATATTTCGGCTGGCTGACCAGGTTGATGTTGGCCGGCGTGAAGAAGTAGCGCGTCGTGAGTTCGGCGTCGCCCTTCGCGACGATCGAGCCGGTGGTGAGCGGATACTTGTAGGTGGCCGCGACATGCGCCTGGAAGGACGGCGCGTTGTTCAGCCGGTTGCCGCTGAAGTCGACCGTGGGGAGCAAAGGCCGTGCGCCGTCCGGCCCGACATAATCGCGATAGCGGGCGTGCAGGTACGAGCCCGATGCCTCGATCGTGAAGGCGTCGGTGACGAGCGCGTTGATCTCCGCTTCCAGGCCGTAGATGCGCGCGACGCCGGCGTTGCTGGTGACGACCACCGGCCCCTGCACCTGCAACACCTGCAGGTTGGAGTAATCATAGTAGAAGCCGGTCAGGTTGAAGCGCAGACGGTTGTCGAGGATCGTCGTCTTGAGGCCAGCCTCATAGGCCTTCAGGTCTTCCGGCTCGAACGCGGGGGCGACTGTCGTGACGTCGTAGCCGCCCGACTTGAAGCCCTTCGAATAGCTGGCATAGATCAGGGTGCGCGGATCGATCTGGTACTGGATGCCGATCTTCGGCGTGGTCGACTTGAACGTGACCTTCGGCTCCAGCGTCACCGGCGGCAACGGCGTGTCGTTGCGGGTGGGCGTCCCGATATAGGGCTGGAACAGGCTGAAGCCGTTGATCAGCGCGGCTTCCTTCGTCTCGTTGCTGAAGCGGATGCCGCCCGTAACCGAGAAACCGTCAAATATCTCGTAGGTCGCCTGCGCGAACGCCGCCTTGGCGCGGGTGCGGATCGTGCCGCCGATCTCGACGAAGTCGACGATGTAGCGGTTGGCGCGGGGTGGCAGGCCGAAGGCGTTGTCCAGCAGCAGGCTGTCGAACGGCGACGCCCCGGGGATCGAGCTGTCCTTCTCCCGGAAGTAGAAGCCGCCCGCCGTCACGTGCAGCCGGTCGGAGTCGTAATTGACCTGGATTTCCTGGCTGAACTGATGCGCCGGCTCACCCGCGATGAAGAAGGCGTTGGCGGCGCTGCCGCCGCCGAGCGGCGTGGAGGTCAGCGAGTCCTGGTCGCGGTAGCCGGTGATTGACTTCACCCGGAACGGACCCTCGCCATATTCGACGATGCCGGTGACGGACGTGGTGCGCAGGCGGAAGAAGGGATCGGTCGGCGTCGCGATATCCTGCGGATCGGTCGCGGTATAGCCGCCGAGCTGCTGCCAGGCCGGCGGCGCGCCGGTCGCGCCGACGAGGCCGGTCTGCCCGGACGAGCCGAAATAGTGGAGCGCGGCGTTGCGGTCGCTCTCCTTGTAATATTCGCCGATCACGGTGATCTTCAGCGCGTCGATCGGCTTGGCGACGATCGTGCCGCGCACGCCCCAGGCATCCTTGTCGCCGATCTTGGTATCGGTGACGAGGTTGCGTCCGTAGCCGGCATGCTTGTCGATGAAGCCCGCGACACGGAAGGTCAGCGCATCGCCGGCGATGGGCCCGCTGATCGCGCCCTCGGCGTTGATCGAGCGGTAGTTGCCGACCGCGAGACGGCCGTAGCCGGACCAGTCGTCGGTCGGGCGCGTCGTCGTGATGTTGACGGAGCCGGCGGTTGCGTTGCGGCCGTAGAGCGTGCCCTGCGGGCCGCGCAGCACTTCCAGCGACGACACGTCGTAGAGGCCGCCCAGCTGCGCGATGGGACGCGAGACGTAGATCTCGTTCTGGTTGACGGCGACGGCGCCCTCGGCCGTGGGCACGAAGCCGGAAATGCCGATGCCGCGGATCGTGATCTGCGCGTAACCGTCATTCTCGCCCATGCGGAAGTTTGGCACCAGCGACTGCATGTCGGTGAGCGTGCGGATCTGCGCGGATTGCAGCGCCTCGCCGCTCAGCGCCACCACCGAGATCGGCGTGCGCTGTAGGCTGGTGCTGCGGCGTTCGGCGGTGACGATGATTTCGGCCAGGCCGCCGGTGGACTCGGCCTCGTCGGCGGCCGCGCCAGGGGTCGCGCCCGCCTCGCTGGACACTGCCGATCCGGGTGCGGACGTGGTCTGCGCGCTAGCGGCGGACAACGCCAGCACGGAGCTGGCAGTGGAAAGAATGAAGAGCCCGCAAGGTCTGCGAAGGGCCGCCCGCATGTAATCCTCCCCCACTTATTATCAGATGATTTTCGAAGAGGCCTAAAAGCCTCCAACTCTGTTTTTCTGCTTTAGAAAAGAACGTACCGGCGTTACAGATCGCTGTTGAGAAAACTCCTTTTCCAACTTGGCATGGTCGGATCAGAGAGCGAGGGCGAAGCCGGCCACGGCCGGGTTCGCCTCGGCCGGCGCGATCGCGGTGTGAACCGCCGTGCCGCAGCCGGGGCACAGATACTGGTGGAGATAGACCGGCTCGTCGACGAACGTATCCGCCGGCGCGCGGACGCCCGGCCCGGCATCGCGCGTGTCGCCGACGATGCGGGCGAGATGAAGCCGGTTCGCATCGTCGCCGAGTTGCTGGCCGCAGTGGCGGCAGGCGACCACCGTGCCTTCTCCGCTCGTGCGCAACAGCAGATTGTCGTCGATGAGATGGCCGTCGATCGATCGATCGAGACCGGCCAGTGCCTCGGCCGGCCGTGCGTCGTCGCGGCGCTGGACGGCGATGCGATCACGCAGCGTCTCGGTGGCGGCAAGATCGGCCACGCCGTCGGCTAGTACGACGCCGTAGATCGAGCGCGCGGCGAGCTCGCTCACGAGGCCGTCGGTCACGTCGTCCGCCACGGCGGCGGGTTCGCGCTTCAGCGGGTCGCCATAGCCGCCGCCGCCCTGGCAGTTCAGGTAGAGCAGGTCGCCCGGCTCCAGAACGCTCTCGGCGAAGCATTGGGTGATCTCGGCCGAGCCCGGCAGGTCGGCGAGGCTCGACGGGATCCGCCCCGCCCCGAGGCTTTCGCCGATGCCCGCGCCGTGGACGATCACGTCATAGCCCAGGCTGCCCGGATAACCGCCGGCAAGCCCCGCATTCTGTGCGGTCGCCTTGCCTGACGAGGCGAGCGCGACATGGGCGGGCAGCGAGGTGCCGTGCGGCGTGATCGCCACCGCGCAACTGGTGCCGCCGCGCTGGCGGCCGGGGCCGCCGGTGTCGCATTCCTCGCGCCGCCACAGCAGCAGCAGGGGGTAGAGCAGCTCGGTGATTTCGGCGTCGGGCACGCGCCCCATCGGTATGCAGAACAGGCCGCCGGTGCTGATGCCGTCCGCCCGCGTCCGCGCGCCATAACCACCGGCGACGCTTTCCATCACGACGTTGATGAACGGCGTCGGCTGCTCGTGGCGTTCGTCGACGCCGGCCACGCAGGCGAAATTATAGGTGCCGCAGCAGCTCGCCTGCACGTTCTTGCGCAGCTCCACGCTGCGATCGAGCATCTGCGCGAGACATTGCGAGACGATGTTGCCGATCGTCCAGCCGGTGCCGAGCGGCGCGCGGCTGACGCCGGCCGGGAAGGTGGCGTTGGCCATCGTGCCCTCGGGCGCGATGATGTCGAAGCAGCGCATCAGCCCGCCCGCCGACCACGGGATGTCGCCCGCCAGCATCGGCAGGAAGGCCAGCATGATGCCGCCCCGGCAGCCGCCATACGTGCAGTTGATGACGCCGACCTGCGCGTCGGTGCCGGTGAAGTCGAAGGTGAGGTGATCGTCCTTCTTGGTCATGGTCAGCTGCACGCGGTGCGATGCGCGGTCGCCTTCATAGGCCTGATCCTGGTAGCCGGTGGCGGTCCAGCTGCCGTCGGGCGCCATCCGCAGCTTCTCGCGCAGGCGGTGTTCGGCGTCGTTCATCATACGCTTCATGACCGCCTTGACGACGTCCGGCCCATATTGCTCGATGACGCTCGCCAGGCGCTTGCGGCCGATATTGTTGGCGCCCACCTTCGCGCGCAGATCGAGCCCGATGATCATCGGCACGCGCGACCGGCGGATCCAGAGATCGAGCACGTCGCGCTGCAACTCGCCGCCGCGCACCACCTTGACGGGCGGCGTCGGCAGCGATTCCGCGAACACGTCGCCGTTGCCGATCGGGTGCGATCCGATCGCCGATCCGCCGAGATCGGGCTCGTGGCAGATCGCGCTGGTCCAGGCGAACAGCTGCCCCTCGTGGAAGATCGGCTGGAAGACCAGCACGTCGCTCTGGTGAAGGCCGCCGCCGACCCACGGATCGTTGCAGAGGAACATGTCCCCCTCCTCGATCCCCGGATTGTCGGCACGGTTCTGGAGCGTCCACGACAGAGCGAGGTCGATCGCGCCGACCAGCATCGTGTTGTAGAGGCCGACCTGCACCTGCTGGCCCATCTCGTCATTGATCGTGAAATCGAAATCGTTGGCGTCGGTGACGATCGGCGAACCCGACATGCGCTTCAGCGTCTCGCCCATCTCCTCGGTGACGGACCACAGGCGATGGCGCACGACTTCGTAGGTCAGCGGGTCCAGCGCATCGATCTGCGCCTGCGTGACGCTGTGGACCCTGAGCTTGCTCGGCAGCGAGCGGCGCAGCGTCTCGGGATCGACGGGGCGGCTGACGAAGCCTTCCGAGCCGGGGATCATCAGGCGAAACTCCTCTTTGATGCCAGCGGCACGACCTTGCGTCGCGTCTCGATGTGAAGATTGCCGAAGCGATCGATCTCGCCGCGCATGCCGTCCGGCACGACGACCGAGGTGGTCGGCACCTGGATAACGGCGGGTCCCTCGATCAGATGGCCGGCGCGCAGCAGGCGATAATCGTAGATCGGCGTCGAGACGAAGCCCTTGCGCCCATCGAGACAGACCAGGCGGCGTTCCGCGAGCGCGGAGGAGGGGTCTTCACCCGGCGCCGGCGCCAGTTCCTCGAAATTGGGCTCCACCTTCAGCACGCCGACGCCGCGCACGCGGAAGGTGATGCCGTGGATGCCCGCCTCGCGGAAGCCGCTGCCCTCGCCGTAGAGGCGCGCATAGCGCCGCTCGAACTCGGCGACGCTCTCCTCGACGGCGGCGGTGTCGAGGCTGCCGGCGGCGACCGGAGCCGTGACCTCGCCCAGCTGAAGCCCGTAGCGCATGTCGATCTCGCGATGCACTTCGACGCGATCGAGGGGGATGCCCTGGCGCTTCAGCGCGTCCAGAACCTCGGTCTCCAGCCGCGCGAAATTGGCTTCGACGCGCGCCGGATCGAACGGCGCCGTCATCGGATCGGAATGTTCGCGGACGAGCACGATGTCCGACACGGCAAGGCCGAAGGCTGAGAAGGCCGACGCCACCGGACCCAGCGGCACCACCACCTGGGTGACGCCGACCTCCGCCGCATAGGCCGCGCAATGCGCCGGACCGGCGCCGCCAAAGGCGTAGATGGTGAAGTCGCGCGGATCGTAGCCGCTTTCCACCACGATCTTGCGCAGAAGGTCTCCGGTCTGGGCATTCTGCACGGCGTGGATCGCGGCCGCCGCATCCTCGACGGACAGGCCAAGCGGCTCGGCGATACGGGTGCGGATCGCTTCGATCGCCAGATCCTTGCGGATCGGCCGCAGCCCGCCGAGCAGGCCGGTCTCGGGCAGGATGCCGAGAACCAGATTGGCGTCGGTGTTGGTCGGTTCGGTGCCGCCCGCGCCGTAGCAGGCCGGGCCGGGGCTCGCCTGCGCGGAGGCGGGGCCGACATGGAGGTTGCCGCCCGTGTCGATCCAGGCGATCGCGCCGCCGCCCGATCCGATCGCCTCCACCCGCAAGGTCGGCACGTTGACCGGGAACTGGTTGACGATCGTCGCCGAGGCCCGCACCGGCTCGCCATCGACGACGAGACCGGCGAGGAAGGTGGTGCCGCCGACGTCCGTGGCGATCACGTTCCTGTGGCCCAGCCGCTCGGCGAGGTGGACGCAGCCGACCACGCCGCCCGTGAGAACCCCGCCGATCGTGGTGATCGCGGACGCCGCCGCCTCGCCCGCCGCGATCGCGCCGCCCGAGCTCTGCATGACGAGCAGCGAGCCCCGCAGGCCGCGCCCGCGCAACTTGTCCTCAAGCTCGGCCAGGTAGAGCGCGAGGCCCGGGCCGATCTGCGTGCTCATGATCGTGGTCGAATGTCGCGCGAACTCGCGGATGCGCGGGCTTACCTCGGAGGAGAGGGCGACGAACACGTCCGCGTCCTGCTCGCGGATCAGCTCCCGCAGGCGCTGCTCGTGCGCCGGATTGCGGAACGCCCACAGGAGCGAGACGGCGATGGCGCGGACACCCTGGGCCAATATGTCGCGGATGACGCCGCGCGCCTGCTCCTCGTCCAGCGCCACGACGACGGTGCCGGCGCGATCGATACGCTCGACCACCTCGCGGGCGAGGCGGCGGGGTACGATGCCGCGCGGCTTGGCCTGGCGCATCACGTCCTGCAATTCGTGCTGCGGCCGGCCGAGATAGCGGCCCTCCACATTCATGATGTAGATCGCGTCGCGATGGCCGATCGTGGTGATGAAGCCCACATCGGGCACCTTGCCCATGACGAGCGCGTTCAGCGACGAGGTCGTCCCGTGCGCGATATAGTCGGTATCGCCCAGCAGCGCCTCGGTGGTGATGCCGAGTTCGGCCGCGAGGATCTCCACCGCGTTCAGCACGCCTTCGCCGTAATCGGGCGGGGTGGACGGGGTCTTGGCCGAAACCATGCCGCCTTCCGCGCTGATGGCAACCGCATCGGTAAAGGTGCCGCCGACGTCGATGCCGATCACATGGCCCATCTCGATCCTCTCTCGGCATTCAACGTGCCGGAACGATAGTGTTGTTTATTCGACGCTAATGTCAATAGCGCTTGATGTCTGTGCCGGGCGTCATGCCGGCACTTATGCGGAAACCCCGGTCGGATCGGCGGCGGCGGCCTCGTCGCGCAGCCGCGCGGCGATGATGTCGCGCATCATCGGCTTCGACACCTTGCCAGATGTCGTTTCGGGCAACGTGTCGACCATCTCGATCCGCTCCGGCCATTTGAACTTCGCCAGGCCGTGCGCCTCCAGGAACGCGCCGATGTCCCCGAGCGTCACGGCCGTCATGCCGTCCCGCGCGACGACGAACGCGCATAACCTCTGGCCGTAGAGTGGGTCCGGCATCGCGACGCAGGCGGCGGCGCCGATCGCCGGATGGAGGATCAGGGCGTTCTCCACCTCGGCGCAGTTGATCTTCTCGCCCCCGCGATCGACCACATCCTTCACGCGACCCTCGAACACGAGGTAGCGATCGCCCCCGATCGCGGTGACGCGCATCAGATCGCCCGAGCGATAGAAGCCGTCCTGGGTGAAAGCTTCGTCGTTGCGCTCGGGCGCGTCGTAATAGCCCCGGATCGTGCACGGCCCGCGCACCAGCAACTCGCCGATCTCGCCCTCCGCCACGTCGGTCTCGGTGCCCGGCGTAACGAAGCGAAGCTCGTCGTGCGGCGAGGTCGGCCGCCCGACCGTCGCATCGGCGGCGGCGACCGGATCCTGGCGACGCACGAAGGCGAGCAGCCCTTCGGTCATCCCGAAAATCGGCAGGCACGGCGCGCCGACCATCTCGCGCAGCGGACCCGCGCTGTCGGTGACGACGAAGCCGAACACATTGTCGAACGACAGGCGGTCCACCGCGCCATTCTCTTTCAGGCGGAGCATGTGGACCTTGGCGAGCGCGATCCACGTCGGTCGCCGCTCGGCCAGCACATGCTCGATCTCGGCGAGCGACGGCCCGCCGGCGATCGCCACCTCGCCGCCCAGCATCAAGGCCGGCATCCAGTAGCAGGACATCGGCGCGTTGTGCATGAGCGGGTTGGGCGTGAACGACACGATGTCGCGATCGAAGCCCAGCCAGTCGATCACCGTCTGGATGGTGTAGCGATATTCGTTGCTGAAACGCGGGATGATCTTGGGCACGCCGCTGGTGCCGCCGGAAAGCTGGAACAGCGCGACCTGATAAGGATCGTGGTCGATGCCGGCGACCAGCGCCTTCGCCTCCTCCGCATCCTCGGCCTCGATCAGCCGCTCGAACGATGTCGCGCCTTCCATGTCGCCCGTCGCGCGAACGGTAAGCACCTGCGCGACGCTGGGCACGATGGCCTGCATCCCGCGCGCGAAGGCCACCATGTCGAAGCGGAAATCGTCCGCATGGACGAAGTGGAGCTTCGCCGCCGAATGGTTGCCGAGATAGCCAATCTCCTGCGCGCGGTGCGCCGCGAGCGTGCAGACGGGAATGACGCCGAGCTTCAGGCACGCGAAGACGGCGTAGACCAGCTCCTTGCAGTTCCGCATCTGGAACAGCGCGCGGTCGCCGGGGCGCAGGCCGAGCCGGTGGAGCGCGGCGGCCCCGCGATCCGTGATCGTCTGCAACGCGCGGTAGGTGATCTCCACGCCGGGTTCCGACAAGGCGACGCGATCCGCATGGCGATCGAAGCTGGCGGAGAAGGCGGCGATCAGCGGCTCGTCGGTCAGCACGCCCTCTCGGACATAATGATCGATGGTGGCGTCATCCATGTAGACGACGCCCGGCATCGGGCTTCGGACACGGGTCATGCGGGGCTCCTCAGGTCCACGCCGTTCGCCTGCGCGTCGGCCAGCAGCAGATCGCGCAGCGCTTGGGGCACGGGTCGCGACGTCCAGGCCTCGGCCGCGCGGCAGATGAAGGTGAGTTCGGCGTCGAAGATCGGCTGCCCGCCCTTCGCCGCGGCGATCGCCAGCGAGAAGGTGGACGTGCTGATCCGGATCGGGCGCACGGCGAGATCGACCATGTCGCCGGGATACAAGGGCGCATGATGGACGATCGACGCGGCCTTCATCGGTGCGGGCGCCATCTCGTGATCGATCGCCAGCCGGCGCGCGCGATAGAGGTCGTAGGTCCAGAGCGCGTAGAGATAATAGTTGCCGGCGAAGACGACGCCTGCCGGGTCGCAGTCCGCCCAGGCCACCTGCCGCCGCGCGACGAACGGCGCGGTCGAGACGATGCCGTCGATCGCCTCGATCATGATGTCGCGGCCATGCTGGCGCGACTGTCGCGATAGAGGCGGGCGAAGCTCGGCGCATAGCTTTCCAGCCGCGCATCGTCGACGCGGCCGGTGCGGGTCATGAAGTCGTAGGCGAAGTCGATCGGCTGTTGCGCCATGCCGGTCGCGATCCGCTCATACCATTCGAAGCTGCGCTCGGCCGCCTCGCCGAAGCGGTCGCGGGCCGGCTGGCGCCGCGCCACGAAGGCGGGGAGCGCGTCGGCCACCGCGTCGTTCGCGGCCATCGCCTCGAACAAGGCCTGCGCGTCCTCCATGGCGAGCCGCGTGCCCGATCCGATCGAGAAATGCGCACTGCGGAGCGCGTCGCCGATCAGAACGATATTCGCGTGATGCCAGCGGGCATTGGTGATCGCCGGGAATTGCCGCCAGATCGATCGGTTCTCGATCAGGGGCGCGCCGGCCAGTTCGGGGGCGAACACATCCTCCAGCACCGCGCGGCGATCGGCGTCGCTCATCGCGTCCAGCCCCGCCGCCGTCCACGTCTCGTCGTCACACTCGCCGACGAACGTGCTCATCTCCGGCGTATAGGCATAATAATGCGCGACGAAGCGGCCACCCAGCGCATCGCGGAAGACGAGCGCGTTGGGAGACATGGCGCGGCCCACGCCATACCAGGCGAAATGGTTGGTGAGGATGCGGCATTCCGTGCCGAACGCGTCGCCATGTTCCTGGCGGATGGTCGAGTTCACGCCGTCGGCCGCGACGATCAGGTCGTAGCCGTCGAGATCGCGACTGCTCGCGACGCGCGTGTCGAACGCCACCTCGACGCCGACCTCGCGCGCCGCCTCGCGCAGGATCTGGAGCAGGCGCAGCCGCGCGATGCTGCCGCCGGGCTTGGCATAGTGGATCGGCACGTCGGTGCCGTTGAGGTGGATCACCTGCGCTTCGTCGAAGACCATCGCGGCCGACAGCCGCTCGGTCGTCTCCGGATCCGCCGCCGCCAATTGGCCCAGCGAGCTGCCGCCGAGCGTCACGCCGAAGCCGAAGGTGGCATCGTCCGGGTTCTGCTCGAAGATGCGGACCTGGGCATCGGGCCGGTGCCGCTTGTAGAGGCGGGCGAAGAACAGGCCGCCAGGCCCGCCGCCGACGATCGCGATCCTCATGCGGCGGCGCCTTCGTCGGCGACGATGCGCACCGTGTCGCGGCCGAACTCGGCGATGCGCCCCTCGATCCCGCCGGTGAACGCGCCGTACCAGATCGCCGGCTTGAAGCCGAGTTCGCGCCGGTCGAACACGATGTCTCCATCGCTCGCGATGCGGATGTAGCCGAGCGGAGTGGCGGTCACGCGACAGGCGGAGTTGGCGCGCGCGACATCGGCCAGCGCGCGAAATTCGGGCACGTCGAGAACGTAGATGACGGGCATGTCAGGCGACCTCGTCAAGCTGCGCCGCGACCAGCGCGCCCTTGCGCCGCCACACCGTCTCGATATCGGTCACGGGCGCGCCTCGCTCCTCCTCGATCGCGATTGCCGCCCTGAGCGTCAGTTCCGCGTCCAACCCGTCATGCGTGGTCATCTCGCGCACCTGCCAGGTGAACTCGATCATGTAGCCGTTGGGATCGGTGACGTAGATCGACTCGATGATCTCGTGCCGGACCTGCAGGACCGACAATCCGCGCGCCTCGAGCCGCTCCTTCCACGCGAGCAGCTCGTCCCGCGTCTCCACCCGCCAGGCGGTGTGCACCGATTTGTAGAGCCAGTGGTCCGGCGTGAGCGGGCTCTCGAGCGGCGGGGTGCCGAGATAGTAGAAGAAGGCGATCGTGCTGTCGCGGCCCGCGCCGAAGAACAGGTGGATGAAATCCGGATGATCCTCCGGCCCCCAGCCCACCGCCGAGATGGCGTGGACGATCGGCAAGCCGAGAATGTCGTTGTAGAACTCGACCGTCTCCTTGAGCTTCCAGGTCGGCCGCGCCGTGTGATGCACGCCACCCAGGACCGTCGGCACCTCTGACATTCTTCTTCTCCTCAGCCCTGCGGGACGGCGACGGGGAAGCGAGCGGCGAGCCAGTCGCCCATCGCCTCGCCCACCTGTCGCTTGGGATTGGGTGCGCCTTCCGCGAGCGGCCGGCCGTGATGATCGCCGGCGAAGGCGACGCGGCTCTTGTCGGCCGCGCCGATCATGTCGAACAGCGCGTCCACCTCGCTCGGGAAGGTGGAGGCATCGCCGGTATATTCGATCAGCAGGGTAGGCTGCTCGATCGCGGGCGCGCACCGGGCCATCGACGCGTTGGAGCATAGTCCCGACCAGGTCGACAGCCAGCTCTCGGGCGTGCAGGTGCGGCCGAAGCCGATGCTGCCGTAATTGGATGCGAAGGGGTCGCTCCCCCAGAGCGAGCCGGGGTGGCGATCGGACGGATCGATGCCCAGATCCCAGCAGCGCAGGTCCGCATCGGTGCGCCACACCGGGAAGATCGGCGTGTGCGCGGCGCTCGCCCGATCGTGCGGCGTACCCGTGCCGTCCTTGATGCGCCGGCGCGCCTCTGCCCGCCGGCGGACATGATCGAGCGCGAAGGCGTCGATCCGCGCGATCCGGGCGCGTTGCGCCGCGCGATAGCGTGCGACGAAATCGGGCGCGTAGCGGGCGCCGCCGCTCGGCGCGTAGCCGTTCGCCGCGGCGAACGGATCGAGCGCGGGATCGACCGAGAAGGCATCGCCCTCGTCCGTCACCGAAGGATCGATGCCGTTCATCAGCAGCGCGCCCTGGCCGAGATGGGTCGAGACGAAGATCAGTCCGTCCGGCACCGGCAGGTCGGCGCTTTCCAGCCTGGTCGGCCGACCGCCGGGCGTCCGGGCGATGCGCCGTTCGCCCGGCAGCAGCGCCTGCTGGTTGTAGAACGCCCAGAGCGGCCCGCCGCCCGAATTGCCCACCGCGACGATCCGCTGGAAGCCGCGCGCGCGCAGGAAGGTCAGCGCCGCCGCCAGATCGTAGAGCGCCATCTCATGTTCGAGGCGGATGTCGTTGCCGGTCAGGCGCGGCGCCTGCAGGAACACCGCCACGCCGGCCGCTGCGAGTTCCGCCGCCAGATAGTGTGGCACCAGATGCTCGCGCGGATGGGCGATCACCGCCACCGTCGTCTCGCCGCCCCTCGCCAGCAGGAAGCCGCTGACGATCTGCTTGTCCTGCGTGGGCAGCGGATGCGCCGTCAGCCGCACGCCGTCGGGCAGGCGCGCCGGATCCCAGAAGGCGCCGCGCAGGCCGGCGGTCGGCGTCCGGCCGGTCACTGCGCCATCGCACGCGCCGGCTGGCGGGTATAGCGACCGCTCAGCAGCGCGCCGGCATCGGGCGCGATCGTTTCGAGGCCGAGTTCCTCCAGCATCCGGAAGGCGGTGCAGACCGCCGCCGAGACCACCGGCTTGCCGACCGCGTCCTCCACCGCCGGCAGCACGGCGAGAGACGGCATCTGCACGCAGGCCGAGAGCACCAGCGCGTCCACCTGCGACAGGTCGAGCGATTTCGCGATCCCGATCAGCTTGGCCGGATCGTGCCGCCCCACCGCCAGATTGTCCTCGATCTGGAGCGATATCCGATCGAGCACGGACACGCCTTCCGCCTCGATATAGTCCACCACCATCGCGGTCAGCGGCTGCATATAGGGTGTGATCACGGCGACCTTGCGCGCGCCTATCGCCTGCAGTCCGTCGATCAGCGCGCCCGCGCTGGTGACGACCGGCGCCGCTCCGCCATTCTCCACCGTGCGGCGGTGCAGCCGCTGCTGCGAGGTGCGGTGATAGCCGTGCCCCATGCTCATGATGGCGACGAGGCAGGCATAGCCCATCACGTCCACGCGCGCGTCGGACAGTTCCAGCGCGCAACGGTCGGAATCGCCGTCCATCGCCGCCAGTTCCTCACGCGTGACCTTCTTCATCCGCATCCGGCTGGAGTGGAAGGTGAAGCGTTCGTCGGGGCGCATCGCCTCGCGCGCCCGCAGGATGGCGGGGATCTCGGTCTCCATGGTGGTGTTGGAGCTCGGCACGATCTGACCGATCCTGAACGTCCTGCCCACCACGCTCTCTCCGCCCGTTGTTCTACGCTGGTGTCGAAAATACTACGCACGCGTGAGTTGTCAACATTGGTGTCGGAAGTTCGTGAAAGTCGTTGACCGCATCGCGGCGCCCCGGAAGAAGCCGGGTAGGAGCAAGCGGGAGGCGAGATTGGCGACACGCAATGCGGGGCGGAAGGCGGAAGGCCGCGAGGGGCCGGTCAACAAGCGCCGCCAGCTCGTCGATGGCGAGATCTACAATGTCGCGACCGAGCTGTTCACCCGAAAGGGCTATGGCAATACCAGCCTGCAGGACATCGCCGACGCGATGGGGCTTAGCCGCCCGTCGCTCTACCATTATGTGCGCAGCAAGGAGGACATCCTCGCGCGGCTGGTCAAGGATTTCACGGAGGTGCGGGCCGCCGAGCATTCCACCGTCACCACCGATCCGGCGCTCGATGCGCCGGCCAAGCTGCGTCATCTCGTGGCTTCGACGGTGCAACCTATCGCCGAGCACCCGCTGCGCTTCCGCCTGCTCGACCGGAGCGAGAACGATCTGCCGGCGGAGATGCTGAAGAAGCATCGCGCCGGCAAGCGCGCCGTCCGCGACGCGTTCGTTAGCGTGGTGGCCGAAGGCACGCGCACCGGGCGGTTCCGGCCGGTCGATCCGGTGTCGACCGCGTTCGCGTTGATCGGCATGTGCACGTGGGTCGCCTGGTGGTTCAACCCGGCCGGGCAGGAGGATGTCGCCCGGGTGGTGGCATCGATCACCGATCTGGCGCTGCAATCCGTGCTGGCGGGCGGCACCGACGTGGCGCCCGCCGGCCCCGCCGTCGCGCTCAGGACGATCCGCCACCAGCTGGACATCGTCGAGGCGGCGCTCGGGCCGCTCGATCAAGCCTGACGCGACCGATCGAGCGGCAACGGAAAGAAGCCGTTGCCGCCGCGCCCACTTGGCGCCACGCGATCGAGGCGCGATGTAGACGGCCGCATGCGACAGCCGACCGCAGACAGTTCCGCCTTACCGCTGCCGGACGGGCTGCTCGGACGATTGCGCGCGATCGTCGGGCGACGCCATCTTCTGACCGCGGATCGGCAGACGAGGGCGTTCCGGATCGGCTACCGCTTCGGTGGCGGGCCGGTGCTGGCGGTGGCCGTGCCCGGCACGCTGGTCGAGCAGTGGCGGGTGGCGGTGGCATGCCACGCGGCGGGCGTCATCATCATCCCGCAGGCCGCCAATACCGGCCTGACCGGCGGATCGACCCCGGTTGCCGAAGGCTATGATCGGCCGGTCGTGATCCTCAGCACCCGGCGGCTGAAAGGCATCCGGCCGATCGAGGACGGGGCACAGGTCGTGTGCCTCGCGGGCGCCAGCCTGTTTGAGCTGGAGCGGGTGCTGGCGCCGCTCGGCCGGCAGCCGCATTCGGTGATCGGCTCGTCCTGTATCGGCGCCTCGGTGGTGGGCGGCATCTGCAACAATTCGGGCGGCGCGCTGGTCGAGCGCGGCCCCGCTTATACCGAGTGGGCGCTTTATGCCCGCGCCGAGCCCGATGGCACGCTGACCCTGGTCAACCATCTCGGGATCGCGCTTGGCGGCGACCCGGAGACGATCCTGTCACGGCTGGAGGCAGGCGCGTTCGGCCCGGCCGACATCGTCCGCGATGACACCCGGCGCGCATCCGACGCGGGCTATGCCGCGCATGTCCGCCAGGTCGACGCGGCTACGCCCGCCCGCTTCAACGCCGATCCGCATCGGCTGCGCGAGGCGTCGGGCTCGGCCGGGCGGCTGATCGTGTTCGCGGTCCGGCTCGATACCTTCCGCCAGGATCTGGACCCCGCCGTCTTCTACATCGGCGCGAACGATCCGGCGACGCTCACCGCGCTCCGCCGCGATATCCTGTCCGGCTTCTCGACGCTGCCCGTGACGGGCGAATATATCCATCGGGACGCGTTCGACATCGCCGCCGTGTACGGCAAGGATGTGTTCCTCGCAATCGAGCGGCTCGGCACGCACCGCCTGCCGGCGCTCTTCGCGATGAAGGCGAGGGTGGACACGATAGCGGCGCGGTTCGGCCGGCTGGGCGCGGGCCTGAGCGACCGGCTGCTCCAGGCCGCCAGCCGGCTGTTCCCGCAACATCTCCCGTCCCGGATGCGCGCCTTTCGCGATCGGTTCGAGCATCACCTCATCCTCAGGATGCAAGGGTCGGGCGTGGCCGAGGCGCGCGCCTATTTCGCCGACCGCTTCGATCGGGCGGGCGTGGATGCGGACGTCTTCGAATGTACCGCCGAGGAAGCGCGCAAGGCCTTCCTCCATCGGTTCGCGGTCGCCAGCGCGGCCGTGCGCTACCATGCCGTGCATGCGCGCCGATCCGGCGGCATCGTCGCGCTCGACATCGCGCTCCCGCGCAACACGCTCGACTGGGTGGAGACGCTTCCGCCCGCGATCGAGCGTCGCATCGCGCACAAGCTCTATTACGGACACTTCTTCTGCCAGGTGTTCCACCAGGACTATCTGGTCCACGCCGGCGTCGATCCGCATGCGCTGGAGGCGGAGATGCTGCCGCTGCTGGATGCGCGCGGCGCCGAATATCCGGCGGAGCACAATGTCGGCCACCTCTACGTCGCCAAGCCGGCGCTCGCCGCCTTCTATCGCGCTCTCGATCCGGCGAACGCGTTCAATCCGGGCATCGGCCAGACCTCGCGCAAGGCGAACTGGTCCTGACGGCGCGACGTTGACCTTCCTACGATAGTGTGGAAATGTCGACGTAACCGTAGAGCAATCGGGATCGACGCGGATATCGTCGGCGTCGCGCTGGAGAGTGATGATGCGATATGCGTGGAACGCCTGGTACATGGCGGCGTGGAGCGCGGAGGTCGGCGGGACGATGCTGGCGCGCCGCCTGCTCGATATCCCGATCGTCCTGTTCCGCGACGAGCATGGCGAGGCGGCGGCGTTGCAGGATCGGTGCCCGCATCGCTTCGCCCCGCTGCATCTCGGCCGGGTGACGAACGGCACGGTGCAGTGCGCCTATCACGGCCTCCATTTCGATCGCACCGGCGCCTGCGTCCTCAATCCCAGCGGTGACGGCCATGTGCCCGCGCAGGCCAGGGTGCGCGCCTTCCCGATCGAGGAGCGTCACCATATCGTGTGGATCTGGATGGGCGATCCGGCGCTGGCGGATCCGTCGCTCATCCCCAATTTCTCCTGCATTCCCGAGCAGCCCGGCGAGAACGCGAATATCGGCAACGTGCTGCATGTCCAGGCGAACTACCTGCTTGAAATCGACAACCTCATGGATCTGTCGCACGTCAACTATCTGCATTTCGGCACGCTCGGCAACGAGAGCATGCGCGCGTGCAAGGTCAAGGTCAGCGAACAGGACGGCGCGATCCGGGCCGATCTGTGGATGCCGTCGACGATCGCGCCCACCTACAGCCCGATCGCCGGCCAGACCTGCGACCAGTGGACCAACATGGTGTGGATGGCGCCCACCAGCATGCGGCTGGAATATGGATCGGTGGCGCCCGGTGCCGAGCCCGTGCAGCGCGGCGAGGACATCGCGGTTCACATCGTCACGCCCGAAACGTGGCGGACGACGCACTATTTCTACGGCACATGCGGCGTCTTCGGTCCCGACGACAAGGCCATGGCCGATCTGATCCGCGGCGCGCAGACCAGCGCCTTCGTGACGGAGGACAATCCGATGATCGAGGCGGTTGACGCGGCGATGGACGGCGCCGACCTCTGGTCGCTGCGCCCCGCCATCCTGCCCGGCGACGTCGCGGCGGTGCGTGTCCGCCGGGAGATCGAGCGGATGATCCGGCGCGACAACATGCCGCCCGCGCCGGAGAGCGACGCTGCCGCGACGCCGGGGTTGCAGCTCGCCTGAGCGTCGGTCGCGTCCAGGCGGCGGGCGCCTACATGGCCGGCGAGAATGGCGAACGCAGGCAGGCCCGCTCCATCAGCGGCAGCACATCGCGCACGAAGTGCTGCATGCCGGCCACATAATCCACCCAGGTCAGCAGCACGCCGCCTATCCCGCACTCGGCCAGCAACTCCAGGCGCTCCGCGATCCGGTCGGCGGTGCCCACCAGGGGAAAGCCGCCCGCGCCCGCCACGAAGCGCTGGCGAAAGGCGGCAAGCGCCTCCCGCGGCATCAGCTGCGTCTGTTCCTGCTGCGCCTTCATCCACGCGTCCGCCGCATCCCTGTCCTCATATTCGACCGAGTAGCGGTGGAGGTAGCGTTCGGCGGCATCCTGATCCTCGTCCTGCACGACGAAGGCGTTGGTCCAAATCTGGATGTCGCGACCGAACTCCTCGCGCGCCATCGTCTTGTACGCGTCCACCTGCTCGCGGATCTTCTCCGGCCGTTCGGACTTGATGATGACGAAGCACATGTCGGCATATTCGCATGCGAAGCGCTGCCCGCGCGCCGATCCGCCGGCATTCATGATCGGCGGACGCGGCCGCTGGACGGGCTTGGGAAGCGAGATGCCCTCCAGCACGGTGAAGAACTTGCCGGCGAAATCGAATGCCTGATCGTCCCGCCACAACCGCTCGACGATCTCGGTCCACTCGGCCAGATGATCGTATCGCTGGTCGTGCTCGCGCAGCGCCGCGCCGAACATCTCCAGTTCGGGCTTGTTCCAGCCGCCGACGACGTTCAGCCCGAACCGGCCGCCCGAGATGAGATCGACGGTCACCGCCTGCTTGGCGGCGAGGATCGGATGGATGGTCGGCGCGTGCGAGGTGGCGAACACGGCGGAATGACGCGTCGCCTGGGCGATCCCCGCCGCCCAGGTGAACGGCTCCATGACGTGGCCGGTGATATGATCCGGCTGGCCGGCGACATAGCCCTTCCAGCGGGCATAAGGAACGATCGCCTCGAAGCCGGCATCGTCGGCGATCCGCGCGGTCTCCACCGATGAGGCCCATGTCGCGACATAGGCTTCGGGCACCGTCGTCAGCGCCGCGCCCTTGCCGTTGGTGCAGAATATGCCGACCTTCATCCGGTTGGCGTTGAAGATGGGGTTCGCGGTCATGCGGGTCTCCTCCGGGCGGTGGCGCGGATCAGCGGGTCGCGATCAGGTCGGGCGCGGCATCGGACGCTAGCAGGCGGCGAAGCGCGACCTTGTCGATCTTGCCGGTGGCGCCGAGCGGGATCGCCGCATAGGCGATCCGCTCCGGCAGCCACCATCTGGGTACAAGCGGCGTCAGGTGATCGATCAGCCCGGCGGGGCTCGGCCGATCGTCGCCGGTCTCCACCACCAGCAACGGCCGCTCGCCCCATGTCTCGTCGGGAACCGCGATCACCGCGGCGCGCAGGACCTGCGGGTGGCTCATCGCCATGTTCTCGAGATCGATCGAGGAGATCCACTCGCCGCCGGATTTCACCACGTCCTTGGCGCGATCGACGAGCCGGATGAAACCCTGCGGATCGATCACGGCGATGTCGCCGGTATCGAAGAAGCCGTCTCCGTCCAGCGCGGTCGCGCCAGCGCCGAAATATGTGTCGACGACGATCGGGCCGCGTATCTTGAGCAGCCCAGCGCTGACCCCGTCGCACGGCAGGGCATGGCCGCCTTCATCGACGACCTTGGCGGTGTTCGGAAACACGATACGGCCCTGCACGCTCTTGCGCGTGACGATCGCCTCGCGGGTCAGCGCGCCCTCGTCGCCGACCGGCGCGGTCATCGCGGCGAGAGGCGAGGTCTCGGTCATGCCCCAGCCTTGAACGATCTCCACGCCACGCGCCTCGAACGCCTCGATCAGCGCGCGGGAGACGGCGGACCCGCCGATCAGCATGCGGCGCAGCGTCGTCAGCGAGGCGCCGGTCTCCTCCAGATGGCGGAGCAGCCCCTGGCAGACCGTGGGCACGCCCGCCGCGAACGTGACGCCTTCGCGTTCCATCAGCCTGTGGAGCGATGCGCCGTCCAGCCGCGGGCCGGGCAGGACCAGGCCCGCGCCGGTCATCGGCGCGATGAAGGGCAAGCCCCAGGCATTGGCGTGGAACATCGGGACGATCGGCAGCACCGTATCGGTCGTGCGGAGCGCCAGCCCGTTCGGCTGATTGGCGGTGATCGCGTGAAGAAAATTGGATCGGTGGGTGTAGAGCACGCCCTTCGGATCGCCGGTCGTCCCGGAGGTGTAGCAGAGCCCGGACGGCGTCAGCTCGTCGAAGCCGCCCCACGCCACATCCTCCCGTCCTTCCGCCAGGAATTGCGCGAACGTCATGGCCGGCGTGCCGCCGATCGTGGCGGCGACATCGTCCGCGCCGGCAACCACCAGCAATTCGATCGCGGGCAGGGCGGGCAGGATGGCCGTGACCAGCGGGACGAACTGCGGGTCGAGGATCAGGATGCGGCCACCGCCGTGCGCGGCGATCCAGGCGACCTGATCGGGATGAAGACGCGGGTTGAGCGTGTGCGCGACGGCACCGATGCCCATCGCCCCGTACCAAGCGACGAGATGATCGTCGCTTTTCCACAGCAGGGTGGCGATCCGGTCCGTGCGGCGGATACCGCGCACCAGCAGCGCGGCGCTCATCCGCCGGGCATCGCGCGCGACATCGGCGTAGGTACGGCGCAGCACCGCGCCATCCGCCGCGATCGACACGACCGGCCGGTCGGCATGAGCCGATGCGGCATGGGCGATGATCGTGTCCAGCGTCATCGCCCAGCCCTGCATCGCCCCGGGCAGCGATGCGTCGCAGGTCTCGCTCGGCGGGTTCGTCACGCGCACCGCATCCTCTCTTCTCTCGCCGCAGCGTCGCGGAAGCCCGACCCGTTGAGAAGTGAAAAAGGTAGCATGAGCAATATTCCCAACTGGAACAGCTGGCCTGGGCGAGATACACCTATGATGCCCATGACGACTATGCCCGCCAAGCCACCCCGTTCCCTGTCGCATCGCCGGATGATCGACGATCTCGGTGCGCTGCGGGCGTTCGTCGCGGTCGTCGAGGCGGGCAGCTTCTCGGCGGCCGGGCGCCGGCTGCGCGTGGTGCCGTCCACGATATCGAAGCATGTCGCGGAACTGGAAAGCCGGGTCAGCGGCCAGCTCGTGATCCGATCGACCAAGCGGCTCTCGATCACCGAGCTTGGCAGCCGCTTCTACGACCGTTGTCTCTCCATCCTGCACGAGGTGGAGGAGACCGAGAACGAGATCGGCGAATATAATGCCGAGCCGCAGGGGCTTCTGCGCGTGTCGGCGGCGACCGTCTTCACGACGCGTCACATGACGCCGATCCTCGTCCGCTTCCTCCGCAAATATCCGAAGGTCCGGCTCGACATCTCGTTGTCGACCAGCGCGGAGGACATCGTCGCCGACGGGATCGACGTCGCGATCCGGATCAGCAACAATCTCGATCCCGGTCTGATCGCGCTCAAGCTCGCGCCGAACATGCGGGTCTACTGCGCCGCGCCCGACTATCTGGCGCGGCACGGCACGCCGGGCAGCCTGGCCGATCTCGCCGGCCACAACTGCCTGGTCGTGCGCGGCGTGACCCAATCGGCGCGCTGGCCGCAGCGGCTGGCGGACGGCTCGATCGAGCAGGTGGCGGTCTCGGGCTCGTTCGTGTCGGACAATGGCGATCTCGTTCGCCAGGCGCTGCTGGAAGGGCTGGGGATCGGCCATCTCGCCCGCTTCATGGTGGACGAGCATATCCGCAGCGGCGAACTGGTCGAGCTGTTTCCCGAGAGCCGCGAGCCGGCGAGCAACATCTATGCGGTCTATGCGAAGCGGAAGAACCTGCCGCTCAAGACGCGCGCCTTCCTGGACCATCTGCGCGCCGAGTTCGCCACGCCGCCATCCTGGGCGGCCGCCTGATCGCCGCCGTCAGTAGACCCCGCCCGGGGTGACGGCGGGTGGCGGCGTGGCGGCCCTGAAGCGCGCCGCCAGGGTCTCGGCGCCGCGTGCGAGCAGGGTCACGTCGGTGCCGACCGCGACGAACGTGGCGCCAAGCGCCAGATAGCGGCGCGACAGGGCTTCGTCGGCCATCAACATGCCGGGTGCCTTGCCGGCGGCGAGGATGGTGGCGATCGCCTCCTCGATCGCGCGCTGCACCTCGGCATGGCCGGGCGACCCGAGATGGCCGAGCGAGGCCGCGAGATCGGACGGGCCGACGAACACGCCGTCCACACCATCCGTCCGCGCGATCGCGTCCAGATCGTCCAGGCCGGCGCGGCTCTCGACCTGCAGCAGCAGGCAGATTTCCTCGCTCGCCTCATGCAGATAGTTCGGCGTCCGGTTCCACCGCGCCGCGCGCCCGATCGCCGAGCCCACCCCGCGCACGCCGTGGGGCGGATAGCGGGTCGCCCGCACCAGCTCCGCCGCCTGCTCGCCCGTTTCGACCATCGGGATCAGCAGCGTGCGCGCCCCGATGTCGAGCGCCTGCTTGATGAGCACGCTGTCGCCGACCGGCAGCCGCACCACCGGCTCGACCGGATAAGCGGCGACCGCCTGGAGTTGGGCCAGCAGCAGCGGCAGGTCGTTGGGCGCATGCTCGCCGTCGAACAGCAGCCAGTCGAACCCCGCGCCCGCGCAGATCTCCGCCGTATAGGCGTTGGCGAGCGCCTGCCACAAACCGATCTGCGCCCGCCCTTCGCGCAGGGCCTGCTTGAACGGGTTCACGCGAAATGCACCGAGATGCTGCCGAGCGGGCCGTAATCGGCGTGGAAATTGTCGCCGGGGCGGGCGTGGACGAAGCTGGTGAAGGAGCCGCCCAGAACGATCTCGCCGGGCTCCAGCGCCTCGCCATAATCGTGGAGCCGGTGGGCGAGCCAGGCGGGGCCGTTGGCGGGGTGGTTGAGCACGCCGGCGGCGAGCCCCGTCTCCTCGATCACGCCGTTGCGGTACAGGATCGCGCCCACCCAGCGCAGATCCACCGCATCCGGCCGCACCGGCCTTCCGCCCATGACGATGCCGGCATTGGCGGCGTTGTCCGAAATGGTATCCAGCACCTTCCGCATCCGGCCGTTCGCCTGCACCCGCTGGATCCGCGAGTCGATGATCTCCAGCGCGGGCACCACATAATCGGTGGCGTTCAGCACGTCGAATATCGTGACGTTCGGCCCTTCCAGCCTGCGCGACAGCACGAACGCCAGCTCCACCTCCACGCGCGGCTCGATGAAGCGGTCGGTCGGTATGTCGTGGCCGTCGCGGAACAGCATGTTGTCCAGCAGCAGACCCGAATCGGGCTCGGTGATGTTGACCGAACGCTGCATCGCGCGGCTCGTGAGGCCGATCTTGCGGCCGACCGGCTTGAGGCCGGATGCGAGCTTCAGCTTCATCCACGCGCGCTGGATCGCGTATGCATCGGCCATGTCCATGTCGGGAAAGCGTTCGCTGATCTGCTGGATCTGCACCTTGTCGCGTTCGGCCCGGTCCAGCTCGGCCGCCATCGCGGTGACGTCGGCTTCATCCATGCCCTTCACTTATCCTCTCGTTCGAGCGAACACCCGCCTGCGGCTCCTCGCCAATCGGCGCAGTGGCAACAATCGGCGGTTTGGAAAAGCCATCGTGCGGGATCGGCAACTTTCACAGCGACAGGATGCCGGCAAGGGGGATGATGCTGGACGAGGAGGATAGATCCGGATTCGCGCCTTGCCAAAATCAGGTGTGCACAGCTTCTCAAATTGGACGAACCGTCTATATTCTGCCCGACGAGACGCGCGAGCGCGCTGCCGACGGAGAGATCCCGATGACCTATCTTTGCAACTGCTGGTACATGGCGGCATGGGCGGACGAAGTTCCCGCGGACGGCGTGCTGGCGCGACGATATCTGGAGGAGCCGGTCGTCCTGTTCCGGGACGGCGAGGGCCATGCACGCGCCGTGTTCGATCGATGCCCGCACCGCTTCGTTCCGCTGAGCAAGGGCCGGATCGTCGATGGTGCGATCACCTGCGGTTATCACGGCATCGCCTTCGACGGCGAGGGACGGTGCGTCCTCAATCCGCACGGGCCAATCCTGAAGGGCATGGCCGTCAGGCATTATCCGATCGTCGAGGCGTATCGCGCGTTGTGGATCTGGATGGGTGAGCCGGCCGCCGCCGACCCTTCGTCTCTCCGCGACCTCTCTTATCTCAGCGACGCGCCGGAGACGGCGTTCAGCAAAGGCTATGTCTGCGGCAACGGCAATTACGAGCTGTTCGTCGACAACATCCTCGATCTCACCCATGCCGATTTCCTCCACCCGACCACGCTGGGCGGCGGCTCCTTCACGCGGACGCGCGCGAAGGTGGTCGAGACCGACGACCGGCTGACGATCCGGTGGGATGCGCTCGACGAGGTGCCGACGCCGCTCCAGCAATCGATGCGCGGGCTCGGCCCCGACGATCGCCTCGATACGCGCACCAATGTCGAATGGTCGGCGCCCGCGATCATGAGCCTGGCGACGGCGACCGCGCCGGTGGGAACGCCGTTCGACGGCACCTACCCGATGATCAACGTCCACATCATGACGCCCGAGACCGCGCGCACGACGCATTACTTCTTCGCCTCCAGCCGTACCTTCGCCGTCGACGATGCCGCGCTCAACGAGCGTTTCGCCGAGATGCGCAACTGGATCTTTGCGACCGAGGACAAGCCGATGATCGATGCCCAGCACGATCGGATGGGCGGTCGGGATTTCTGGGAACTCGACCCCATCCTCCTGCGGATCGACGAGGGCGCGGTGCGTGTCCGCCGCAAGCTGGCCAGGATGATCGCCGCCGAGGGTGGACGTGCGACCGAGGCGCGCGAGGCCGTCGCGCTGCATGGATAAGAGCCGCGCGAGCCCGCTCCACCTGATGCTGGTCGAGCCGCCCGACGAGGTCGAGGTCGCGGAGGGCAGGCGGCGGAGCCGCACGCGCGACAGCCTGCTCGCGGCGGCCGAGCGGCTGCTGTTCGGCCGGTCCATCGAGCAGGTCTCGGTCGACGAGATCATCGCCGCGGCAGGCATCGCGAAGGGGACGTTCTACAATCATTTCGAGGACAAGGCGGCGCTGCATCTGGCGGTCACGCGCCGCGTGCGCGCGGCGCTGCGCGGCGAGATCCTGGCGGGGACGGCGGAGGTGACGGACGACGCGCGGCGCATGGCGCGGTCCTTCTGCATCGCGCTCGCCTACCGCTGGAAAGAGCCGCAGCGCGCGCGCTTCCTCGTCTCCAACCAGTTCGCGTTCAATGCGGTGCGCGGCCCCCTCAATCAGGGGATCGCCGGTTTCGTCGCGGCGGGCGTGGCTTCCGGACGCTTCGTGCTGGCGACGACCGAAAGCGGCATCCTGCTGATGTACGGCCTGCTCAACGCCGCCTACGCCCAGGCCGGCTACGATGCCGATCCGTTCGCCAGCATCGCGCGCGCCCAGCAGTTGACCGCGATCCTGCTGCGCGGCCTCGGCCTCCCGCTCGACGAGGCCGATCGCCTCGCCGCGCAGGAGGTGGACCACATCATCCGCCCGATCTTCGACTGAGCGTCAGGCGGCGGGCGCCGCCGTACTTGCATTCACCTTGAAGCGCGCGCCGTAATGATCGGGCGCCAGCCGCGCGCCGGCGCCCGAGAACTTCTCGCGCATCGTGCCGGGCGCATATTCGGTCTTGTAATAACCCCGATCCTGCAACTCCGGCACGACGAGATCGACGAAGGCGGTCAGGTTCTGCGGATCGACCGTGCGGACCAGGTTGAAGCCGTCTATGCCGGTTTCGTCGACCCACTTCACGATCGTGTCGCACACCGAAGCCGTCGACCCGACGATGAACGCCTCGCGTCCGGGAATGCCGGCGAAGCGGCCGAGATCGCGCACGCGCACCTTCTCACCCTTGTTGAACTTGGTCATCGCATCCAGGATCGACTGGATCGCGTTGCCCTCGACATGCTCGATCGACTCGTCCGGGTCATATTTGGACAGATCGATGCCGATCCAGGAGGAGACCATCGCCAGGTTGCCAGGCGTATCGCTATACTCCTCATACTGGCGTTCCAGGTCGCGCGCTTCGGCTTCGGTCGGCGCGACGATCACCGTGGCGGCGTTGAACACCTTGACGCTGTCGGGCGCGCGGCCGGCCGCGACCGCCGCCTTCCGGTAGCCGTCGGTGACGTGCCTGGCGAACGCCATGTCGCTGGAGGAGAGAAATGCGGCCTCGGCGTGCTTGCCGGCGAAGGCGATGCCCTTGCCCGAGGCGCCGGCCGAGTAGAGGAACGGCGTCCGCTGCAGCGATGGCTCACACGGGTGGATGGCGTCGCACGCGTAGGTCTCGCCGGCATGGTGGATGCGGTGGACCTTGGCCGGATCGGTGAAGATGCGCGCCTGCTTGTCGCGCAGGACGGCATCGTCCTCCCAGCTGCCTTCCCAGAGCTTGTAGACGAGGTCCATATACTCGTCCGCCATGTCGTAGCGGCGATCGTGGGGCACCGGCTCGCGACCCATCGCGGCCGCCACCGATTCGAGGATGCCGGTGACGATGTTCCAGCTTACCCGGCCCTTGGTGAGATGATCGAGCGTGGAGAAGCGCCGGGCGAGCAGATAGGGCGGCTCGTAGATGGTGTTGGCCGTGACGCCGAAGCAGAGATGCCGCGTCACCGCCGCCATCGCCGGGATCAGCAGCATGGGATCGTTGATCGGGAACATCGTGCCGGAACGCATCACCGCATCCGGGCGACCTTCGTAGACGTCGTTCGCGCCGAGGCCGTCGGCCAGGAAGATGCCGTCGATCAGCCCACGCTCGGCGGTTTTGGCCAGGTCCGTCCAGAACTCCAGATCGTTGTAATGCTGCCCGTTGGCATTCGGGTGCGCCCACAGGCCGGCCCACGACTGTGCCGGCGTCGCCATGTAAAAGGCGTTGGTCATGATCTGCTTGGCCATGCGATCCTCTCCCGCTTTTGGTAGGGCGCAGCATACGATCCTTGAGTTTGGCATCAAACTCTCGATCGGGAATGTTGGTGTTGCCGGATAGGCTGCCTTCGTTAAGCCGGTTGGGGATGCGAAGGGAGGGCCATGGCCAAAGCCGGGAAAGCAGAGCCGCTCGATCTGGGCGACGTCGACAGGTCGGTCGCTTACTATCTCAGCATCGCGGACGGCCTGTGCCTGCAGACGTTCCTGACTATGGTGGGCGGCCGCGCGCGCAACGCCCGCTACATCATCCTGTCGCTGATCCGGCAGAATCCCGGCGTCACGCAGGTGGAACTCGGCAGCACCAACTTCCGCGACAAGTCATCCATGTCGCCGATCATCGCCGGGTTCGTGGCCGACGGGATCGTGCGGCGCGAGCGGATCAGCCGGGCCGGTCGCCCCGCCATGGCCCTGTTCCTGACCGGCAAGGGCGAGGCGCTGCTCGGGGAATTGCAGCCGATCGCCGAGGATCATATCGCCCGGATGATCGGCATCATGGGCGAGAGCGATCACGCGTCGCTGATCGCGCTGCTTCGCAAGCTCTCGCTGGGGCTGGCCGATCTGACGGACGAACTCGCCCGTGGCCGGGCCGCCGCCTCACAATGAGCGGACGGCGGTATCTTCAGGGCGGATCGGCCGATCGGATCGGTATCCGCCAGCGCGTTCAGTCCACGCCTTCCAGTCGCGGGCCGACATAGCCGGTCTGGCCCGCCTCGGCGCCCAGCGTCAGGATCGGGCCGTCCATCTTCTCCTGCCAGATCAGCGATTCCATGCCGATCTGGAACGGGTGATCCTGGATGGTCAGCACCGTCGATCCCTCCTCGCCCGCGCCATGGGCGTGCTCCGACCATGCCGGTGCCGACAGCATCAGGTCGCCCGCGCGCCAATCGTAGCGCTGGCCATCGACGATGCTCATCCCGCTGCCCCGGAAATGATAGTTGCAGGCGGTCGACGTATGCTTGTGCCCACGCGCCGGGGGCAGGCGCTCCACGCCCGGCGCCCATGACGCCAGGGTCGCGAAGAAGCTGTGCGTGGTGCCGTTCCGACGGCCGGTCGCCGGATTGTACAGCAGCATGATCGTGCGCTTGCCGTCGCCCTCGACCGTGGTCAGGTAAGGCTCGGTCTCGGCGAACGGCCAGACCAGCGCCTTGTTCTCGACCACCTCGATGTCGGTCAGGAACTCGTAGCCACGGAAGCGCGCGCCGTCTTCCAGGATCGCGTGGTCGGGCGCGGTGGAACGCCTGAACCGCACCTCGCCAGACACGCCGTTCACGCTGGTGAACGGGGGCCGCGATTCGGCTGCGTCGGAATAATGGATGCCCAGCTTCTCCAGCACGGGGACGTTCGAGTAGCTGAGCCAGGCCATGACGTCGTCGCCATCGTTGCGGTACTGGCGGCGGATCATCGTCGGGCACGTCCAGACGCTCCACCGCGCGATCGGCAGCTTCTGTTCGCCGATCAGCGCGTGGCCGGTGCCGCCGATCGCGAACTCGACGCGGTTGGCGTTGTCGCGTGGCAGGACGACGCTCTCGCCAGGACGCAGCACGTTGATCGAGATGCCGAGGCCCGGCGCCACGCCGAGGCCGGGCTCGGTCGCCTGCGGATGGATGATGTCGGCGGCGCGCCGCCCGCCCGCCGGAACCGCCAGGCAGGACAGGCGGGCGATCTCCTCCTCGATCCGCTCGCGCGGGATCAGCAGCGGCTTCCAGCTCCTTGGCTCCTCGGGCCGGGGCAGGCCGCTCGCATCCCGGAATGTCGCCTCTTGGCTTGCGTCGCCCATCATCCTGTCCCGTCCATGCCTGTCCGTCCGCCACCCGCGCCGGCGAACTTAGATACTCCCGTGAATGTAAGTGAGGCGCCCGGCGTGGTCAAGCAGGCGTTCGTGCAGGTCCGCCGGGAGGAGGGGCGGTGGCCGGCTTGCCCGACGTCGCGCCTCAAGCCGCGTGCTTGTGCTCGGCCAGCCGGCGCTTCGGAGATAGATCGACGCTGCGACCTACCGCTCCCTCGTCGCGACAGGTCCAATCGGAAGAAGATTTGCTGTCGTCGCCGGGCAGGATGATCTTTCCCGATTGGAACAGGGTTTTCACGCGATCCGACATGCGCGTCATTTTCGAAGTGTCGATCGTCCGTCTATGCTGGGCGGGCACGATATCGGTGCGATATCGGCAGGGTTACTTTCGGGCACGGAGACAAGCGGGTGCGTGACGACGATCATTTCTACGAGCCGCATCTGGGGCATGGAATGGCGCACGATCCGATGCCCGCCATGATCGCGCCACGCCCGATCGGCTGGGTCTCGACCCGGTCGGCGGATGGTGTCCGCAATCTGGCGCCGTTCAGTTTCTTCAACATGTTCAACTACAAGCCGCCCCTGATCGGATTCTGTTCGAACGGCGAGAAGGACAGCGTCCTCAACGCGCGGGAAACGGGCGTGTTCGCGTGGAACCTCGCCACGCGGCAACTTGCCCACGCGATGAACATGTCCTCCTCGGTCGTCCCGCGGGACGTCGACGAGTTCGAGCTGGCCGGCCTCACGCCCGCGCCGTGCCGCATCGTCGACGCGCCGCGCGTCGCCGAGAGCCCGGTCTGCCTGGAATGTCGCGTCACCCAGATCATCAAGCTCGTCGACGAGAATGGCGGACCGACGATCTCGAACCTTGTGATGGGGCAGGTGGTCGGCATCCACATCGCGCGCGACCTGATCGTCGACGGCGTGTACCAGACGACCAAGGCCGTTCCGATCACGCGCGGTGGCGGCACCGGCACCTATTTCGAGATCACTGGGGATGCCGCGTTCGAGATGCCGCGCCCGGCCTGATCCACGGCGGCGACGCCCGCGAGACCCGGGCGGCGCGTGTCGCCGCCCCGATCGCGCGGGCGTCAGGCGTCAGGCGTAGTAGCGGTCGAGCACCGCGAACCGTCCGGTCCGGCCCGGCGGCGTCGCAAGGGGCTTGTGCCGCATCTGCATGGCCGGCCCCGCCGCGCCCTCGAACTGCGGCCAGGATGGCAGGCCGTCGCCGTTCGGATCGGCATCCCGCGCGAAGTTGATCCAGTAGCGCGCGACGATGTCGCCAAGCGCCCGGTCCGCGTCGGTCCAGTTCCAGCCATAGGCGTCGAACGTGCCGAACAGATGCGGCATCTCGGCCCCATGCACCGCGCCGAGCCGCCGCTCGATATAGCGGCCCTCGGGGATCGGCTGCGGCTGCGCCCATTCATAATAATAGACGGGAGCGGTGCCGTGATCGTGCGCCAGCCTGGCCCATGTCCAGTTCTGCCAGCCGAACACCCGATCGGCGATGAGATCGCCGCTGGCGATCGCGGCGGATGCGTCGTCCGAAGCGGAATAGGCCTGCAGCGCCGCGTCGCCATTCTCGCCCATGTCGGCGGCCACATAGCCGCGGAAGGCGGACAGGTCGTTGATCGACGGCAGGCCGCTGGCATCGTCCAGCGCCGATCCGGTCAGCAACGGCACGTCATTGTGGCGACCGGCGGCGATGATCGCGCCGGGCGTGTCGGGCAGGGCATGGCCATCGACGATCGGGTACATCGTATCGGCTGCGCCTTCGCCCAGCGCGCCGCCCAGAGCCTCCATCACCCACGGCCCCGGCTCGTTCGGGATCGGCGCAGACAGGATCGCCTCCACCGGCAGGGCGCGCAGGGCTGCGAGATCCGTTACGCCGAGCGCGTCGCTGACCTGCATGCCACGCCGTTCGGCCGCTTCCAGCGTCAGCAGGCGATCGAACAGGCCGCTGCTTGCCGTCGCGCGGGGGCCGAGAAAGCCGCCGCTGCTGGCGATCACGCGGTGGAACAGCCCCTTCGACAGCGGCGAGGCCATGTGCAGCGAGCAGCTGGCGGAGCCCGCCGACAGGCCGACGATCGTCACGTTGCCGGCATCCCCGCCGAAGGCCGCGATATTGTCCCGCACCCATTGCAGCGCGGCGACCTGATCCATGAAGCCGTAATTGCCCGACGCGCCGTGCGCGCTCTCAGCCGACAGCCAGGGATGCGCGAGGAAGCCGAAGCGGCCGAGCCGGTAGTTGACGGTGACGACCACCGCGCCGCGCGCGGCCAGCCGCGCACCGTCGAACACATGTCCGCCGCCCGGCCCCGCCGTGCCTGCCGACGATCCGAAGATGAAGGCGCCCAGGTGGAACCACACCATCACCGGCCGCTTCTCGCCGGCGTCCGCCGCGTCGGTCCAGACGTTCAGCGTCAGGCAGTCCTCGCTCTGCGGCGGGGTGCCGGGATGGTAGAGCGAATTGTCGGCCGGCAGCGGCTGATGCGCGACGCCGGAGAAGCTGTCCGCCGTGAAGGTGCCGCTCCACGACGCCGCCGGCTGCGGCGGCTTCCAGCGCAACGGGCCGACCGGCGGCGCGGCATAGGGTATGCCGAGGAAGGCGGTTCCGGTCTCCGTCGTCACGCCGGCGATCTCACCCTGGGCGACGATGGTGCGCTCGATCATGGCCTCTCCTTCGGCCCGGTCGTTTGCCGGGCCTGCTCAAACCAAAGAAGCGGGTTCCGCGACGGCTCCGGCCTCAGGCCGGCATCCGCCGCAGTCCGTCCTGCACCAGCAACGGCAGCGTCCGGTCCACGAAGCGGCGGATGCCGTCCTCGAAGCCGACCCAGCCGAGCAGCACGCCGTCGATACCGGCCGACGAGAGCAGCTTCAGCCGCTCGGCGATCCGGTCGGCGGTGCCGACCAGCTCGAACCCGCCGTTGCCCGCCTTGAAGCGGAAGCGGAGGTCTTCCATCACGTTTTTCGGCATGAGCTGGGTGTGCATGCCCTGCAGCTCCATCCAGCCGTCCAGCGCGCGATCGTCGCCATGTTCGACGGCGTAATAATGGAGATAGTCGCGCGCTTCCTGCTCGGTCTCGCCCTGCACCACGTAGGCGAAGGTCCACACCTGCAGGTCGCGGCCATAGTCCTCGCGCGCGGTGCGGCGGTAGAGGTCGACCTCGGCGCGGATCTGCTCGGGATCCTCCGACTTCACGATCACGAACGCCATGTCCGCATATTTGGCCGCGAAATGCCGCCCGCGTTCGGAGCCGCCGGCGTTCATGATCGGCGGGAACGGCTTCTGCATCGGCTTCGGCAAGCTGATGCCGCGCTTGATCGAATAGTAAGCGCCATCGAAATCGAACGCCTCATCCTCGGTCCACAGGCGGCGCAGGATGTCGATCCACTCGGCGGCCTGGTCGTAGCGATCGTGATGATCGCGCATGGCCGCGCCGAACATGTCGAGTTCCGGCTTGTTCCAGCCGGCGACCACGTTCAGGCCGAAGCGCCCGCCCGAGATCAGGTCGATCGTCGCGCACTGCTTGGCGGCGACAAGAGGGTGCACCGTAGGCACGTGCGATGTGGTGAACACGCCGCTGCGGCTCGTCACCTGCGTCGTCGCCGCCGCCCAGGTGTAGCAATCCATGGCGAGCCCCGATCGGTGCCCGGGCTGCTCCTCGATGAAGCCGCGCCAGCGCGCGTAGGGCACGTTGGCTTCGAACCCGGCCTCGTCGGCGATCCGGGAGGTGGCGACCGATTCCGGCCAGCGCGCGTTCGGCGCCTCGGGCACGCTCGTCATGCTGATCCCGATGCCGTTCAGGCCGAACAGGCCCAGCTTCAACCTGTTGTCGTTGAAGAGTGGGTTGGTCTCCGCCCTGGGATCGTCCTTCCAGCTTTTCATCCGGTCCTCTCGCATTATCGTAGCGGCGACAGTGCAGCAGGGAGCGGGCGGCAAGCAACGCATGCGAGGCAGAACTGGTATTCCAGAACGGAAAGAATGACGTTCAACGACGAAGCCGTGGAAACTGCCATACAGCTGAAGAGGGTGTTCCAGAACGGAAACAGTGAATTGCGCCGAGCGACCTACATCCGGCGGTTCGGCCGGCATACAGGACCGAACAAAGGTACGGGGGTGAGGATCGTATGCGCCTGGCAACATGCCGTCATGAGGGAAAGCGCTGGCTGGCGCGCGCCGAAGGGGATGAGCTCGTCCTCTTGCCCATCGAGCATGGCGACAGCCTGCGCGCCCTGCTCGCCGCCGATAGGCTGGACGCGCTGCGATCGTCGACAGGCGAACGGGTCGATCATGCGCAGGTCGAGTTTCTCCCGCCCATCCACGATGCGGACAAGATCTTCTGCGTCGGCCTCAACTATCGCGGACATCTGACCGAGACGGGCACGCCGCTGCCGACGCACCCCTCGCTGTTCATGCGCTTCAACTCCAGCCAGGTGGGGCATGAGCAGCCGGTGATCGCGCCGTCGATATCCACCGAGTTCGACTATGAAGGCGAGCTCGCGGTAGTGATCGGCCGCACCGCGTGGCGGGTGCCGGCGGAACGGGCGATGGAGCATGTCGCCGGCTACAGCTGCTTCGCCGAAAACTCCGTGCGCGATTTCCAGATGCATTCGCGGCAGGCCACGCCCGGCAAGAACTTCCTCATGAGCGGCGCCTTCGGCCCCTGGCTGACCACCGCCGACGAGGTGCCCGATCCCGCCGCGCTGCGGCTGACGAGCCGGCTGAACGGGGAGGTCGTGCAGGACGAGAGCGTATCCGCCCTCGTCTTCGACATCCCGGCGCTCATCGCCTATATCAGCAGCTTCACCGTCCTGCTCCCCGGCGACGTGATCTCCACCGGCACGCCCGACGGTGTCGGCTTTCTCCGCGATCCGAAGGTCTGGCTGAAGCCCGGCGATCTGTTCGAGGTGGATATTCCCGGCGTCGGCCTGCTGCGCAATCGCGTCGCCGACGAGACCGGCATCGCCGGCGGGGTGGCCGCGTGAGCGGGGCCTCGCCGCCGCTGCTGTGGCTGACCGAGGCGCAGGTCGCCGCGCTGGTCGAGGTGAACGACGCGCTGGAGGCGCTGCGCGTGGGTCTGGCCGAGGAGGCGGACGGCGCCGCCAAGGCGATCGACAAGGCGCTCGGCACGTTCCCCGGTGGCGCGCTGCATGCGCTGGGCTCGATGATGCCGCGACGCGGCTACGGCGGCTACAAGACCTGGGCGCACACCACCGGCGGCGCCACCGCCATCTTCTCGCTGTTCGATCTCGCCAACGGCCGCCTGCTCTCGGTGCTGGAGGCGGCGACGCTGGGGCAGATCCGCACCTCGGCGGTGTCCGGCCTCGGCGCGGACCTGCTGTCGTCGCCGGACGCCGACGAGGTCGCCCTGGTCGGCACCGGCGCGCAGGCGCTCACCCAGATCGCCGCGATCGCCGCCGTGCGGCCGCTGAAGCGCCTGCGCGTCTTCAGCCGCACGCCGGACAAGCGCGCCGCCTTCGTCGGGAAGGCGCGTGCGGCCTTCGGCTTCGAGGTGGCGGACTGCGGCACGCTGGAGGAGGCGGTCGCGGGCGCGCCGATCGTCACGCTCATCACCCGCACGGTCGAGCCGTTTCTCGAGGCGGACATGCTGGCGCCCGGCGCGCTCATCATCGCGGCAGGCGCGATCCTGCCCGCCAATGCCGAGTGCAAGCCCGACGTGCTGGCGCGTAGCGGCCGCTTCGTGGTCGACAGCATCGGCAACGCGCAATCCTCGTCTCGCGAACTGCGCGAGCATTTCGGCACCGATCCGGGCGCCTGGTCGCAGGTGCGCACGCTCGGCACGGTGATCCGCGACGGCGCCGATGCGCCGGACGACACGCGGTTCACCTTCTTCAAGCCGACCGGCATGGGCCTGTCCGACCTGTCCGTCGCGATCATGGCCTATGAGCGCGCGCGCGACGCCGACATCGGGCTCGCCATCGATCAGCCGGTTCGGGCCGCGCCCAGGTGGCGCGCGGCCGGCGCCTAGCGACAGATCAGCAGGAGCATCAGCCATGGAAGCGCGAGCCCAATTCGTCGACGTCAGCGGCAAGGCACCCGAAGCGCCGGAGGTCTGGCCGTCGATCGTCATCACCCGAGAGGAGATCGAGGCCGAGGTCGAGCGTCTCGCCAACGCGCCGAAACCGGCCAACGGCGTTCGCTCGACCAATCTCGTCCACCCGCTGGCCAAGGCGCCGGGCCTGGGTCTGGCGCCCGGCATCGACGCGCGCATCGAGGTGTTGAACCCCGGCGAGCACGCGCTGGTGCGCCGCGCGAACAGCAATGCCGTGGGCACCTGCATCCGCGGCACGGGACGTGCCCGGATCGGCGGCGCCACGATCGACTTCACCGCGCACGACGTGTGGAACGTGCCGTCGATGCACCCCGTCATCTACGAGAATGACGGCGACGACATCCAGGCGCGTCTGATCTTCTCGAACCAGCCGATGCTGGAGAAGCAACTCGTCCACTATGCCGAGCAGGCGACCGACGAGGACAGTTCGGAACGGTGGTTCGCCGCCGCCGAGGCCGCGATCCCGGACGGTCCGCGCGCCAAGGACAGCGCGCCCGTGGTGCCGATCGGCGGCGGCGCCTTCCTGATGCCCTACGAGCATCTGGTCGATCCGGACACCGTCACCAACGCGGCGCTGCACTGGCCGTGGGAGGTCGTCGAGCCGAGGCTGAAGGCGGTCCGTGCGATCGGCGACGGCTATACCGGCCGCCGGCTTTACATCCTCTACAATCCCGCGACCGAGCGGCGCAACGGCACCACTCACAGCTTCTTCGCGTCGATCGCCTCCTACCCCGGCAACGTCGTCGATCGCCCCCACCGCCACAGTTCGGCGGCGATCAACTACTGGTTCGGCGGATCGGGCCGCAGCACCGTCGACGGGCAGAAGCTCACGTGGAAGGCGGGCGATCTGATGCTGTCGGCGCCGGGCTGGTCGGTGCACAATCACGCCTCCGGCCCTGACGGCTTCTACTCGCTCACCATTCAGGATCACCCGCTGATGATCGCGCAGGAATCGCTGATCTGGCAGGAGACGATGAAGGATCCGATCAAGAATCTTGGAACGCAGATCGGCTTCCAGACCAACATCGCCGATCTGGTCAACAGCTGATGGCCGACATTCGCCCCCTCTCGCTGGAGCAGATCGATCCGGCGCTGCGCGCGACGCTGCAACCCACGGTCGACCGGCTCGGTTATTTCGGCGCTTTCTTCCAATATGGCGGGCATGTGCCGGACGTGCTCACCGGCTTCATGAAGTATAGCGGTACGCTGAAGGCCGCCTTGCCGGACGACCTCAACGAGACGATCGCGCTCACCGTCTGTGCGCAGCTGGATTTCGCCTATGAGCGTATCCAGCATGAGCGGCTGTCGCTGAAGCTCGGCTTCGCGAAGGACTGGGTGGCGCTGCTCGTCGGCCGACCGTCCCATGCCGCGCTCACCTCCGCGCAGCGGGCCGCGCGCGACCTGGCGCTGGCGATCGCCGGCAGCCGACCCGAACAGGCGCGCGATGCGCTCGGCCGGCTGGCGGCGGAGCAGGGCGAGGCGCAGGCGATGGCCGCGCTGTTCCAGGCGAGCCGCTTCGCCTCGATATGCATGGTCGGCAAGGTGCTGGACATGCAGCTGCCGGTGCCGTCGATCTTCGCGGACGATACGGGCGCCTGAACGCGGGCGTTCGGGGTTCGACACGGAACAGCACGATCGTTTCGTCCTCGGTCGCGCTGGCCATGCGAAAAGCGGATGGATCGTCGGTCGTTCCATGCGCCAGCTGAGAGCGTTCGTATCTCGCGGGCGAGAACGCTGCCGCCCTTCGGGGCTTCAGCCGGCTTCGTCAGCCCGTCTTAGCGTGTCGGGCCAATGATGATAGCTGTTGACCATGCAGCTACGCCTTCTCGAATATCTGGTGGCTCTCGCGCGCGAGCGGCATTTCGCGCGCGCGGCGGAGGCGTGCCACGTATCGCAGCCGACCCTGTCGGCTGGCCTCGTGGCGCTGGAGGAGGAGCTGGGCAAGCGGCTGGTCGATCGGGAGCGGCGCTTCATCGGGCTGACGGCGGCGGGCGAGGCCGTGCTGCCGTGGGCGCAACAGGTGATCGCCGCCTGTCGCGGGCTGAGCGCCGCCGCCAGTGAGACGAAGGGCGCGCTGCGCGGCGAGCTGCGGCTCGGGTCGATCCCCGCCGCGCTGCCGGTCGCCGGCGAGTTCGCGCGGGCGCTTGCGCGGCTGCATCCGGCGGTGAAGCTGTCGATCCGCTCCTGCACCTCGCGGGAGATCGCGCATGGCCTCGCCGCGTTCGAGCTGGATGCGGGCGTCACCTATACCGCGCACGAGCCGCCGCCCCATGTCATCGCCGTGCCGCTGTACGAGGAGCGGATGCACTTCGTGACGCGCGACGACGGGCGCGTGCCAGCCAGCATCGGCTGGGCGGAGGCCATGGCGCAGCGGCTGTGCCTGCTCCACCAGGGCATGCAGAACCGGCGCATCCTGGATGCGTGGCTGGCGGAACGCGGGCTCTCGGCGCATCCCTGCGCCACCGCCGACAGCTATGTCGCCCTGCTGGCGCTGGTCGGCGCGGGCTATTGCGCCACGATCATGCCGGACAGCTATGTGCCGCTGCTGTCGCCATGGGCCCGCGCGATCCCGTTCGACGAGCCGATGCCGCCAAGCCCGATCGGGCTGGTCGTGTCGGAACGGGCGCCACTCGGCCCGCTCGCGTCGGCCGCGCTGGTGACGGCCGAGAGGATGCGGACAGGCTGATAGACGGAGCCTATCACTTATCGTCTCAATCGATTTGACCGCGACGACCGCCGCGCCCGATATTCCGACAGATGAACGGCACTGCGAGGACATGATCGGACAGGAGCCCATCGGGGAGGTGGTGACGCGGCAGGCGGCCCGGCTCGACGGGCGGCGCGGCGCGTTGCTGCCGCTGCTGCACGCGATCCAGCGCGAGATCGGCCATGTGCCGGACGAGGCGGTGCCGCACGTCGCGAGCGCGTTGAACCTCAGCCGGGCCGAGGTGCACGGCGTCGTCAGCTTCTATCATGATTTCCGGCGTCGGCCGGCCGGCGCCCACGTGGTGAAGCTGTGCCGAGCCGAGGCGTGCCAGGCGCGCGGCGGGGCCGCGATCGAGCGGGCGGCGGCGCACCGGCTGGGCGTGGCGATGGGCGCGACGCGGGCGGACGGTCAGGTGACGCTGGAGGCGATCTACTGCCTCGGCCTGTGCGCGACCGGGCCGAACGCGCTGGTGGACGGGCGGCCCGTCTCGCGGATCGATGTCGATGGGGTGGAGCGCATCGCCGCCGAGGTGGGGGCATGACGCGCGTCTTCGTTTCGGGCGACATGGCGTCGGTGGCGCTCGGCGCCGATGCGGTCGCGGCCGCCCTGGCGCGCGCGGGGGCCGAGGTGGTGCGGACCGGCAGCCGGGGGCTGTTCCGCATCGAGCCGCTGGTCGAGGTGCAGACGGCGGAGGGGCGCATCGGCTTCGGGCCGGTCGCGCCGGAAGACGTCGCGGCGGTGCTCGACGGCAGTCATCCCAACCGGCTCGGCGACGTGGCGGCCCTGCCGTTCTTCGCGAGCCAGCAGCGATTCACCTTCTCGCGCTGCGGTCTCGTCGATCCGCTCAGCCTTGACGATTATGCCGCGCATGGCGGCTGGGCGGGGCTGGATGCCGCGCGCGCCCTGCCGCCCCAGCAGGTCGTCGATGTGGTGAAGGCATCGGGCCTGCGCGGGCGCGGCGGCGCCGGCTTCCCGACGGGGATCAAGTGGCAGACGGTGCTGTCGGCGGCGGCCGACGAGAAGTTCATCGTCTGCAACGCCGACGAGGGCGACAGCGGCACCTTCGCCGATCGGATGCTGATGGAGGGCGACCCCTACTGCCTGATCGAGGGCATGGCGATCGCGGCGCATGCGGTGGGCGCGACCCATGGCTATGTCTACATCCGCTCCGAATATCCGTTCGCGATCCGGGTGATGGAGGAGGCGATCCGCCGCGCCGCGCACCGGATCGCCCCGTTCGCGCTGGAGGTGCGGGAGGGGGCGGGCGCCTATGTGTGCGGCGAGGAGACCGCGCTGCTCGATTCGATCGAGGGCAAGCGCGGGCAGGTGCGGGCCAAGCCGCCGCTGCCGGCGGTGAGCGGTCTGTTCGGCAAACCAACCGTGATCAACAACGTGCTCTCGCTGGCGGCGGTGCCGTTCATCCTGGCCGAGGGAGCCGGGCGCTACGCGGCGGTCGGCTTCGGGCGGTCGCGCGGCACGATGCCGGTGCAGCTTGCCGGAAACGTGCGCAACGGCGGGCTGTACGAGATCGGCTTCGGCGTGACGCTCGGCGAACTGGTCAACGACATCGGCGGCGGCACGGAGAGCGGGCGGCCGGTGCGCGCGGTGCAGGTGGGCGGGCCGCTCGGCGCCTACTTCCCCCCTTCCATGTTTCACCTGCCGTTCGATTACGAGGCGTTCGCCGCCGCCGGCGGACTGATCGGCCATGCCGGCATCACCGTGTTCGACGATACGGTCGACATGGCGCGGATGGCGCGTTTCGCGATGGAGTTCTGCGCGGTGGAGAGCTGCGGCAAATGCACGCCGTGCCGCATCGGATCGACCCGGGGGGTGGAGACGATCGACCGGATCATGGCGGGAGGCCGCGGTGGCGACCGGCTGGAGGCGATGCCGCAGATCCGCAACGCAAAGGGCGCGGCGAAGACGGTTGGCGACGAGATCGGGCTGCTGCGTGATCTGTGCGACACGATGAAATATGGCTCGCTGTGCGCGCTGGGCGGGTTCACGCCCTATCCGGTGCTGAGCGCGCTCGATCATTTTCCCGAGGATTTCGGGCTGGGTGCGGTATCATCCCGGCCGGCCGAGGCGGCGGAGTAAGCGGTATGGCATGGATCGGCGAGATCGACCTTGGCACCAAGCCAGCGCCCGTATCCGCGATGACGCTGGTGAGCCTAACCATCGACGGGCAGGCGGTCGAGGTGCCGGAAGGTACATCGGTGATGCGCGCCGCCGCCCTGATGGGCACGACGATCCCCAAATTGTGCGCGTCCGACAATCTGGAGGCGTTCGGATCGTGCCGCCTCTGCCTGATCGAGGTGGAGGGCCGCGCGGGCTACCCCGCCTCGTGCACCACGCCGGTGGTGCCCGGCATGGTGGTGCGCACGCAGACCGAGCGGCTGAAGCAGCTGCGGCGCGGGGTTATGGAGCTGTATATCTCCGATCATCCGCTCGATTGCCTCACCTGCCCGGCGAACGGCGACTGCGAGTTGCAGGATCAGGCCGGTGCGGTGGGCCTGCGCGACGTGCGCTACGGCTATGGCGGCGCCGGCCATCTCGCGGCGGACAAGGACCGGACCAACCCCTATTTCGATTTCGATCCGACCAAGTGCATCGTCTGCTCGCGCTGCGTGCGGGCGTGCGACGAGGTGCAGGGCACCTTCGCGCTGACGGTGCAGGGGCGGGGCTTCGATTCGGTGATCGCGGCGAGCCAGGACGAAGGCTTCCTCGCCTCCGAATGCGTATCCTGCGGCGCGTGCGTGCAGGCATGCCCGACATCGGCGCTGATCGAGAAGAAAGTGGTGGAGGTTGGCACCCCCGACCGCGCCGTCGTCACCACCTGCGCCTATTGCGGCGTCGGCTGCACCTTCCGCGCCGAGATGCGGGGCGAGGAACTGGTGCGGATGGTGCCGTGGAAGGACGGCAAGGCCAATCGCGGGCATAGCTGCGTGAAGGGCCGCTTCGCCTGGGGCTATGCCAACCACAGGGAACGCGTGCTCAACCCGATGATCCGCGCCAGCGTGGACCAGCCGTGGCAGGAGGTGAGCTGGGAGACGGCGATCGGCCATGTCGCGGCCGAGTTCCGCCGGATACAGGCCCGGTACGGCACGCGCAGCGTCGGCGGGATCACCTCCAGCCGCTGCACCAACGAGGAGACGTTCCTCGTGCAGAAGCTGATCCGGCAGGGCTTCGGCAACAACAATGTCGACACCTGCGCGCGCGTCTGCCACTCGCCGACCGGCTACGGCCTGAAGACGACGTTCGGAACGTCGGCCGGCACGCAGGATTTCGACAGCGTGCAGTTCGCCGACGTGATGCTGGTGATCGGCGCGAACCCGACCGATGGCCATCCGGTATTCGCCAGCCGGATGAAGCGGCGGCTCAGGCAGGGGGCGCGCCTGATCGTGATCGATCCGCGTCGCATCGATCTGGTGAAGACGCCGCATGTGGTGGCCGACCATCACCTCGCCCTGCGCCCCGGCACCAACGTGGCGGTGCTGACGGCGATGGCGCATGTGATCGTGACCGAGGGGCTTACCGATGAGGATTATGTCCGCCAGCGCTGCGACTGGGACGAATATGCCGATTGGGCGGCGTTCGTCTCGCAGCCCGAACGCTCGCCCGAGGCGACCGAGGCGCTCACCCGCGTGCCGGCCGGGTCGCTGCGCGCGGCGGCGCGGCTCTACGCCACCGGCGGCAATGCTGCGATCTATTATGGTCTCGGCGTGACCGAACATTCGCAGGGCTCGTCCACCGTCATGGCGATCGCCAACCTGGCGATGGCGACGGGCAATGTCGGGCGCGAGGGCGTGGGCGTGAACCCCCTGCGCGGGCAGAACAACGTGCAGGGCGCCTGCGACATGGGCAGCTTCCCGCACGAGTTTCCCGGCTACCGCCATGTCTCGGACGATGCCACGCGCGGCCTGTTCGAGCAGGCGTGGGGCGTATCGCTCGATGCGGAGCCGGGCCTGCGCATCCCCAACATGCTCGATGCCGCCACCGACGGCGCGTTCAAGGCGCTGTTCGTGCAGGGCGAGGACATCCTCCAGTCCGATCCGAACACCCAGCATGTCGCGGCCGGCCTCGCCGCGATGGAATGCGTGGTGGTGCAGGACCTGTTCCTCAACGAGACGGCCAACTACGCCCACGTCTTCCTGCCCGGATCGACCTTTCTGGAGAAGGACGGCACCTTCACCAATGCCGAGCGGCGCATCCAGCGCGTGCGCAAGGTGATGGAACCGCGCAACGGCCATGCCGACTGGGAGATCGTCCAGCTGGTCGCCAACGCGATGGGGCTGGGGTGGAACTATGCCCATCCGTCCGAGATCATGGACGAGGTGGCGCGGCTGACGCCGACCTTTGCCGGCGTGAGCTACGCCGCGCTCGAACGGCAGGGGTCGCTGCAATGGCCGGCGAACGCGATGACGCCGGACGGCACGCCGACGATGCACGTCGAAGCCTTCGCCAGCGGCAAGGGCCATTTCGTCGTGACCGACTATGTGCCGACCGACGAGAAGACCGGCCCGCGCTTCCCGCTGCTGCTGACCACCGGCCGTATCCTCAGCCACTATAATGTCGGCGCGCAGACCCGGCGGACCGACAATGTCGCGTGGCACCCCGAGGACCGGCTGGAGATCCACCCCCACGATGCCGAGAATCGCGGTCTCAACGATGGCCAGTGGGTCACGCTCCGCAGCCGGGCCGGCGAGACGACGCTGCGCGCGCTGGTGACGGAGCGGGTGGCGCCGGGCGTCGTCTACACAACGTTCCACCACCCGACGACGCAGGCGAACGTCATCACCACCGATTTCTCCGACTGGGCCACCAATTGCCCGGAATATAAGGTGACGGCGGTGCAGGTATCGGCGTCCAACGGGCCGTCCGACTGGCAGCAGAGCTATGAGGCGCAGGCCGCGATCAGCCGCCGGGTCGAACGGCCGCTTGCGGCGGAGTGAGGCGGCGGTGATGTCCACCGAGCAGCGGCTGGCCTATATGGCCGACCAGATCGCGCGCAATTTCGCGGCGCTGGGGCACGAGCGCGCGATCACCGCGACGGCGGACCATATCGCAAGCTTCTGGGATCCGCGGATGAAGCGGCTCGCCTTTGCCCTGCTCGACGGAGAGCGGCCTTCGTGGCTGACGACGGCGGCGGCCTCCGCCCTCCATCTGCTGCGTTCGCGCGGCGCGCCGCCACCGCAGACGCCGGCGACCGAGTTCAACCATGCCGGCGAGATCGGCCATTCCGACGCCGGCTGAGCCGCGTCCGTACCGGAGGGCTCAGGCGCCGAGCGGCGCGATCACGGCGGCGGCGGCGGCGGCGAGGTCCGCCGGGTCCAGGCGGAGCTGCAGGCCGCGCTGGCCACCGTTCACGTACACGAACGGCTCGCGCGCGGCGGCCGCGTCAAGGAAGGTGCGCACCGGCTTCTTCTGGCCGATCGGGCTGATGCCGCCCACCTTGTAGCCGGTCAGCCGCTCCGCCTCGGGCGGCGGCATCATCCCGGCGGACTTGCCGCCCGCCGCCGCCGCCAGCCGCTTCATCGAGAGGGACAGGTCCGCGGCCAGGATCGCGCAGGCGGGCTTGCCGTCGATCCGCACCATCAGCGTCTTCAGCACGCGCGAGGGGTGTTCGCCCAGCGCCTCTGCGGCGGCGAGGCCGATGCTGTCGGCGCCGGGATCATACTCGTAACGATGCGTCGAAAAGGCGATGCCGGCGGCGGCGAGGGCGCGCGTCGCCGGCGTCTCGCCCGCCATCTGTCAGGCGCGCTCGATGCACATGGCGATGCCCATGCCGCCGCCGATGCACAGGGTGACGAGGCCCTTCTTGGCGTCGCGCTTGCCCATCTCGTAGATCAGCGTCGTCAGCACGCGCGCGCCGGACGCGCCGATCGGATGGCCGATCGCGATCGCGCCGCCGTTGACGTTCACCTTCTCCGCATCCCAGCCAAGCTCCTTGCCGACGGACAGCGCCTGCGCGGCGAACGCCTCGTTCGCTTCGATCAGATCGAGATCGTCGATCGTCCAGCCAGCCTTCTCCAGCGCCTTGCGGCTGGCCGGCACCGGGCCGATGCCCATATAGGCCGGATCGACGCCGGCGGTGGCCCAGGACTTCACCGTCGCCAGCACCGGGCTGCCGCGGCGGGCGGCCTCCTCCGCCGACATCAGCACCAGGGCGGCGGCGCCGTCGTTGATGCCGCTGGCATTGGCGGCCGTGACCGAACCGTCCTTGCGGAAGGCGGGCTTCAGCTTCGTCATCGCATCGATCGTCGCGCCCTCGCGGATATATTCGTCCGCCTCCACGATCGTGTCGCCCTTGCGGCCCTTCACCGTCACCGGCGCGATCTCGTCGCGGAAGCGGCCGGCGGCGCGGGCGGCCTCGGCCTTGTTCTGGCTGGCGACGGCGAAGCGATCCTGCTCGTCGCGCGTCACCTGATAGCGTTCGGCCAGATTCTCGGCGGTGATGCCCATGTGGTAATTGTTGAACGCATCGGTCAGGCCGTCGCTCAGCATCGTATCGGCGAGGCTGACGGCGCCCATCTTCTGCCCCGCGCGCAGCGCCTGGGCGTGCTGCGCCATCGACATGCTCTCCTGCCCGCCGGCGACGACGATGGCGGCGTCGCCCGTCTTGATCGCCTGCGCCGCCAGCGCCACCGCGCGCAGGCCGGAGCCGCAGACCTGATTAATGCCGAAGGCGGTCGCCTCCTGCGGGATGCCGGCGTTGATCGCCGCCTGCCGGGCCGGGTTCTGCCCCTGGCCGGCGGTGAGCACCTGGCCGAGCACCACCTCGTCCACGTCGGCCGCCGCGACGCCCGCCTGGGCGAGCGCCGCCTCAATCGCGACGCGGCCCAGCTCGTGAGCCGGCACGCTGGCGAAGGCGCCGAGGAAGCTGCCGACCGGCGTGCGCTTGGCGGCGGTGATGACGACGTCGGACATGATGATTCTCCCCGGCATGGTGGCGCGCTTGGCCGCCGGCTCCTTAGCAAGGCGCCGCCGCCGCCGCCATATCACGCACGCGTCGCCGCGCGCAGCCACTGCGCCAGCGGCTCCCACAGCAGCGTGCGCGCCCGCCCGCCGACGATCATGCCGACATGGCCGAGGCCGAGCGAGAGGGGCGTGCCGATGCCCGGCGCGCTGGCGGCCGGCACGATGCGGTCGCTGGTGGAGATCACGTCCAGCACCGGGCAGGTCAGGCGGGCGGGATCGACCGGCGATCCCGCGACGATCCACTCGCCGCGCCCGGTGCGATCGCCGGTGAACAGATCGACCAGCAGCTCGCGCCCGGCCGCCAGGGTCAGGGGCGGGCCGTCATTGGCCCAATCCTCCAGCGCCACGAAGCCGGGGATCGCGGCCTCGGCCATGGCGCCGCGCCCCAGCCGCTCGAACTTGCCCACCGTGCGGGCGGGATCGAGCCGCCAGAAACTCGTCTGCAGCACCTCCATCGGCATCAGGCCCAGCCGCTCGGCCGCGGGCTCGGCGCTGCGCCACAGGTCGTTCAGGCTGGCGCGCGCCTCGTCCGGGAAGCCGGCGAAGCGCCAGGGCGCCGCGATCGTCACCAGCGCGGAAACGTCCGCACGCGCGGCGGCGGCGATCGTCATCGTGCCGCCCAGGCAGTAGCCGGCCAGCGCGGGCCGCCCGCCGAGCGCCGCGATCAGCGGCAGCAGATAGCGTTCGACATGGCCCGCCACCGAGAGATCGCGCTCGTCCGGCACGGGGCTGCCCCATTCCAGCAGCAGCGGCCGTACGCCCTGGCCGGCGAGCCAGCGGAGCAGCGAATTGTCCTCGGCGAGGTCCAGCACGCCGGGCGGGTTGATCAGCGAAGGCACGAACACCACAGGCGGCCCGGCGCCGCCGTAGTCGCGCAGCACGGCGCGGCCCACCTGCGCAGCGATCGGCCGCACCGGCGGGCGCGGCGGGCGCTCGGCCTCCTGATAGCGTCTCAGACCGGCCAGGGCATCGCGCATCCGCTGCGGCGATGCTGCGGTTTCGCTGCGCAGCAGGGCGATAAACAAAGGCAGCGGGCGGGGCCTGTGTTGCGGTGCGGCATAATCCTGTGCTACCATTCCGGCCTCTAAAGGATGGGATGGGGCGGCCATGGCGAAATCTTCTGGCGGATCGGGAACGGTCATCATCAAGAAATACGCCAATCGCCGGCTCTACAACACCGAAACATCGAGCTACATCACGCTGGAGCATCTCGCCGCGATGACGCGCGAGGGCCGCGACTTCAAGGTGATCGACGCCAAGTCGGAAGACGACATCACCCACAACGTCCTCACCCAGATCATCATGGAGGAGGAGACGCGGGGGCAGACGATGCTGCCGGTAAGCTTCCTGCGCCAGCTGATCTCGCTTTACGGCGACTCCATGCAGTCGATGGTGCCGCAATATCTGGAAGCATCGATGGATGCGTTCCGTCGCAACCAGATGCAGTTTCGCACCGCTATGGAAGGCGCCTTCACCGGCGGCCCGTTCGCCGAACTCGCCAAGCGCAACATCGAGATGTTCGAGGCGGCGACAAAGGCGTTCAAGCCCAAGCTGGGCGGCGCCGAGGCGCCCGCTGCCCCCGCCGCGCATCAGCCGGTGGAGGATGAGGTCGCCGCATTGAAGGACCAGCTGGCCGGCCTGCAGGCGAAGATCGACAAGCTGAGCGGTTGAGGGCCGGGACGGCGGCGGCTCGCCTCAGCCGAGCGGCTTGACGAACTTCAGGGTCATCCGGTCGCTCTCGCCGATGGCGACATATTTGGCGCGGTCGACGTCACCCTGGCTCAGGGTCGGCGGCAGCGTCCACACGCCGTTCGGCCAGTTCGCCGGATCCTTGGGATTGGCGTTCACCTCCGACTCCGCTGCCAGCTTGAAGCCGGCGGCGGTGGCGAGGCGCACCACCGTCGATCGCTTAATATACCCGCTGGTCTTCTCCAGCGCCGCATCCGCACTCTCGGGCAGGCGGTGATCCTCCACGCCCAGCACGCCGCCGGGCTTCAGCGCGCGGTAGAAGTCGACGAAGGCGCGTGCGGCCACATCGTCGCCGGCCATCAGCATGTTGTGCACGTTGCGGAAGGTGAGCACCACGTCTGCCGTTCCGGGCGGCGCGATCGTGGAGGGCGCCTTGACGTCGAAGATCGTCGTCGTGGCCTTGCCGAAGCGCGCGGGATCGCCCGCCAGCAGCTTCAGCGTGGCATCGCGATTCTTGCCGGGCGGCTGGGTGGCGGCGATGTAGTGGCCGCGCGCGGACAGCAGCGGCGCGAGGATCTCGGCATACCAGCCGGCGCCGGGCCAGATCTCCACCACCGTCTGGCCGGGCTTCACGCCGAAGAAGGCGAGCGTCTGGACGGGGTGGCGATATTGGTCGCGCGCGCGGTTGGCGGCGGATCGGGCCGGGCTGGCGACGGCCGCCGCCAGCGCATCGGCCGGCTTCGTCTGCACCGGCGTAGCGGCGGTGGCGGCAAGGGTGAGCGGTGCCAGCAGGGCGGCGAGAAAAAGGTGGCGCATTCGGTCTCTCCGCAACTAGGGCTCCAGGCCATGATGCGGGCCGGATGATCGACATGCAAGGGGCGCTCTGGATCGCGGCGGCGGCATCGGCCGGGCTGGCCGCCATCGCCGCGCTGGCGGACCGTCGCCGCGCCCGCCGCACGCGGCTGGACGCGGTCGGCTGGGTGCCGTGGCCGCTGGTGCTGCTGGCGGCGCTGATGGCGGCGGCCGTGTGCGCCGCGCTGGCGCTGAAGGGCTAGAGGCAGCTTTCCAGGAACGGCTGGTCGAAGCCGAACTGGCGCGCCTTGTCCAGCGTGTACGGGCGCAGGCCCATCGCGCGATACTCGCCCATGATCTTGCCGTCGGCGCCCTCGTCCATATACTCGAACTTGAACAGCTCCTGCGTGACGATCACGGCGCCTTCCATGCCGATCACCTCGGTGATGTTGGTCACGCGGCGGCTGCCGTCGCGCAGGCGCTTCACCTGGATGATCATGTCCACCGAATCGGCGATCTGGCGGCTGATCGCCTCCTTCGGCACCTTGATGTCCGACATCATCACCATGTTCTCCATACGCGCCAGCGCCTCGCGCGGGGAGTTGCTGTGCAGCGTGCACATGGAGCCATCGTGGCCGGTGTTCATGGCGGCGAGCATATCGAAACACTCGGCGCCACGGATCTCGCCCAGGATGATGCGGTCCGGCCGCATGCGCAGCGCGTTGACGACGAGATCGCGGATCGAGATCTGGCCGTTGCCCTCCAGGTTGGCGGGGCGCGTCTCCAGCGGCAGCCAGTGCGGCTGCTGGAGGCGGAGTTCGGCCGCGTCCTCGATCGTGATGACGCGCTCGCCGGGGTCGATCAGCTTGGAGAGCGCGTTCAGCATCGTCGTCTTGCCGGAGCCGGTGCCGCCGGAGATCACGATGTTGAAGCGGCTGGCGCCGGCGATCTTCAGCGCCGTCGCCATCTTGTCCGACATGCTGCCGCCCTTGGCCATCATGTCCAAGGTGATCGGCTTGGCCGAGAATTTGCGGATCGAGATCGCGGTGCCACGCAAGCTCAGCGGCGGCACGATGACGTTGACGCGGGAGCCGTCCATCAGGCGGGCGTCGGCCAGTGGGGTGGTCTGGTCGACGCGGCGGCCGACCTTGGAGACGATGCGCTGGGCGATCTGGAACAGATGCTCCTCGTCGCGGAAGGTGATCGGCGCGATCTCCAGCTTGCCCTTCTTCTCGATATAGGTCTGGTCCGGCCCGTTCACCATGATGTCGGTGATCAGCGGATCGTTGAGCAGCTCCTCCAGCGGCCCCAGACCCAGCAACTCGTCGACCAGCACCTTTTCCAGCGCGAACTGCTCGCGGCGGTTGAGCGTGATCTTCAGCTCGGCCAGCACCTCGCCGATGATCGGGCGGAATTCCTCGGCCAGCTCGTCCTTGCTGAGGGTGGCCGCGGCTTCCGGGTCGATCCGCTCCAGCAGGCGCGGCAGCACCTGCTCCTTGATCTTGTGGACGGAGGCGTCGAATCCTTCCTGCTTGCTGCTGCCGGCCTCTCCCGACGCATCCTGGCGGCTGGCGAGGCGAGCCATCGCGTCCATCGTGACGGGCACGCTGCTCTCGCCCGGGAAGGCCATCGTGTCGAGCGAGGGGAATTGCGCGCCGCCGGTCTCGACAGGAGCGGGGCCACCGCCGTGGAGCGGCCGCGCCACCCCGAAGGAGGGCCGCTGCCCGCCGCTCGAAGCTCCGCTGCGTCGGCCAAAAGCGCTCATCCGTTACACCCTCGATAGACGCGCCGGTTCGGCGCGTGGTCGGGAATGGTGAATAACGGCTAAGCTTTTACGATGTCTTACCGCCGGGCCGGCGGACGCCTCAGGCCTCGGTCGCGGCCTCGGCAAGCACGGTGAGGCCCTTCTCGTTCACCTCGGCGAAACCGCCCTCGACATGGATCCTGCCGGAGACGGTGTTCGGCCCCGAATAGACCGTCAGCTCGCCCGAGCGGACGACCGACATGAAGGGCGCGTGGCCGGCCAGCACGCCGAAATCACCCTCGGTGCCGGGCACCACGACCATGTGGACATCCTCCGAGCGAAGCAGCTTCTCGGGCGTGACGAGTTCGAAGTGGAGGGCCATGTCTGTCCTAGAGCTTTAAGAGCGCCACGATGAGCGCACCAACCGCGATCTGCGTTCCGATGAACCAAGTCAGCAGACGCGAGTGAACCGTCTCGATCTTGGCTTCGAGCCGAGCTTCCGCCTGGGAAAGGTCGGCCCGCAAGAGCTGAACGTCCGATTTTGTCGCCACGCCCTCGACAACGGCCTTGCCGATCGCCGCAGCTATCGCTTCCGCCTGTACCGACGATAGTTCGGCCGCACGAAGCTCCTTTGCAAGGGAAAGAGTGTCGACCGTCATCGACACGATCCTACGCTCTCTCCCCTGACGAGTCGACTATGCCGCTTCGGCCAGCTTCTGCGCCTTGGCGACCGCCTCCTCAATGCCGCCGACCATGTAGAAGGCGGCTTCCGGCAGATGGTCATACTCGCCGTCGACCACGGCCTTGAACGACTTCACCGTATCCTCGATCTGCACGAACTTGCCGGGGATGCCGGTGAACACCTCGGCCACGTGGAACGGCTGGCTGAGGAAGCGCTGGATCTTGCGGGCGCGGCTGACGGTGAGCTTGTCCTCCTCGGACAGCTCGTCCATGCCCAGGATGGCGATGATGTCCTGCAGCGACTTGTACTTCTGCAGCACCTCCTGCACCGCACGCGCCGTCTCGTAATGCTCCTGGCCGACGACCGCGGGCGTTAGCACGCGGCTGGTGCTGTCCAGCGGATCGACCGCCGGGTAGATGCCCAGTTCCGAGATGGCGCGGTTCAGCGTCGTCGTGGCGTCGAGGTGGGCGAAGGAGGTGGCCGGCGCCGGATCGGTGAGATCGTCGGCCGGCACGTAGATCGCCTGCACCGAGGTGATCGAGCCCTTGTTGGTGGACGTGATCCGCTCCTGCAGCGCGCCCATGTCGGTGGAGAGGGTCGGCTGATAACCCACGGCCGAGGGGATGCGGCCGAGCAGCGCCGACACTTCCGAGCCCGCCTGGGTGAAGCGGAAGATGTTGTCGACGAAGAACAGCACGTCCTGGCCTTCCACGTCGCGGAAATATTCCGCGTTGGCGAGGCCCGAGAGGGCGACGCGGGCGCGGGCGCCCGGCGGCTCGTTCATCTGGCCGAACACGAGCGCCACCTTGGAGCCTTCCGGCGTGGGGTTGCCGTCCGCGTCCTTGGCGATGACGCCGGCGTCGAGGAACTCGTGATAGAGATCGTTGCCCTCGCGCGTGCGCTCGCCGACGCCGGCGAACACCGAGACGCCGCCATGGCCTTTGGCGATGTTGTTGATCAGCTCCTGGATCAGCACCGTCTTGCCGACGCCGGCGCCGCCGAACAGGCCGATCTTGCCGCCCTTGGCGTAGGGCGCGAGCAGATCGATCACCTTGATGCCGGTGACGAGGATCGCCGTCTCGGTCGACTGGTCGACGAACAGCGGCGCGTCCGCGTGGATCGGGTTGGTGCGCTCGTGGCTCACCGGGCCGCGCTCGTCGATCGGCTCGCCGATCACGTTCAGGATGCGGCCGAGCGTGTCCGGGCCGACGGGCACGCGGATCTGACTGCCGGTGTCGCGCACTTCCTGGCCGCGGGTGAGGCCGTCGGTGGCGTCCATCGCGATCGTGCGGACGGTGTTCTCGCCCAGATGCTGGGCGACCTCCAGCACGAGGCGGGTCTCGCCATTCTGCGTCTCGAGCGCGTTCAGGATCGCCGGCAGCTCACCGTCGAACGAGACGTCGACGACGGCGCCGATGACCTGGCTGATGCGGCCGGTATAGTTGGTGGTGGGGGCGGTTGCCATGGTTCGGTCCTTGCCTGTGTTCTCTTGGAGCGCCGCGGCGCCGGATGTTCGATGCTTTACAGCGCCTCGGCGCCGGCGATGATCTCGATGAGCTCGGTGGTGATCGCCGCCTGGCGGGTGCGGTTGTAGACGATCGTCAGCTTGTTGATCATGTCGCCGGCATTGCGCGTGGCGTTGTCCATCGCGGTCATGCGGCTGCCCTGCTCCGACGCGGCATTCTCCAGCATCGCGCGGAACAGCTGCACGGCCACGTTGCGCGGCAGCAGCTCGGCGAGGATCGCCTCCTCGTCGGGCTCATATTCCACCGCGGCGGCGGCGACGTTGCCAGTCTCCGGCTTGGCGGCGGGGATCGACACGGGGATGATCTGCTGCTCGGTCGGCTCCTGCACCAGCGCCGACTGGAAGCGTGCGTAGAACAGGTGGGCGACGTCGAACTCGCCATTTTGAAAACGCTGGGTGAGGTCGCGGGCGACCTCAAGCGCATCGCTGAACGCGACGTTCTTGATGTGCGTCTGATCGACCTGGTGGACGATCGTGCCGGGGAACAGGCGGTTGAGGACGAGGCCCTTCTTGCCGATCAGGTAGAAGCGCACCGTCTTGCCCTGCGCGATCAGGCTGTCCGCCCGGCGGCGCGCGGCGCGCACGATGTTGGTGTTGAACGCACCGGCCAGGCCCCGCTCCGACGTGGCGACGACGATCAGGTGCAGCTGATCCTTGCCGCTGCCGGCCAGCAGGCGCGGGCTCTCCGGCCCAACGACGACCTTGGCGGCCAGGCGCGCCATCACGTCGTTCAGGCGCTCGGCATAGGGCCGGCCCTGCTCGGCCGCCATCTGCGCGCGACGCAGCTTGGCGGCGGCGACCATCTTCATCGCCTTGGTGATCTTCTGGGTCGATTTCACCGAGGAAATGCGGACCTTCAGGGCTTTGAGGCTGGCCATTACGGACCCTTAATGTGCGGCCGCGGCGAGAGCGGCGGCCGCGAAAGACAGATCAGGCGAAGGTCTTGGCGAACGCGTCCAGCGCGTCCTTCAGCTTGCCCTTCAGGTCGTCGCCGAGATCCTTGGTGTCGCGGATGCCGGTGAGCACGTCGGCGTGGCGGGCGCGCAGATCGGAGAGGAGCGCCTGCTCGAAGCGGGTCACGTCGCCGACCGGCACCTTGTCCAGATAGCCGTTCACCCCGGCGAAGATCGAGGCGACCTGCTCCTCGAACGGCATCGGCGCGTACTGCGCCTGCTTCAGCAGCTCCGTCAGCCGCGCGCCGCGGTTCAGCAGGCGCTGGGTCGAGGCGTCGAGGTCCGAGCCGAACTGGGCGAAGGCGGCCATCTCGCGATACTGCGCCAGCTCCAGCTTGATCGAGCCGGCGACCTTCTTCATCGCCTTGGTCTGCGCGGCCGAGCCGACGCGGCTGACCGACAGGCCGACGTTGATGGCCGGGCGCACGCCCTGGTAGAACAGGTCCGTCTCCAGGAAGATCTGGCCGTCGGTGATCGAGATCACGTTGGTCGGAATGTAGGCGGAGACGTCGCCGGCCTGCGTCTCGATGATCGGCAGCGCCGTCAGCGAGCCGTTGCCGTTGGCGTCGTTCATCTTCGCCGCCCGCTCCAGCAGGCGCGAGTGGAGGTAGAACACGTCGCCCGGATAGGCCTCGCGGCCCGGCGGGCGGCGCAGCAGCAGCGACATCTGGCGGTAGGCGACGGCCTGCTTGGACAGATCGTCGTACACGATCACAGCATGCATGCCGTTGTCGCGGAAATACTCGCCCATCGCGCAGCCGGTATACGGCGCGAGGAACTGGAGCGGTGCCGGCTCGGACGCGGTTGCGGCGACTACGATGGAATATTCCATCGCGCCATTCTCCTCCAGCGCGCGCACGATCTGCGCGACGGTGGAGCGCTTCTGGCCGACGGCGACGTACACGCAGTAGAGCTTCTTGCCCTCGTCGTCGCCCTGATGCGCCTGCTTCTGGTTGATGAAGGTGTCGATCGCGACGGCCGTCTTGCCGGTCTGGCGATCGCCGATGATTAGCTCGCGCTGGCCGCGGCCGACGGGCACCAGCGCGTCGAGCGCCTTGAGGCCGGTCTGCACCGGCTCGTGCACCGACTTGCGCGGGATGATGCCGGGCGCCTTCACCTCGACGCGGCGGCGCTCGGCCCCCTCGATCGGGCCCTTGCCGTCGATCGGATTGCCGAGGCCGTCCACCACGCGGCCGAGCAGGCCCTTGCCGACCGGCACGTCCACGATCGTGCCGGTGCGCTTGACGACATCGCCTTCCTTGATCTGCGCGTCCGACCCGAAGATCACCGCGCCGACATTGTCGGCCTCCAGGTTCAGGGCCATGCCCTGCACGCCGTTGGCGAACTCGATCATCTCGCCGGCCTGCACATTGTCCAGGCCGTGGATGCGGGCGATGCCGTCGCCCACCGACAGCACCTGACCGACCTCGGACACCTGCGCCTCGTTGCCGAAGCTGGCGATCTGGTCACGGATGACCTTCGAGATTTCTGCCGCGCGGATATCCATTTTCAGCCTTTCATCGCAGTCGCGAGAGTGTTCAACTTGGTGCGGATCGAGCCATCGACCATGCGGCTGCCGACCTTCACGATCAGCCCGCCGAGGATCGCCGGATCCACCTTGAGATCGATCGCCACGTCGCGCCCGGTCTGCTGCCTCAGCTTGGCCTTCAAGGCCGCGATCTGGTCGTCGCCGAGGGGGTGGGCGGAGGTGACGTCGGCCGTCGCCTCGTTGCGGTGGCGCGCCAGCAGCTGGCGGAAGGCGCGGATCACGGCGTCGATCTGATCGAGCCGGCGGTTCTGCGCGAGCACGCCGAGGAAATTGCCGGTGAGCGGATCGAGGCCCATCGCCGGCACCACCGCCGCGATCGCCGCCTTGGCTTCGGTGCGCCCGATCAGCGGGCTGGCGATCAGCCGGCGCAGCTCGTCGGAGCCGGCGATCGACGCCTTCAGCGTCTCTAGGCTGGCCGACACCGTGTCCAGCTGGCGCTCGTCGCGGGCAAGTTCGAACAGGGCCGTCGCGTAGCGCCCGCTAAGGCTTGCCTGAATGCCGCCGGATGTCTCCACGCGCCCGAAATCCCCTAGCTGGAGTGTGCCCCATGCGGAGGGGATCGCCGCCAAGGGCGCCCCCGCACGTTCGCCGGCCGGTTAGCAGGGGGTTCGCGGCGATGCAAGGCGCAAGGATTCTGCCGCGCGGGCCGGCCGGATCCTTCCCGTGCCTAGGAGGATCTCGAACACATGCGAGTATCTCAGACGAAGGAGTAGGGGTCGACGTCCACCGCTACCCGCACGCCCTTGGGCCAATCCAATGCGCCGAGCCAGGCGCGGATCACGTCCTGCACGTCAAGGGTGCGGCGGGCGTGGACCAGCAGCCGCTGGCGGTGGCGGCCGCGCAGCATGGCGAGGGGGGCCGGGGCGGGGCCGTAGACGGCCATGCCCTCCACCTCCGGCGCGCTGTCGCCGATCAGGCGGGCTGCCGCCACCGCCTCGTCGAGCGCCTCGGACGACACGATGATCGCGGCGAATCGGCCGAACGGCGGCGCGCCGGCATGTCGCCGCGCCGCGGTCTCGGCCGCGTAGAAGCTCTCCGCATCGCCCGAGACGAGCGCGCGAATCACCGGCGCGCCGGGCTCGCGCGTCTGCACCAGCACGCGGCCGGGCTTCTCGCCGCGACCCGCCCGCCCGGCCACCTGTGCGATCTGCTGGAAGCTGCGCTCGGCCGCGCGCAGATCGCCGCCGGCCAGGCCGAGATCGGCGTCGATCACGCCCACCAGGGTGAGGTTGGGGAAGTGGTAGCCCTTCGTCACCAGCTGCGTGCCGATCACGATGTCGATCTCGCCCGCCTCCATGCGGTTGACGAACTCGGCCGCCTTGGCCGGCGACCAGAGCGTGTCCGACGTGACCATCGCGGTGCGCGCCTGCGGGAACAGCGCCGCCACCTCGTCGGCGATCCGCTCGACGCCGGGGCCGCAGGCGACCAGGCTGTCCGCCTCGCCGCATTCCGGGCAGGCGGCGGGCGGCGGCATCACATGGCCGCAATGATGGCACGCGAGCCGCGCCGTCAGCCGGTGCTCCACCATCCAGGCGGTGCAGTTCGGGCACTGGAAGCGGTGGCCGCAGGTGCGGCAGAGCGTGAGCGGCGCGTAGCCGCGCCGGTTGAGGAACAGCAGCGACTGCTCGCCGCGCGCCAGATTGGCCTCCAGCTCGCGGACCAGGGTGGGGGCGATCCAGCGGCCGCGCAGCGGCGGATCGCGCAGCAGATCCAGCGCGGCGATATCCGGCATGGTGGCCGGGCCGAAGCGGCGCGGCAGCTTCAGCTCGGCATAGTGGCCGAGCGTCACCTGCTGGCGCGTCTCGATCGCCGGCGTGGCCGAGGCGAGGATCACGGGCACCCCCTCGAACCGGCCGCGCATCACCGCCACGTCGCGGGCGTGGTACATCACGCCATCCTCCTGCTTGAACGAGGATTCGTGCGCCTCGTCCACCACGATCAGGCCGAGATCGGCATAGGGCAGGAACAAGGCGGAGCGGGCGCCGACCACCACCTTCGCCTCGCCCGACGCGATCGCGCGCCATGCCCGCCTGCGCTGCGACTGGCGCAGGTCCGAGTGCCAGGCGACCGGCTGGTGGCCGAAGCGGGCGGCGAACCGCTTGAGAAACGGCTCGGTCAGCGCGATCTCCGGCAGCAGCACCAGCGTCTGCCGGCCGGCCCGGATCGCCTCGGCGACAGCCTCGAAATACACCTCCGTCTTGCCGGAGCCGGTAACGCCGTCCAGCAGGAAGGCCGCCGCCTCGCGCGCCTGCACCGCGGCGACCAGGGTGGCGGCGGCGGCGGCCTGCTCGGCCGAGAGATCGGGGGGCGCGTGATCGGGATCGGGCGGCACGAACGGATCGTCGACCGCCACCTCCACCGGCTCGATCGCGCCGGCCTTCACCAGCCCGCGGATCACCGCATCGGAGACGTCGGCGATATACGCCAGCTCGCGCACCAGCCCCTGGCGCTCGCCGATCCGCTGCAACGCCTGTTCGCGCTGCGGGGTGAGGCGATCGGGCACGGTGCCGGTGGCGCGATACTCGGTCGTGGCGCGCCGCTCGTCGAGCGCGCTGGCCGAGGCGAGCGCCATGCGCAGCACGGCGGCGGGGGCGGCGAGATAATAGTCCGCCGTCCACTCGATCAGCCGGCGCAGCGGTGCGGCGAGCGGCGGCAGATCGTAGACATGGGTGAGCGGGCGCAGGCGATTGTCGCCCACCTCCGCGTCGGAGGGCATCCGCTCCGCTTCCCACACCACGCCGGCCAGCTGGCGCGGGCCGAGGGGCGCCAGAACGATGCTGCCGGGCTCCACCGCATGCTCGCGATCCACCCGGTAATCGAGCGGGCCGATGGCGGAGTTCAGCAGGAGGACGCGGGCGCGGGCCATGCCGCCTAGTTAGGGTGGCGGCGGGCGGAAGGGAATCCCGCCGCTCAGCGCGCGGGCGGCAGCGCCTGCAGCCAGGCGACGATCTCGTTCGCCAATCGAAGGCGCGCGTCGGACCAGCTGTGATCGGTGGCGACGTGGACGAGGGTGACGGCCCTGCCGCCGCCGGCGCGCACCGCCGCCGCCAGGTCCGCGGCCGCGGGGGCGAGGCCGTCGTCGCTGGTGAGCACCAGCAGCGGCCGGGCGGCCAGCGCCGGGGCGGCCTTTGTCCAGTCGAACAGGGCGGCGTTGGCGGCGAGCTCGTCGGCCATCTGCTCGGCCGACGCCGCCAGCGTCTCGCGATTGTCGGCCATGCGGGCGACGAGTTCGGCGCGCGGGGTGCGGCCGGCCGGACCCATGTTGGCCGCCGAGATCAGGGCCGCGCCGAGCAGGCGATGGTCATGCGCCGCCGTCAGCGCCGTCACCCAGCCGCCCATGCTGTGGCCGGCGATCGCCAGCCGCGCCGGATCGATGCCCAGCCGGGCGGCGTGGTCGGGATCGCGGACATAGGCCAGCACCGCATCGGCATCGACGAGGTTCCCGGCGAAGCTGAAGCGGCCCGAGCTGCCCCACGATCCGCGATAATTGGGCAGCACCACGTTCCAGCCGGCGCGGCGCACCGCCTGCGCCAGATCGCCATTCTTCTCGTTGCCGGGCAGGCCGTGGAAGAGCACCAGCGTGGGGTGCGGCCCCGGCCCGGCCGCCAGATAGGCGACGGCGTTGAGCGTGCCGCCGCCGCTCGGCACGTGCAGCACCTCCATGCGGGCCGGATGGGCGGCGTCGCGCGGCGGATCGCCCGCGATCGCCGGCGGAGCGGCCGGCACCGGGCGCGCGGGCGCTGGGGGCGCCAGCAGCGCGGCGATAGCGGCGATCGGCAGGAAGGCTCTCGTCATCGCACCCCGTCTCCTCGCCACCCACGCTACCAGCCCGGCGGCGCTTGCCAAGGGCGCTCCACCGGTGCGTGGAGGGCGGCGCACCTTTAAGGCTGGCGGTGCCGCGGCGGCTTTGCTAGGGGAGCCCCCACGCACTCGTAGCTCAGCTGGATAGAGCACTGCCCTCCGAAGGCAGGGGTCAGGGGTTCGAATCCCTTCGAGTGCGCCAGCCACCCACGTTCGTCACCCGGCCACCCGAAGGCGCCGGCTACCAGCTTCTCGATCTTCTCGACGATCGCATCCGTTACCTCCAGCGCGCGGCCAAGATAGCCGGTCTCGAACGGCGCATAGGTGTCCGACGTGGACGTCTTCCGATGCCCGAGCATGATCTGGCCCTCGATCCAGTCGCGCTCGCCCGGCTCTTGCGCGCGAGATGCGCCATCGATCGGCGTATCAGCTTGAGACCGCCTTCGCCGTCGCCGGGCAGTCCAACGGACTCCTGCGGTTCCGTCGCCGCCGACGTAGGCCAACAGGTGGGCTTCGTCGTGGCCGGACCGGAGGTGAAGGTATATTATGACGGTGGCTATATCGACGACGTGGGTCGCGGCCGCCGCAACGTCAATCGTGCGGACATCTACGGTGGCCGGGCCGATCTGCTGTTCACGCCTGGCGACGCGCTGACGATCCGCCTGTCCGGCTTTGCCCAGGACATCAAGCGCGACGGCAGTTCCTTCGCCGACTACACGTTCGGTGGACGGCCGACCGACAACGCACTGGCGCAGCGGCGCCTGATCGATGAACCGTTCGACCAGCAATTCCGCCTCGGCAGCCTTTCGATCACCTACGATCTCGGCGGCGCTGCGATCACCTCGATCACCAGCTATCAGACGGTCAAAACCCAGCGGGTACTCGATTATTCCGCACCCTATGTGCCGCTGCTGGCGTTTCTCGGCCTGCCGTTCGGTTCGGTCGGGCTGAACCTCACGCCGGAAACCCGAAAGTTTACAAATGAATTGCGCATCGCCTCGCGCGGCAATGGTCGGATCGTCGTCGTGGCCAATGCCGGCAAGGCAAGGCTGTACGGCGGCGAGCTGACGCTGATCGCGCGTCCCAGCCGTGAAGTCACGTTCAGCGGTGCCTTCGCCTATGCCCACGCCCGGCTCGCCCAGGACAATGCCGATCTCGGCGGCCGCGACGGTGATCGCCTTCCCGACGTCCCCGCTTTCACGGCGGCGATCAGCGGTGATTATACCGCACCGTCCGGTAGCGCATTCGCGCCGACGTTCGGCGCGACATTGCGGTTCGTGTCGGATCGCTCGGTCAGCTTCGACAACAGCACCTCATTCCCGCAGTATAGGCTGCCCGACTATACGTCGGTCGATCTGCGCGCCGGTGCCAAAATCGGCCCGGTCGATGCGCAGCTTTACGTTCGCAATCTCTTCGACGAACGGGGGCAGCTGTCCGGATATACGCTGCTGTCGACCAACGGACTGACCAGCGGACTGCCGGCGCAGGTATCGATCATGCAGCCCCGCACGATCGGACTGAGCGGCTCGGTCAAATTCTAACGGCATCAGCAGGCGGGTCGGCGGCGTTCGAACGAGATTGATGACTGTCATCGGTTCACCGTTGTACTTGCGGAACTTGCAACGCAACGTGGCGTGCACTTCGTACATCCATGCGAAGTGCATTGCCGGGGTTTGTACGCTATCAGTCTGGTCGTTGCGCGATCTTGGGGTGCAGTAGCTCCGCAAAGCCGATGCGATGGAGGAACTGTTCGCGGACACGGTCCACGACAGGCATCGTCACCGCCGAGCCATCGTTCGCCGGATCGATCACCGTGCGGAACGGTCGCTTGCCCGCCGGCATGCCGACGATCTGCACCACGGCGCGGCCGATCTCGCCCGGATCGGAGTCCTCCGGATCGGTCGCGGCGAGGGAGGTCTGGATACGCTGCGCAAAATCGTCCGGCCACGCGTCCTCACACTCCTTGGCGCGCGCTTCGTCTGCGGGCTTGCCGGCATTGGGGAAGTGGTTGGTTCCCTTGGTATAGGCGCCGGGAACGATGATCGACGTCTCGATGCCGAGCGGCGCCAGCTCACGGGCGTAGGAGACCGCGATCTGATCCATGCCGGCCTTGGCGGCGAAATACGGCCCCAGCAGCGGCGGGATGCCACCCATCACGCTGGTGCTCGACGTCCAGACCAGCAGGCCGGCTTTGGCCGCTCTCATATGCGGCAGGACCGCGCGATTGAGGCGCTGTGTGCCGAGCACGTTGACGTCGTACAGTTCGGCGAGCTGGTCGGGCGTGAACGCCTCCAGCGGACCGAAGACCATGTGGCCGGCATTATGGACGACGACGTCGATGCGTCCATGTTCGCGCATGATGTCACCGATTGCGGCGTCGATCGAGGTCTCGTCCTGCACGTCCAGTTCGATCGTGCGCAGATCGATCTTCTGTCCGGAGGCCGCGGATGCGATGTCGGCCACAGTCTTGGCATTCTTGCCGTCGGTCCCGCGCATCGAGGCGTAGGCGGTGTGACCGGCGGCGGCGAGATCGGTCGCGATCATGCGGCCAAAGCCGCTGGAAGCGCCGGTGACGAGGATGATGAGGCTCATTGGTCCGTCTCCTTCAGATCGCGCCGCCGTTGACCCGGATCACCTGGCCGGTGATCCAGTGGCTGTCGGGGCCCAGCAGCATGGCGACGGCGGCCGCGATGTCGTCCGGCTCGGCCAGCCGGCCGAGCGGTATCATCTTCGTAACCTGCGCGATCTGCTCGTCGGTCTTGTCGTCGAGGAACAGCTTCGTCGCGACCGGGCCGGGCGCGATGGCGTTCACCGTGATCTTCTTCGCTCCCAGCTCCTTGGCGAGGATGTGGGTCATTGCCTCGACGCCGGCCTTGGTCGCGGCGTAGGCGCCATAGGTGGGCTGGTAGAGGCCGACGACGCTTGACGAGAAGCTGACGATCCGGCCGCCCTCGGCGATGCGACGGGCGCCTTCGCGCAGGCAGTTGAACACGCCCTTGAGGTTGATCGCGAGATGCCGGTCGAAGAGGTCGTCATCGGTCTCGGCGATGGGCGCCAGCTTCATGATGCCGGCATTGTTGACGATGGCATGAACCCCGCCGAATGCTTGCTCCGTCTCGTCGAATAATTGCTCAACGCGATCGGGAATACTGATGTCGGCCTTGATTGCGATCGCGTGACCACCCGCGTTCGTGATCGTATCCACCAGCGCGTTCGCCGGCGCATCGTTGCCCGAATAGTTGATCGTGACGGCCCAGCCGTCCTTCACCAGCCGCTGTGCCACCGCGGCACCGATCCCTTGCGACGATCCGGTGACGATCGCGGCGCGTCTCTGCGTAGCCATGGCCTTGTCTCCCGTTATGCGGTCGACATGGTTACGCTGTTCTGATGGTGTTGTTGCGGGCTTCTCTCCTCTTGCGGCAGGCGCGAAACACTATCGCGCGATGGCGAAAGTCAAGGCGATGCGCGATAGCTGCTCGCCGTCGTGCCGACGTGGCGAAGGAACGCCGTGGCGAACGCGCTGGCGCGGGAGTAGCCGCACCGGAAACCGATCTCGGCAATCGGCAGGTCTGTAGTGCGAAGCAGCAGCCGCGCGTGGGCCATGCGCAGGGTCGTCAGATACGCTGCCGGCCCCAAACCCGTACTCTCCCGAAATCGTCGCCCGAAATGGTGGACACTGATCCCCGCCTCTCGCGCCAGTTCGTCCAGCGTCATGGCACTCTCAAGATGCGCTGTCATATACTCGATCACCCGGGCAAGGCGGCGGTCCGTGATGACGCTGGCGAGGCGGGGGTCGCTATGCAGGTGGCGCCACTGAGCATGCTGCGACAGCAGGTGGGTGACGATCCAGCGTGCCGCTCCAGCCGCATAGATGTCGGGTTCGCCTGCCCGACACGCGGCGAGCAGTGCCACGGCCTGAGCTGCGATCGCATTGTCCCGAAAAGAAAGCGCCGATAGATCGTCGGCGCGCGCATGGCGCCCTGCCTGGCTATATTCGTCAGCAAGCGCGGACAGCAACGAGCCGGGCAGATAGAAGTGCAGCGTCCGGAACGGTGGCTGCCCGGGCAGTGTCCGCCAACGCATTCGCGTGACTTCCCCAGGCGGGGTCATGCCCGCGTTGCCAGGCTGATAGAGTGCGGATTTCCACCGTCCACGAGAGAAAACGCCGATCTCGTGGTGGCCTGACATCGCCACGACGAGCGTGAGATCGGTCTTCAGATGCGTCTCGAATATGTCGCTTTCGCCGATCCCTTCCTGATGATCGAGATGCAGCGAAGTCCACCCCGCCGGAACACTGCTTTCGATCAGTCGGCTTGGATCTGCGGATGCGAACGACATGCTCTCCGACGAACGGACATCTGGCGACGGTTTCGACATAAGTCTGGCTGTTCCAACGAACGATGGTCCCGCGCGTACAATGGGACTTGGCACGGCATCGACCCGTCGGACAACAGTCTGCGCGCGCTTATCTTCTCATCGACCCGTCGATGCGGACCTCTTGGATGGCGGACACGCGGAGCTACAGGTTTACGGCTGAAACGGCGGCCAGCAAGCGGCTGCCGGGCGAGGAGCACAGGGTCAGCCGTCGGCCACATCGTCGAAGACGCCGGTCGATCCGAGGAACCAATCGATCCGGTCGCGGCGTTCGGCGCTCTCGACGTCGGCGGCCGGCGCGTGCGCGAGGGAGACGCCGCCGCCGGCGCGCGGACATGATCGCGATGGCGAGTGTCGCCGCGGCGCCGGTCTCGCGGCCTCAGCGCAGGCGCATGCCGCGATAGCTGCGCCCCTCGACGAACAGGAAGTAGTTGCCCAGAGTGCCCCGGCGGATGCGGATCTTGGCGCCGGCCCTCGGCGGGAAGTTCATCGGATCGGTCGTCTGCCACACGGCGCCGCTCTCATCCGCCAGGCGGATCTCGACGCGGCCATTGGCGGCCGCGCGCGCGCCCGCCACGGTGGTGTTGATCTCGGTGAAGCTGTCGGCCTTGTCCTCGTCGCGCGCGCCGCCGAACAGATCGATTTTCGGCAGGGTAAAGCCGAACAGCGATCGCTTGGCCTTGCGGATGTCCTGCCGGTCGACGATCGTCACGTCCTTGCCGCGCACGGCCTGCTCCAGCGCCGCCGTCGCCTTCTCGAAGCAGGCCACCTTCGCGTTCACGTCGGCCAGGGCGCGACATTCGGTGAGCGAGCGCAGCACACGATCGGACGAGCCGGTCTCGCCGTGCGCGGCGGCGGCCTGGCCCATGACGGCCGGTAGCAGCCCCGCCGCCACGATGATGTTCCAGCGTCGCCGCATCGCCCGCATCCCCCTGTCAGACGAGGTGGACGCTATCCCCTCGCCCCGGCAGCGGCAAGGGTTCGGAAGGGGGGTGTGTCCCTAATGTAACAATGCGACGGGAATGTTGCAGCCGTCGTGCGGGGACGTTGGCGGACGATCTTTTCCGGATTAGCCCTTGGCGCATTGCGGCCGGCGCGTGTCGGCACGCCAAACAGCAAGGCACTGATCCGACGGGAATTCGGATAGAGCCAAGGGGATCGAACATGCTCACTCCATATCGCTCGCGCCTGCTTGCATCGACGCTGTTCGTCGGCGCGACGGTGCTCGCCCAACCGGCCTTCGCCCAGACCGCCGATCCGGCCACACCGCCGCCGGGCGCCACGCCGCAGGAGGCCGCTCCGGCGGCCGAGAGCAGCAGCGGCGACATCATCGTGACGGGCACGCTCATCCGCAATCCGAACCTCGTCTCGTCCAGCCCCGTGTCGGTCACTTCGTCGGAGGAGATCGCGCTCAAGCAGTCGACGGTCGCGGACCGGCTGATCCGCGACATTCCGGGCGTCGCCGCCGGCATCGGCTCGAACACCAACAACGGCAATGGCGGCGCCTCCTTCGCCGATCTGCGCGGCCTCGGCGCGAACCGCAACATCGTCCTGCTTGACGGTACGCGCATCACGCCTGCGAACCTGAACGGCAACGTCGATCTCAACAACATCCCACTCGCCCTGGTCGATCGCGTCGACCTGCTCACCGGCGGCGCCAGCACCACTTATGGTGCGGATGCCGTGTCCGGCGTGGTCAACTTCATCACCAAGCGCGATTTCGCCGGCATCGACCTCACCGTCAGCAACGGGATCACCGAGCGCGGCGACGGCAACCGCTTCCGCGCGGACGTCACGATCGGCGGCAATTTCGACGACGGCAAGGGCAACGCCGTGCTGAGCATCGGCTACCAGCAGGCGGACGAGGTGTTCTTCGCCGGCCAGCGGCCGCGCTCCAACGACACGCTCGATTCGTTCGACGGCACGGCCGCGGGCGCCTCGCAGACGGCGGTTCCGGCGCGCTTCTCCGTGGCGGGCGTCGGCAACCGCAACATCGATCCGACGACCGGCAACCTCGTGCCGGTGTTCGCCTTCTTCAACTTCAACCCGTACAACATCTTCCAGACGCCGTTCGAGCGGTTCAACATCTACGGCGCGGCCCACTATGAGGTGTCGGACTCGCTGGAGGTGTATACCCAGGGCCTGTTCTCGAAGAACACGGTCAACACGATCATCGCACCGTCGGGCGCCTTCTCCAGCCCGGTGTCGATCCCGGTCAGCAACCCGTATCTGCCGGCCGGCGCCCGCGCGACCTTCTGCGCGAACAACGACTTCAATCCCACCATGGCGGGCGTGCAGACGCTGACGCCCGCGCAGTGCGCCCTCGCCGCGACGGCCACCAGCCCGACCGATCCCAACTACAAGGAATTCAGCACCAACCTGTCGCGCCGGGCCGTTGAGGCGGGCGGGCGCGTCAGCCAGTATAAGACGACGATCTTTAACTATCGGGCCGGTCTGCGCGGCCAGATCACGGATTCGATCCGCTACGACGTCTACGGCGCCTACGGCGAGAGTGAGAACACGCAGACGCAGCAGAATTACGTGCTGATTCCGCGCCTGCAGCAGGCGCTGCGGTCGACCAACACCACGGCCTGCCTCGATCCCACGGGCGGCTGCGTGCCCGTCAACGTGTTCGGCGCCGCCGGAACGATCACGCAGGATGCCGTCAACTTCCTCCAGGCCCCTGCCTTCTCCTCGAACAACACGTCGCTGGCGCAGGTGCACGGCGTGCTCAACAGCGATCTGTTCACGATCGGGTCCGCTTCCCAGCCGGTGGCGGTCGCCGTCGGCGGCGAGTTCCGCAAGTACAAGGCGGACATCCAGGCCGACACGCTCGCGCAGAGCCCCGGCGCGCTCGGCGGTGCCGGCGGCGGCATCATCCCGGTGAACGGCGGCTACCGCGTCTACGAAGGCTTCGGCGAACTTATCATGCCGCTGGTCAGCGACGCGCCATTCGCCAAGAGCCTGACCCTGGAGGCGGGCATCCGCTACTCGTCCTACAAGGTGGATGCGGCGGGTTCGCCCTCGTTCAACGCCACCACCTACAAGGGCGGCGCCACCTGGGAGCCGATCGACGGGCTGAAGGTGCGCGGCAACTACCAGCATGCGGTGCGCGCACCGAACATCGGCGAGCTGTTCCAGCCCTCGCAGGTCGGCCTCACCAACCTGCGGACCGATCCGTGCCAGGGCCAGGCGCCGGTGAACAACGCGCTGCTGCGCGCGGTCTGCATCGCGCAGGGCGCGCCGGCCAGCCAGATCGGCGCGATCGACCCGCCGTCCGCCGGCCAGATCAACGCCACCTTCGCCGGCAACCCGAACAACAAGCCCGAGAAGGCCGACACCTACACGGCAGGCGTCGTCTTCCAGCCGGACTTCGTGTCGGGCTTCTCGATCTCGGTCGATTACTACCGGATCCGGATCAAGAACGCGCTCACCGCGCCGACGCCGGGCGACACGATCGCCGCGTGCTTCGGCAATCTGACGGCGGCTAGCGCCACGAGCCCGCTCTGCACGGTGATCCGCCGCGATCCCGCGACGGGCGGCCTCGATGGCGACGCCAGCACGACGCCGGGCCTGCCTTCGCCCACCACCAACAGCGGCCGGCTGGCGACGGACGGTATCGACGTGGTCGCCAACTATCGCACCAACCTGAACGACACCTTCAAGCTCGCCGTCAGCGCCAGCGCGAACTATGTCTTCAGCTACAAGTTCCGCGCGGCCGCAGGCGGGCTCAACCGCGAGTGCGCCGGCTACTACAGCGTGAACTGCCTGCCGGGTAACGCCCTGATCGGTGGCGGTGGCTCTATCCTGCCGGAGTTCAGCCTCAACCAGCGCACCACCCTGAGCGTCAAGAACTTCGACCTGTCGCTGCTGTGGCGGCATATCTCGTCGGTGAAGCAGGAGCCGTTCGACGCGGACGCCTCGAACTTCGGCAGCAACGGGCCGGCATTCGCCGCCTTCCGCAAGATCAAGGCCTATGACATCTTCGATCTCAGCGGGCGCGTCGGCGTGACGGACAATGTCGAGCTCACGGTCGTGGTGGAGAACCTGCTGGACAAGCAGCCGCCGTCGGTCGGCAGCAACATCGGCTCGACGACCTTCAACAGCGGCAACACCTATCCGTCGACCTACGACGCGCTGGGCCGCCGCTTCACCGTGGGTGCCCATCTGAAGTTCTGAGGCGGGGCGACTCAAACAGCCTGGGGGCGGGGGAGCGGCTGACGGCGCTCTCCCGCCCCTTTCGTTTCGGTCATCGGCAGCGCGCGTTCAGATCGAGGTGAGGATGGACCGGGACGAGGTGCAGCGGGCGCTCGCGGCGGCGGCTCAGGCGAGACAGGCCGGCCGGCCGAAAGCCGCCGAGCAGCTCTACCGCTCCATAATCGCCCGCGCGGGCGAGCAGCCGCTGGCGCTGAACGCGCTCGGGCTTCAGGCACTCGGCGCGGGCGACCGTGCCGGCGCGGCGGCGCTGTTCCGCCGGGCGATCGCGGTCGACGCCAACGCGCCCGATCTCTGGATGAACCTCGCCAAGGCGCTGCGTGACGACGGCGACGATGCCGGCGAGCAGGCGGCGCTGGAGGGCGCGCTGGCGATCGACCAGCGGCACTTCATGGCGCTGGTGCGGCTGGCGGAGCTGTTCGATCGCACCGGCGAGGACGATCGCGCCGCCGAACGCTGGGGCAACGTGCTGGCGATGGCCTCGCAGATCGAGCAGCGCAGCCCCGCGATCGAGATGATGCTGGACCATGCGCGCGATCGGGTGGCGCGCCGGCACGCCGCCTTCGCGACAGCGATCGACTTGGGGCTCGCCGCCGCGCGCGCGGATCTGACGCCGGGAGAGGGGCGGCGCTTCGATGCCGCGATCGATCACGTGCTCGGCAAGCGGGCGATCCATGTCAACCAGTGCGCCGGCCTGCACTTCCCGTTCCTGCCGGCCGAGGAGTATTTCGAGCGGCGGCATTTCCCGTGGCTCGGGGCGCTGGAGGCGCGCACCGGCGAGATCCGCGCCGAGGCGGAGGCGCTGCTCGCCGATCCCGCCGCCGGCTTCCTGCCCTATGTGGCGATGGCGCCTGGCACGCCGGCGAACAAGTGGACGCCGCTCGACCGCTCACCGGACTGGGGGGCGCTGCACCTGTGGAAGGACGGCCGGCGCAACGATGCCGCCTGCGCGCGCGCGCCCGTGACCGCCGCCATCGTGGAGGGGCTGCCGCTGATCGACCTGCCGGGCCGCACGCCCACCGTCTTCTTCTCGCTGCTGCGGCCCGGCGCGCACCTGCCGGCGCATACCGGCGTCAGCAACATCCGCACGATCATCCACCTGCCGCTGATCGTGCCGGAAGGCTGCAGCTTCCGCGTCGGCGGCGAGACGCGGCCGTGGCGGGAGGGCGCGGCATGGGCGTTCGACGACACGATCGAGCATGAGGCGTGGAACCGTTCCGACGCGGTCCGGGCGATCCTGATCCTGGATGTGTGGAACCCGTATCTGAGCGAGGCGGAGCGGACGCTGCTGCGGCAATTCTACGCCGTCTCCGACGCCAGCGGCCAGCATCTGGATGCGGCGCGCGTGGCGGACTGAAGATCGAGGCGGGCGGCGACGGTGCCTGCTTCTCACGAGCGATCGTCCGATAGCGGCCTATCGCAAGTGCCGAAGCGCACCGCCGGGTTGCCGGTGGCGGCCCGCAGCCTGCCGGGGCGTTCGGCAACTATCCGCGGTTCGCCCGTTCTGATGATCGCAAAGGAAGCGGCCGACACTGGACGACCGACCGCCTGTGCCCGAGCCGTGGCCCCAGGCGATCGAGGCGAGCGGCTGATCGCCACGTCGGCTTCGCCATACCGGATCCCGAGGAGCCGGCCGACCCGATCTGGCGCCGGCAGGATTTCTGCCCGCCGATCCCGCCGCGCTGAAGGCGCTCAGGCGGCGGCGAGCAGCGGCGGCGCGGCGCTGCTTGGTTCCGGCACGGCCGTCCGCCCGCGCGGGGCGAGGCCGGCGAGGAAGGCGGCGGTGCAGGTGTCCCAATCGTAGCGACGCCCTTCGGCCAGGCAGGCCGCGCGATCGGCGGTGAGGGCGCGGGCGACGGCGGCGGCGAGATCCTCGTCGAGGGCGCCGATCGGGCCGGCGGCGCGATCGCCCGGTCCGCGTCCGCCGAGGCCGATCACGTCGAGCGGGCCGCGCACCGGATATCCTGCCACCGGCACGCCGCTGGCGAGCGCCTCCGCCATCACGAGGCCGAACGTGTCGGTGCGGCTGGGGAAGACGAGCAGATCGGCCGAGGCATAGGCCGAGGCGAGCGCGCCGCCGTGCAGCGCGCCGAGGAAGATCGCGTCGGGGAAGCGCTTCTCCAGCGCCGCGCGCTCCGGACCGTCGCCGACGATCACCTTGCTGCCGGGGACGGCGCAGTCGAGGAAGGCGGCGATGTTCTTCTCCACCGCCACCCGCCCGACGCAGAGCATCACCGGGCCGGGCAGATCGGCCATCGCCGGGTGGGTCGGCGCCGCCGGCGAGAAGGCGGCGAGATCGACGCCGCGCGACCAGAGGTGGGTCTTCGCCAGCCCCTGCCCGTGCAGTTCCGCCGCCAGCGCCGGGGTGGCGCAGAATATGCGGGCCGATGCGCGGTGGAAGCGCCGCACGACCGGCCAGAACCAGCTGGCCGGCAGGCCGCTGCGCAGCGCGACATATTCGGGGAAGCGGGTGTGGAAGGAGGTGGTGAACGGCATGCCCGCCGCCAGGCACCAGGCCCGCGCCGCCCAGCCGAGCGGGCCTTCCGTGGCGATGTGGACGGCGTCCGGCTCCAGCAGGTCGAGCAGGCGGTCCATCTTGCGGCCGCAGCCCATGGCGAGGCGGATTTCGGGATAGCTGGGGCAGGGGATCGTGCGGAAGCGATCGGGCGTGATCGTCTCGACCAGGCAGCCGCGCAGCCGCAGCCGCTCCACCGTGGTCGTCAGCGTGCGGACCACGCCGTTGACCTGCGGCGCCCACGCGTCGCTGACGAGGGCGATCCTCACGCCATCACCGGCTCTTGCGCGGGCTGCGCGCGATGCTGCTGCAGCTGGAGCACCGGCGCGCGCGTGCCGCCTTCGGAGAGGACCGCCCACTCCAGTATCTCCATCGCGCCGTCGGCATGTTCCACCAGCGCGGTGCAGCTCTCCACCCAGTCGCCGTCGTTATAGTAGGTGATGTCGCCGATCTCGCGGATCTCGGCGCTGTGGATGTGGCCGCACACCACGCCGTCGACGCCGCGATCCGCCGCCGCATGGGCGACCGCCTCCTCGAAGCGGGAGATGAACTGCACGGCGTTCTTCACCCGCTTCTTCACGTGGCAGGCGAGCGACCAGTAGGGCAGGTTCAGCCGGCGGCGGACATTGTTGACCAGCGCGTTGCTCTTCAGCAGCAGCGTGTAGGCGCCATCGCCGAGAAAGGCGAGCCAGCGCGCGAACAGCACGATATTGTCGAACACGTCGCCGTGCAGCACCAGCAGCCGGCGCCCGTCGGCGGTGACGTGGATCGCTTCCGGCAGCAGCTCCACGCCGCCGAAGTGCAGGCCGACATAGTCGCGGAAGCTGTCGTCATGGTTGCCGGGCACGTAGATCACGCGGGTGCCGTGCTTGGCCATCTTCAGAATGCAGCGAACGACGTCGTTATGTCGCTGCGGCCAGTACCAGCCCTTCTTCAGCTGCCAGCCGTCGACGATGTCGCCCACCAGATACAAGGTCTCGCACCGTATCGAGCGGAGGAAATCGAGCAGCATGTCGGCATTGCAGCCGGCGGTGCCGAGATGCAGGTCGGAGATCCACACGGTGCGATACTTCAAGTGCGGCCCGTCGTCGTCGCGTGCGCGTGCGTCCGTGCGCAGCCACTCGGGAATGGAAGGCTTCGCCATCGTCTTCATCTTGCGGGCGGAGAGAGCGGGCGCCTGTCGCGCGTGGACCTGGCGCTCTGGCAGGGAAGCCATGGGCAAATAGCCTTTCGCGTTGGGGGATGGCGCGGGCGCCTGCCCTTCGTCGGCTGTGCCAATGACAGAAATTGGCGACTAGTCGATTGCGACTAGGTTACGGTCCTCTGACAGTCGCCGGACGAACAGTGACAGGAAAGAGACGTGCGACATGAATATTACGCGCGCCGGACGTCGATCTGTAACAGATTGAGTGGCAAAGCGGGCAAGAACGGCCGAGGCGGCGTGCCGCGACTGGATCGGACCGATCGGCGCGCGTAGCGGCGGCGGGCGGAACGCGCAACGGCTGTAACGCTGCGCCCAGGCAGAATCGAGGATTTCCATGACCCAGGCTGCTCCGACGATGATGACCGATCAGGTGGCCGCCGCATACGGCCGCTGGGCGCCGATCTACGATCTGGTGTTCGGCCCCGTGTTCCGGCGCGGGCGCAACGCCGCCATCGTCGCCGCCGAGGCGGTGGGCGGGCGCGTGCTGGAGGTGGGCATCGGCACCGGCATCTCGCTGCCCGCCTACAACCGCCGCACGCGACTGGTCGGCGTCGACATCTCCGAGCCGATGCTGGAGAAGGCGCGAGCGCGGGTGCGCGAGTTCAAGCTCGACAATGTCGAGGCGATCGACGTGATGGATGCCGAGCGGCTGGCCTTCCCCGACGGCGCGTTCGACGTGGTGGTGGCGCAATATGTCGTCACCGCCGTGCCCAATCCGGAGGCTGCGCTCGACGAGTTCGTCCGCGTCGTGCGGCCGGGCGGCGAGATCATCATCACCACGCGCATCGGCGCCGAGGCCGGCGTGCGCCGCGCGATCGAGAGGATCCTGATGCCGATCACCAGCCGGCTGGGCTGGCGGACGGAGTTCTCGTGGGCGCGCTACGCGCGCTGGGCCGATACCATGCCGGCCGTGACCCTGGTGGAGCGGCGCAGCCTGCCGCCGCTCGGCCACTTCTCGCTGCTGCGCTACCGCAAGCTGGATGCCGCCGCCGGCGGCAGCCGCGCCGCCTGAGCGCGCCTTCCCCATCCCCGATCACGAGGTTCGCATGACCGGCTTCCTGGATTGCCTGAAGGAACAGCGGTGGGACGATCACCGCTACTATCACCACAATCTGGTCAACCAGAGCCTGCATCTGCTAAGCGCCAGCACCTTCGTGTGCGCCTATATACTGGTCTTCAAGGATCCGGCGCTGGCGAGCCTGCTCGGCTGGTGCGTGGCGATGACGAGCCGGCAGATCGGCCACTTCTTCTTCGAGCCGAAGGGCTACGACCACGTCAACCAGGCGACGCACCGGTATAAGGAGGAGGTGAAGGTCGGCTACAACCTCGTGCGCAAGTGGATCTTCATGAGCGTGTGGGTGCTGATCCCGCTGCCGCTGCTGATCGATCCGAGCTTCTTCGGCCTGTTCGTGCCGCACGAGACCATGACGGAGCTGCTGCGCCACGTGGGCATATTGTGGCTGGGCCTCGCCTTCGGTGGCCTCATGTTCCGCACGGTGCAGCTGTTCTTCATCCGCGACGTGCAGACCGGCCTCGTCTGGGCGACCAAGATCCTCACAGATCCGTTCCACGACATCAAGCTCTACCACAAGGCGCCGGTGCGGCTGCTGAAGGGCGAGCGGATCGACGGGATGGCGCAGGCGCACTGAGGTTCGCGTCGGTCTCACTCGTATCGCGTCGCCGCGGACCTGTTCCGGGGCCACCTTTCACCGGGCGGTGGCAGTCTTGCTTTCGCGTTGCGCTTAGGTCCAGACCCCGGAACAGGTCCGGGGCGACGGGTCGTGAGATCGGGCAGAATGCCCTCAGCCCTCGCGCCGGCCCAGCCGCTCGGCCACCACTTCGCGCAATATGCCGCGCCGGATCGCCTTGTCGGTGAGGCCGGGCTGTTCCCACCACCAGCCGCCGTCGCGCATGGCGCGGGCGGCGGCGACGAAGCGGTCGACGACGACCGCGAAATCCTCGTCCGTATAGTTCAGGCTGAAGATGATGCGGCCGGTGCCGACCCAGCTGAGCGCCAGCCCCTGCGCGCGGAGATGATATTGCAGCATCCAGTTGTAGCGCGACGGGCGGGTGTAGCCGACCGTCCAGATCGTCGCGAGGGCGGCGACGCGCACCGGCAGATCCTCTTCGGCCAGGCGGCGGTTGAGGGTCTCGGCCCGCTCCGCCCAGCGCTCGTCCATGCCGTCGTAGAACGCGCGGATCGCGGCCGTGTCCAGCCGGCGCAGGAAGGCGTTCATCGCCGCCATCACATAGGGATGGGCGTTGAAGGTGCCGCGGGCGAAGCAGATGTCGGCGGGTCGGTCCGCGCGGAAGCGCTTCATCAGCGCGGCGCGGCCGCACAGCACGCCCACCGGCAGGCCGCCGCCCAGCGACTTGCCGTAGGTGATCATGTCCGCCTGCACGCCGAAATATTCCGCCGCGCCGCGCGGGGCCAGGCGGAAGCCGGTGAACACCTCGTCCAGGATCAGCACGATGCCGCTCGCCCGGCAGGTCTCCGCCAGCCGGCGCAGCCACGCGCCATAGGCCGCGCGGTCCACGCCGGCCCGGCGGCTGCTGTCAACCAGCGCGCTGTCGCCGGGGGCCGACTGGTTGGGGTGCAGCGCCTGCAGCGGGTTCACCAGCACGCAGGCGATGTCCGTGCGCTCCGCCAGCACCGCCAGCGTGCGATCGGACATCTCGGCCAGGGTGAGCGTGCGATCGGCCGAGACCGGGTTGCCGATGCCGGGCTGCACATCGCCCCACCAGCCATTATAGGCGCCGCTGAAGCGCACGATGCGATCCCGGCCGGTATGATATTGCGCCAGCCGCACGGCCTGCATCACCGCTTCCGTGCCGGACATGTGGAACGAGACCTCGTCCAGCCGCGATATCGCCCGCAGTCGCGCCACATTGTCCGCCAGCACCGGATGATAGCTGCCGAGCACCGGGCCGAGCGCACCCGCCTGCGCCACCGCATCGGCGATGCACTGCTTGTAGAAGTCGTAGCCGAACAGGTTGACCCCGTAGGAGCCGGTGAGATCATGGAAGACGTTGCCATCCAGATCCGTCACCGTGACCCCTTCGGACGACTGGAAGAAGGCGCCGGTGCCGAGATGCTCCATCACCGGCCCGCGGAACTGGAAGGGCACGCGGTAGCTGCTGGTGAACTGGAGATCGGAGAGGCCCTGCTTCAGCTCGGCCGTCAGCGCGCGCGTCTCGGGATAGCGGGCGCGGTAGAGCGCGGCGAGGGCGTCGAAGTCGGCGCGGCGGCGCGCGGCGATCCCATCCGGCGCGTCGTCGGCGCGGAAGAAGCGCGCGTCGTCATAGCCGTAGAACGGGATCTGGCCGGCGATCCGCTTCGCCATGCGCACATGCCCGCCGAGCCCCGGATGCTTGGCGCGGGAGAGGGCGAGGCGCTTGCGCCCCTTGGACAGAGCGAGCGCGGCGCCGGCGGCGCCCGCGCCCAAGGCGGCGATGGTGGTGAGTCTGTTGGCCATGAGGGCGCTGGCTATTCGGCCTCGCGGACGGGATCATGACAGTTCGCACCGCGATCGCGAAAATCGTGATGCAGGAGGATCTGAATTTCCTGCTCACCAACCGCATCCCCCGTCGCCTGGCGACGCGCTTCATGGGCTGGTTCGCCAAGATCGAGCATCCGCTGGTGCGCGCGCCCTCGATCGCGCTGTGGCGCTTCTTCTCCGATGTCGACATGGCCGATGCGGCGGCGCGCCGCTATCGCAGCCTGCACGCGGCCTTCATCCGCGATCTGGTGCCCGGCGCTCGCCCGGCCGATCCCGATCCGGCGCTGCTGGCAAGCCCGTGTGACGCGATCGTCGGCGCGTGCGGGCGGATCGAGGGCGATCGGCTGCACCAGATCAAGGGCTTCCCGTACCGCCTGCGCGACCTGATGGGCGATCAGGCGGAAACGGCGACGTGGCGCGACGGCAGCTTCGTCACCCTGCGGCTGACGGCCGGCATGTACCACCGCTTCCATGCGCCGCACGACATGGTGGTGGAGAGCGTCACCTACATCTCCGGCGATACGTGGAACGTGAACCCGATCGCGCTGAAGCGGGTGGAGCGCCTGTTCTGCCGGAACGAGCGGGCGCTGATCGCGGCGCGGCTGGCGGGCGGCGGCCTGCCGATCCTGCTGGTGCCCGTCGCCGCGATCCTGGTCGCCAGCATCCGCCTGACCTTCCTCGATACGGTGCGAAACCTGCGCGTGGGCGGCCCGCGCCGGATCGAGACGGCGGCGCGGCTGGCGAAGGGCGAGGAGATGGGCTGGTTCGAACATGGCTCAACGATCATCCTGTTCGTGCCGCCGGGCTTCGCCCTGCACGAGGACGTCGCGGAGGGGCGGCGCATCCGCGCCGGCCAGCCGATCGCGCGGCTGCCGGACGGCGGGACGGGCGCGCAGCCCGATTGACACGCGTGCCCGGCAGGCAGACCTTCGGATCGTCAGGGACGGAGATCTTCACCGAAGGGGCGTGACCATGGCCTGCCGTTGCCTGAACTGCATCGTACCGCCGCATATGCTGCGCCGGCTGCTCGATTGCCGCGAGGAGAGCGTGCGGCAGGCGGCGCTCGCCACCCTGCTCGCCACCGAGCGACTGCGCGGCGCCCGCATGGTGCGCGCGCTGGGCGGCGCCACGCCGGGCGCACCGGCCGGCGGCCGGCGGACGGTCTACGATTGCCGCAACGCCACCGACCTGTCGCTCGCCGTGATCGCCCGCACCGAGGAGCAGCCCGACACCACCGACACCGCCGTGAACCACGCCTTCGACGGGTTGGGCGCGACGCGCGACTTCTACGCGACCGTCCTCTCGCGCGATTCGATCGACGACAAGGGGATGCGGCTGGATGGCTACGTCCACCGCGGCACGAAGTATAACAACGCCTTCTGGGACGGGCAGGAGATGGTGTTCGGCGACGGCGACGGCGTGATCTTCACCAACTTCACCGGATCGCTCGACGTGATCGGGCACGAGCTGACCCACGGCGTCACCCAGTTCGTCGCCGGGCTGGAATATCACGATCAGCCGGGCGCCCTGAACGAGTCGATCTCCGACGTGTTCGGATCGCTGGTGAAGCAGTGGAAGAACGGCCAGGCGGCCGACCAGGCGGACTGGCTGATCGGGCCGGACATCTTCACGCCCGATGTGGCGGGCGACGCCCTGCGATCGATGAAGGCGCCGGGCACCGCCTATGACGATCCCCGGCTGGGCAAGGATCCGCAGCCGGCCGACATGGCGCATTATGTGAAGCTGCCGAACACCGACGAGGGCGACAATGGCGGTGTCCACATCAATTCCGGCATCCCCAACCGCGCCTTCTACCTGACGGCGACCGGCATCGGCGGCAATGCGTGGGAGGCGCCGGGCCACATCTGGTACGAGGCGCTCGCCGCCTCCAACCCCAAGACCGAGTTCCAGGATTTCGCCGACACCACCTACACCAAGGCGACGCAGCTGCACGGCACCGGCAGCCCGGCGCAGCAGGCGGTGCTGGATGCCTGGGCGCAGGTGGGCATCCGCATCAGCAGCGCCGTGATCGCCGGATCGGACGGCGATCGCCCGCCCGGCGACGACGGCGGCCGCAGCTTCGCCGAACTCTCCCGCCAGATCGCCGGGTTGAGCGAGGCGGTGGGCGCGCTTGCCGGCGCGGTCGCCAAGATCAGGCCCTGATTCAGCGGAGCCCGGCCGATGAAGCTCAGCATGACCACCCATGGCGGCTGGGCCGGCCGCTTCGCTCTGCCGGCGCGGATCGACACGGCGGCGCTGGCCCCCGCCGATGCGGCGGAAGGCACCCGCCTCGCCATCGCCGCCGAGGGCGCCTCGCGCGCGGAGGAGGCGCGGGCGGCCGAGACGAAGGCCCGCGCGCCGGAGGCCGAACGCTATGCGATCACGATCGACCATGGCGACCGCAGCGTCTCGCTCACCCTGTCCGAGGCGACGGCCGAGCCGGCCTGCCGCGCGCTGCTGGACTGGATGCGCGCCCACCTGCCGGGCTGATCGCCCGACGCCGGTGCGGCGGATCGCGCCGGCGGTGCGTTGGCGCCATCCGGGTGCCGGTGGTGGCGCCATGACGAGGAACAATCGATGAGCAGGGTGCTGGTTCTCTATTATTCGAGCTACGGCCATGTCGAGACGCTGGCGAACGCCGTCGCCGAGGGCGCACGCGCGACCGGCGCCACCGCGGACGTGAAGCGCGTGCCGGAGACGGTTCCGGACGACGTCGCCCGGCAGAGCCACTACAAGCTCGATCAGGCGGCGCCGATCGCCACGATCGACGATCTCGAACGCTATGACGCGATCGTCGTCGGCACCGGCACGCGCTTCGGCCGCATGTCCTCGCAGATGGCGGCGTTCCTCGATCAGGCGGGCGGGCTGTGGGCGCGCGGCGCGCTGAACGGCAAGGTGGGCGCGGCCTTCACCTCCACCGCGTCCCAGCATGGCGGGCAGGAAATGACCCTGTTCTCGATCATCACCAACCTGCTGCACTTCGGCATGACGATCGTCGGCCTGCCCTACAGCCACAAGGGGCAGATGACGCTGGACGAGATCGTCGGCGGATCCCCCTACGGCGCCACGACGATCGCCGCGTCCGAAGGATCGCGCGCGGTGAGCGCCATCGAGATCGAAGGCGCGCGACACCAGGGCGAACTCGTCGCCAAGGTCGCGAGCAAGCTGTTCGGCTGAGGACGGCGCCGCGAGGAGGATCGCACCCGGCCGCGTTCGCGGCCGCGTGCCCGGTCGTTAGGGCGCAAGTCGTCTGGACGCGAGCGTCGTGGCCCGCACTTTCCGCGATCCTCGCTCCGCGGCGTGGCGAACGGGCGCGGGCGGCCGGGCCTCGCGATCAGCCCCGCCGATCGTAGTCCAGCATCGAGGCCGGCGCGTGGCACCGGCGGACCAGGCCCGTCACCACCTTGCGGCGGAATTGCCGCAGCGGCAAAGCGTTCAGCGGACGCGCGCGGATGGCCGCCACCTCCGCCTGGGTGAAGCGGGCGGCGGCGGGCGGAGCGGACCGCTCGCCGAGATCGAACGTCACGAAGTTCATCACCTGCGCCAGCGTCGCATCGTCGAACTGCGCGCGCGAGACGTTGGGCAGGCGGATCACATATTCGCGGCCCTCCGGCGTGCAGAGGAACCAGCCGGCGACGCCGCGCAGCGACGGCACCGATCTGGGCGGCGACACGCCGAGCGTGCCGTGGCACCCGCCGCAGCGCAGGATGAACTGGGTCTGCGCCGGGCTGAGCGTCACTGCATTGCGCTCAGTCGCGTAATTATCCCCGGCGATCGCGGGCGCGGCGGCGATCGCGCCCAGTGCCAGCCACAGCCACGGCTTCACAGCCACGCTCTCACTGCCGGAGTTTCACAGGCGCAACCTCGCGGGCGATCTCACGGGATCAGCCCCTGCGCGGCCAGTTGCTCCCGCACTGTCTTCATCTCGGTCGCGCTCTTCTTCGGCGCGGCGCGTGCGGCCTTGATCTCTGCGGCCGCGAAGGGCGCTATCCTGGGCGGGCCGCCCGGCAGCTTCGTCACATAGGTGAGCGTCGCGGCGATATCCGTATCGGACAGGCGGGCGAAGGGCGGCATCACGCCCATGATCGGCTTGCCGTCGACCATCATGCGCCCGGCCATGCCGTTCAGCAGCACGTCGATCAGATAGGCGCGCCCCGCCGGTTTCGCGGCGATCGCGCCGGCGCGGCCGGCCACGCGCGGGAACTGGCCGGGGATGCCGGCGCCGGCGGCCTGGTGGCACATCTGGCAGTTGGCGGTGTAGGCCATCGGTGCCGTCTGCGCGGAGGATGGCGCCGGCAGCATCAGCGCCGCCAGGACCAGCACGCCATATCTCGGGCGAAGGCGAGGGACGCTGGCGGCGACTCGACTGCGCTCGGCACAAGGGGCGCGGGCAGGGAGCATCGCTCAACTCGCCGCGCCGACGAGCGCCGCCGTCGAGCAGTGATAGGCCATGTTCGAGGTGCCGAAGCACCAGATGATCTCGTTATTGCCCTGCGGCCGGTAGGCTGGGCTCGCCTCCTCCGTATTGTCGCAGCGGCACTGGCCGCAGCCGGAGGTGCCGCAGCAATCGCGATAGGCGATCAGGTAGCTGCGCTTGTCGTCCGGATTGTAGCAGGTCCCGACCCACGAGGTGAGCGAGGGCGAGGTGCCCGGCGGGCAGGTGTGCACGCCGCCGCCGCAGCAGGTGCAGAGCGATCCGTCGATGGCGCAGTAGCGCCAGTAGTTGCACTCGGTATCGTCCTTGGTCTGCGCCTTTTTCTGGAAGTCGGTCAGGTCCGCGCCGGGCGCCGGCTGGCCGGGGGCGGAGGGCGCCTGCGCGTTCGCCTTGCCGCGCTCCACCGGCAGCAACGGGAAGGCGGGCGCGGCGACCAGCGCCAGCCCCAGCCGGGAGAGGATCGTGCGGCGCGAGGTGCCGCCCGCCAGCCGGCGGACGAAGCGCTCGCTGATGCTGTCGATCAGGTCGTTGGCCATGATGCTGTTCCCCTGTTGGCCGGCGTCAGGCCGCTGCCGTGTCGACGCTGCGCAGATACGCCTGGGCGGATGCGAAGCCCTTGTCGTCGGCGTTGACGAGGCTCTCGACATGCTCGCGGCTGCTGACCAGGCCCTTGGCGGCGATCACCCCGTCGCTGCGGATCAGCACGCCGTAGGGCAGCTTGCCGACGTGGAAGGCGAGGCCCACGGCCGGGCTGTTGGCGAAGGGGTAGCCGGAGAGCTTGTACCTATCGACCATCGCCGCCTGCTCGGCCGCGTCGCCGTCGCCGATGAAGACGAGGTCGATGCCTTCGGCCGAGGCGACGCCCTTGGCGATCGGGATCACCTTGCGGCAGACCGGGCAGCTGGGCGCCACGAACATCAGCAGGGTGCGGCGCGGCCCCATTTGGCCCGGCCCGATGGCGAGCGGCCGGCCGTCTATCGTGGTGGCGTGGACGTGCGGCGCGAGATCGCCGGCGGCCGGCCCGCCCCCCGTCACCAGCGCGCCCATCGGCGCGATCCGCTCGTGCAGCACGCCGATCTGCCGGGCGAGCGCCAGCACCGCGATGGTCAGCAGCGCGACGACGATCCAGAGCAGGAAGGTGGAGGCGATCAGCATGTCAGCGTACTCCGCTGGTGGGGGCGGCGCGGCCGGCGCCGGTGCGGGGCGACGCGATCGATCCGAGGGAGGCGAGGATCTGGCCGAGCAGGAACACGAGGAGACCAGCACCCGCCGCCGTGGCGAGCAGCGGCAGCGGCAGCGCGGGCAGAGGCGCCAGGCCGCCCGCCAGCAGCAGGCCGAGGGTCAGGTTGCGCGCCACCAGCCTCCAGCCGATCGGGCGGGGTGCCGCCGCGGGATCGCAGCCGCAATCGATGTGGCGCCGCCCGCGCGCCAGGTTCGCCGCCATCGCCGCGGCGAACAGCGCCAGCAGCCCGGCGGCCGCCGCGCAGGCGAGCGGCAGCCCGGCGACGAGGCCCAGCGCGATCGCGATCTCCACCGGCGGCAGCGCCGCCGCGACGGGCGCCACCAGCACGTCTGGCAGCAGCCGGTAGGCGGCGACGGCGGCGGCGAAGTCGTCCCGCCGCCGCAGCTTGCCGATCGCGGCCGCCGCGAACAGGCAGGCGACGCCGATCCGCGCCATCGCGGCCACGCAGGCGATCAGGAGGGCGGCGCTCATCCGCTCAGAAGCCCGTCATCGCCATCAGGCCGGGGCGGCCGAGATCGTCGAGCGCCTTCTGCACCTTGCCGGTCTGCGGATCGAGCCGCCAGAACCAGCCGTCCTCCGACGCGACATAGAGCTGCGGGTCCGCATCCTGGCTGACGGCGATCGTGTAGCCGGCGGTCGGCAGTTCGTAGCGGGTGACGAGCGCCTGGGTCGCCGCGTCGATCACCCACACCTCCGTGCCGCTGGCCTTCTGCGTCCAGTGATTGCCCTCGTGCATCAGCACGAACAGCCGCCCGCTGGCCGGATGCCAGGCGAACGGGCGTCGTCCGCCGGGCCGCCACGTCTTCTGCTGGGGCGCGGTGGTGGCGGCGGCGAGGCCGGCGGCGCGCTGCAGCGACCAGCCCTGGCCGATGGTGGAGGTGGCGCCGAGCGTCGCCGGATAGACCATGCCGGTATAGGTGATGAACAGCGCCTTGCCCGCCGCGCGATCGACGATGCTCTCCTCAAACACCGGATCCTTCTCGGCATCGAAGAAGACCGGGCTGTGGGTGATCGTGCCCCGGCCCTTCGCGTCCAGCCGCACGCTGGCGAGCGAGCCGTCCGCGCACAGCGAGGCGAAACCTTCGTCGCGGAACGGGTAGACGAGGCCGCAGCCCGGCGTCTCGACGGTGGAGATCACCTTGCCCGCCAGCAGATCGACGACGATCGCGGAGGCGGCCGGCTCCATATTGTAGACGAAGCCGCGCGTGCCGCTGGCGTTGAGGCTGAAGAATGGGATGCGGCCGGAGGCGATCAGGCGGCCGGGCAGCTTGATCTCCGTCTTCAACAGCAGGGTGGTGCCGTCGTAGACGGACACCATGTCCTGCCGGATGCCGCGATTCTGCTTCGTCCAGATCGTCTCGGAGACGTAGAAGGTGCCGTTGTCCGGCGCCACGGCGAAGCCGGCCGCGCCGGTGGAGTTTACCGTTCCCTCGATCTTGGCGGTGTCGCCGTTGATGATCGTGATACCGCCGCCGCGCGTGGCCAGGAACACGCGGTGCGGCGTGGCCGGCGGCAGGGTGGCGATGTCGCTCGTCTCGCTCTCCAGCAGCGGCGGCGGCGGCTTGGCGGGATCGGTGAGGGTGGGGCTGGCGGCGGGCGGCGCCGGCTTCGGCGGTTCGGCGGCGGAGGGCTTGAAGCCGCCGGCGGCGGCGGGCGCCAGCGTCTGCGCGGCGGCCGGGGCGGTCGCCGCCAGCATTAGCGCGAGCGCCATCCAGGAAGTTGCGGTCGGCCGCGCCATGTCTGTCCCCCGTCCAGCGATGGCGGCGATTTGGCGCCGGCGGCCACCGCACCGCCATGGGTCGTTTGACGTAGCCGGCCGATCGCCCCGCGAAGTGGGCCGGGCGGCGGCGGCGGGAGGCGCGCGGTGCGTTCGTCACTACGTCAAACACCCCATGACTCCGCCGCAAGCGGCTCCTATCGTTCGACAATGGAGCTTTGCCGGCCGCACCCTGCCGATCTGGCGCAAGAGCCGGCGGCCGCGCGCCACCAGCGGGTGGACGGGGCGGCGCGCATCGCCTTCGCGGCGCCCGGGCGGCTGGCCGATCTCTACCAGCGCGCGCCCTGCCGTATCCTCTTCCCGGACGTGGAGCCGAGCGAGCCGGTGGAGGCGGTGTCCGTCACCACCAGCGGCGGGCTGACCGGGGGCGACCGGATCCGCGTGGAGGTGGCGATCGCCGCCGGCGCCGCCGCCACGGTCACGACGCAGGCGGCCGAGAAGCTCTATCGCGTGCTGCCCGGCGATCCCGACATCCGTATCGAGACGCGCGTTTCGGTGGGTGCGGGCGGCTGGGGCGAGTGGCTGGGGCAGGAGGCGATCCTGTTCGAGGGCACGCGCGTGGCCCGCGCCTTCGAGGCCGACGTCGCCGTTACCGGCCGGCTGCTGGCGGTGGAGAGCCTGGTCTTCGGCCGATCGGCGATGGGCGAGGCGATGCGCACCGGCCGGGTGCACGACAGCTGGCGCATCCGGCGAGACGGCCGGCTGCTTTGGGTGGACGCGCTGCGGCTGGAGGGCGACGTCGCCGCCGCCATGGCCGCGCCGTTCGCCTTCGGCGACGCGACGTCCAGCGCCACCATCGTCTATGTCGCGGACGATGCCGCGCGCCACCTGGATGCCGCCCGCGCCCTGATCGCCGGCGATCGCGGCGGCGCGACCAGCTTCGACGGGATGCTGATCGTGCGCCTGCTGGCGGCGGACGCGGCGGCGCTGCGCCGGGCGGTGGTGCGCATCGCCGCGGGGCTGCGCGCGGCGGCGGGCGGTTTCGCCGGCCGGATGCCCGCGATATGGCGCTGCTGAGATGAACCTGACGCCGCGCGAGAAGGATAAGCTGCTGGTCGCGATGGCCGCGATGGTCGCGCGTCGCCGGCTGGAACGCGGCGTGAAGCTGAACCACCCCGAGGCGGTGGCGCTGATCGCCGATCATGTGGTGGAAGGCGCGCGCGACGGCGCGAGCGTGGCGGCGCTGATGGCGTCGGGCGGGCACGTCCTCACCCGCGACCAGGTGATGGAGGGGGTGGCCGAGATGATCCACGACATCCAGGTGGAGGCGACCTTCCCCGACGGCACCAAGCTCGTCACCGTCCACCGGCCGATCCGCTGAGGCGCGCGCGATGATCCCGGGCGAGATCCTGACCGGCGCGGGCGAGATCGCGCTGAACGCCGGCCGCCCGGTCACGCGGCTGACGGTGGCGAACAGCGGCGACCGGCCGATCCAGGTGGGCAGCCACTATCATTTCGCCGAGACGAACCCCGCGCTCGTCTTCGATCGGGCGGCGGCGCGGGGCCAGCGGCTCGCCATCGCCAGCGGCACCGCCATCCGCTTCGAGCCCGGACAGACGAGCGAGGTGGCGCTGGTGCCGTTCGCCGGCGCGCGCGTGGCGATCGGCTTCCGCGGCGACGTGATGGGACCGCTGTGATGCGCGCGGCACATTCCTTCCCGGCACGGAGAGGGAGACTGCGCGAAGCGTGCTGGAGAGACCGTGCGGCGAACGGATCGGCACGCTTGCCGCGCTCCCCCTCCACCAGCTGCGCTGGTCCCCCTCCCCGTGCCGGGGAGGAGCGATCATGACCACCCTCTCGCGCCGGGCCTATGCCGGCATGTTCGGGCCGACCACGGGCGATCGCATCCGCCTGGGCGATTCCTCGCTCCTCATCCGGGTGGAGGAGGATCGCACCGTCTATGGCGAGGAGGTGAAGTTCGGCGGCGGCAAGGTGATCCGCGACGGCATGGGGCAGAGCCAGCGGACACGAGCCGAGGGCGCCGTCGACACCGTCATCACCAACGCCGTGATCCTCGACCATGGCGGCATCATCAAGGCCGATATCGGCCTGACGGGCGGGCGCATCAGCCATATCGGCAAGGCCGGCAACCCGGACGTGCAGCCGGGGGTGGACATCGTGATCGGCCCCGGCACCGAGGTGATCGCCGGCGAAGGCAAGATCGTGACGGCCGGCGGCATCGATGCGCACATCCACTTCATCTGCCCGCAGCAGGTGGAGGAGGCGCTGTACGCCGGCATCACCACGATGCTGGGCGGCGGCACCGGCCCGGCGCACGGCACGCTGGCCACCACCTGTACGCCGGGGCCGTGGCATATCGGCCGGATGATGCAGGCGCTGGAGACGCTGCCGATGAACTTCGGCCTGTTCGGCAAGGGCAATGCCAGCCGGCCGGCGGCGCTGGAGGAGATGGTGCGCGCGGGCGTCTGCGGCCTGAAGCTGCACGAGGACTGGGGCACCACGCCGGCCGCGATCGACTGCTGCCTCTCCGTCTGCGACGCGTTCGACGTGGCGGCGACGATCCACACCGACACGCTGAACGAGAGCGGCTTCGTCGAGAGCACGATCGCGGCGTTCAGGGGCCGCACGATCCACGCCTTCCACACCGAGGGTGCGGGCGGCGGCCACGCGCCGGACATCATCCGCCTGGCCGGGCTGCCGAACGTGCTGCCGAGCTCGACCAACCCGACGCGGCCCTACACCGTCAACACGCTGGACGAGCATCTCGACATGCTGATGGTGTGCCATCATCTCGACCCGAAGATCGCCGAGGACGTGGCCTTCGCCGAGAGCCGCATCCGCAAGGAGACGATCGCCGCCGAGGACATATTGCACGATCTCGGCGCCTTCTCGATGATGTCGTCGGACAGCCAGGCGATGGGCCGCGTGGGCGAGACGATCATTCGCTGCTGGCAGACGGCCGACAAGATGAAGCGGCAGCGCGGCGCGCTGGCGCAGGATGCCGATCAGGCAGGGGCGGAGGCGGACAACTTCCGCGCGCGCCGCTACATCGCCAAATATACGATCAACCCGGCGATCGCCCACGGCATCGCGCACGAGGTCGGCTCCGTCACGATCGGCAAGCTGGCCGATCTGGTGCTGTGGTCGCCGGCCTTCTTCGCGGTGAAGCCCGATCTGGTCATCAAGGGCGGCAGCATCGCCGCCGCGCCGATGGGCGATCCCAACGCCTCGATCCCGACGCCGCAGCCGGTGCACTACCGCCCGATGTGGGGCGGCATGGGCGGGGCGGGCTCCGCCTCGTCGCTGCTGTTCGCCAGCGCGGCGGCGATCGATGACGGCGCCGCGCACCGCCTGAACCTGCGCCGGCCGCTGGCGGCGGTGCGGAACACGCGCGGCGGCATCGGCAAGAAGGACATGGTGCTGAACGACGCCATGCCGCATATCGAAGTGGATCCGGAGACCTACGAAGTGCGTGCCGACGGCGAACTGCTGACCTGCGAACCGGCGGACGTGCTGCCCTTCGCCCAGCGTTACTTCCTGTTCTGATGCTGCGGGCCAGCGCCATCCTGCGCGCCGGCGAGTGGGACGCGACGACGGCGCTCGATCGCGTCACGCTCGATCACGATGCGCGCCACCGCCGGCGCTTCCGCTATCTGGGCGAGGGTGGCACCGATTTCCTGCTCGATCTGCCGGCGGCGGCGGTGCTGGCCGAGGGCGACGGGCTGGCGCTGGACGGCGGCGGCGTGATCGCCGTGGCGGCGGCGGACGAGCCGCTGATCGAGGTGCGCGCCGCCAGCCCCGCGCTGCTGATGCGGCTGGCCTGGCATGTCGGCAACCGCCACCTGCCGGCCGATATCGGCGCGGACCGCATCCGCCTGCGCGCCGACCATGTGATCGCCGCCATGCTGCGCGGGCTGGGCGGCACGGTGGCGGAGATCGTCGCGCCGTTCACGCCGGAAGCGGGCGCCTATGCCGGCCGCGAGGGTGGCGGGCACGCGCATGGCCACGGGCATACGCACGACCACGACCACGATCACGCCCACGCCCATGATCGCGGGCACCGCCATGACCACTGATCGCGCGCTCGCGATGCTGCTGGCGTGGACCTCGCCGAGCTACCCCGTCGGCGCGTTCAGCTACAGTCACGGGCTGGAGGCGGCGGTGGAGGCGGGTGCGGTGCGCGATGCCGCGAGCCTGGTGGACTATGTCTCGGCCGTGATCGCGCGCGGCGGCGGCTGGGTGGATGCCGTGCTGTTCGCCAGGGCATATGAAACGTGGCGCGGGGATGGCGCGGACGACGGGTCGAAGGCCCGCGACGCCGCCATGGATGCGATCGCCGAGCTTGCCGTCGCGTTTCGCGGATCGGCGGAGACGGCGCTGGAGAGCCGGCAGATGGGGCGCAGCTTCCTCGCCGTCACCCGCGCGGCCTGGCCGCATCCTGCGCTGGACGCCTTTGCCGCGCGCCATGCCGGGCGGCCGGTGGCGCACTGCATCGTCGGCGCGCTCGCCTGCGCGGCGCACGGCGCGCCGCTGCGGCCGGCGCTTACCGCGTGGATCCACGGCACCGCCGCCAACCTCGTCTCGGCGGGCGTCAGACTGGTGCCGCTGGGGCAGACGGACGGGCAGATCGCCACCGCCCGGCTGACGCCGGTGATCGAGGACGTCGTCGCCCGCGCGCCGGCCACCGATCCCGACGATCTCGGCACCTCGGCGCTGCTGGTGGAACTCGCCAGCCTGACCCACGAAACGCAATATACGAGGCTGTTCCGCTCATGAACCACCATAGCACGCACAACGGCCCGCTGCGCGTCGGCATCGGCGGGCCGGTCGGCTCGGGCAAGACGGCGCTGACCGACCGGCTCTGCAAGGCCATGCGCGACCGCTACGACGTCGCCGCGATCACCAACGACATCTACACCCGCGAGGATGCCGAGTTCCTCACCCGATCGGGCGCGCTGGTGCCGGAGCGGATCATGGGCGTGGAGACCGGCGGCTGCCCGCACACCGCCATCCGCGAGGATGCCAGCATCAACCTGGCCGCGGTGGACGAGATGGTCGATCGCTTCCCCAGCCTGGAGCTGATCTTCATCGAGAGCGGCGGCGACAATCTGGCCGCCACCTTCTCGCCGGAGCTGGCCGACATCACGATCTACGTGATCGACGTGTCCGCCGGCGACAAGATCCCGCGCAAGGGCGGCCCCGGCATCACCCGATCGGACCTGCTCGTCATCAACAAGATCGATCTCGCGCCGCTGGTCGGCGCCTCGCTGGAGGTGATGGACCGCGACGCGCGCCGGATGCGGGGCGAACGGCCGTTCCTGTTCACCAATCTGAAGGAGGCGGTGGGGCTCCCCGCCATCGTCGATTTCATCGTCGTGGCCGGCGGATTGAAAGCCGTATGACGGCGAGCCGCACCATTTCCGCTCATCCTGAGGAGGGACTGAGCCCGGCGAAGGCCCGTCTCGAAGGACGCACGCTCGGGCCGTCCTTCGAGACGCCATTTCGCCGGGCTCAATGGCTCCTCAGGATGAGCGGGTTCCATTGTTCCAACGAGCGCTAGGCATGGCGCCGGGCCAGCACATCATCCGCGAGCGGCGCCAGTACAACAAGTGGGCGGCCAGCCAGACGATGGAGGATTATGCCCTGCGCTTCACCGCGCGCCGGGCGCGGCGGTGGAGCTACCTGCGGATCGCCGGCACCGCGATCGGCGCGACCAGCTTCCTGGCCTGCGAGGCGATCGGCGGCACGATCACGCTGGCCTACGGCTTCGCCAACGCCGCCGCCGCCATCGCCGCCGCCATCGCGCTGATGTTCGCGGTGGGCCTGCCGATCGCCTACCATGCCGCGCGCGAGGGGCTGGACGTGGACCTGCTGACGCGCGGCGCCGGCTTCGGCTATCTCGGCTCGACGATCACGTCGCTGATCTACGCCAGTTTCACCTTCCTGCTGTTCGCGATCGAGGCCTCCATCCTGTCCGTGGCGCTGGAGATGGCGTTCGGCATCCCGATCGCCTTCGCCCATATCCTGAGCTCGCTGGTGGTGATCCCCATCGCGCTCTACGGCATGAGCCTCATCAACCGCATGCAGACGGTAACGACGCCGCTGTGGCTGCTGCTGCAACTGGCGCCGATTGGCTACATCCTGTTCGCCGCAGGCGAGGACATGGCGGCTTGGACGCGCTTCTCCGGCCGGCTGGGCGCCGCCGACGGATCGGTCGACCTGCTGCTGTTCGGCCTCGCTTTGTCCACCCTGCTGTCGCTGCTGCCGCAGATCGGCGAGCAGGCGGATTATCTGCGCTTCCTGCCCGAGAAGAAGCCCGGCCGCGATGCGCGGTGGTGGGCGGCGATGCTGTCCGGCGGGCCGGGCTGGGTGGCGATCGGCGGGGTGAAGCTGCTGCTGGGCTCGTTCCTTGCGCTCTTCGCGCTGAGCCACGGCGGCACGATCGAGCGGGCGGCGAGCCCCACCGACATGTTCTACGTCGTCTTCCGCCAGATGGTGCCGGGCGAGGCGGCGGCGCTGGCGCTCACCGGCCTGCTGGTGCTGGTCTGCCAAATGAAGATCAACGTGACGAACGCCTATGCAGGATCGATCGCCTGGTCGAACTTCTTCTCGCGGCTGACGCACGCCCATCCGGGCCGGGTGGTGTGGCTGGTGTTCAACGTGCTGCTGGCGCTGCTGCTGATGGAGATCGGCATCATCCGCGTGATCGAGGGCATCCTGATCCTTTACGCCAATCTCGCCGCCGGCTGGATGGGCGCGCTCTCGGCCGATCTCGTGATCTCGAAGCCGCTCGGCCTCAGCCCGCGCCACATAGAGTTCAAGCGCGCCCATCTCTACGACATCAATCCGGTCGGCGTCGGCGCGATGGGGCTGTCGATCCTCGTCTCCACGGTGGCGCTGGCCGGGCTGCTCGGGCCGCTGGCCCACGCCTTCTCGCCGCTGCTGGGGATGGCCGTCGCCTTCGTCGCGGCGCCGGCGATCGCGCTCGCCACGCGCGGCCGCTTCTACATCGCGCGTGCGCCGGGCGGGCTGCCGGAAGGGCAGGGCGATCTCGTCTGTACAATCTGCGAGAATGCGTTCGAACGCAACGACATGGCCCATTGCCCGGCCTATCAGGCGCCGATCTGCTCGCTCTGCTGCACGCTGGAGACGCGCTGCCGCGACATGTGCAAGACGGACAGCCGGGTCGCCGAGCAGGCGACGCACCTGCTGGCCCGCATGCTGCCGCCCGCGATCGTCCACGGCGTGCGATCGACGGTCGGCAGCTTCGTCGCCCTGCAGACCCTGTTCACGCTGGTGATCGGCACGATCCTGTACCTCATCTACGTGCAGTTCGGCGCGATGGTGCCCGATGCGCGCGGGGTGGTGGAGACGACGCTGTGGGTGGTGTTCTTCGCGCTGCTGCTGCTCTCCGGCATCGCCGCCTGCCTGATCGTGCTGGCGCATGACAGCAGGCGCGCCGCCGAGCGCGACACCGCGCACCAGACCGCCAAGCTGGTCGAGGAGATCGCCGCCCACACCCGCACCGACGCCGAACTGCAGAAGGCGCGCGAGGTGGCGGAGAACGCCAATCTGGCCAAGAGCCGCTATCTGGTGGGCGTCAGCCACGAGATACGCAGTCCGCTGAACGCGATCTACGGCTATGCCCAGCTGCTGGAGCGCCGCAGCCCGATCGCGGCGGAAGAGGCGGGGCGCGTGATCCGCCGCTCGTCCGAGCATCTGACCAACCTCGTCGACGGCCTGCTCGACATCTCGCGGATCGAGAGCGGGGTGATCCGGCTGAGCTCGGACACGGTGCCGCTGCCCGCCTTCCTCGATCAGATCGCCGACATGTTCCGCATGCAGGCCGAGGCCAAGGGCATCGAGTTCCGCTATACGCGGCCCGAGCGGATGCCCGCCTTCGTCCGCACCGACGAGAAGAGGCTGCGGCAGATCCTGATAAACCTGCTGTCCAATGCGGTGAAATACACCAAGGCGGGCCACGCCTCCCTCACCGTGCGGTTCCGCAGCCAGGTGGCGGAGTTTGAGATCGCCGACACCGGCCTCGGCATCCAGCGCGAGGATCTGGAACGCATCTTCGAGCCGTTCGATCGCGGCGGATCGGATGCGGCGCGGGCGCAGCCGGGCGTGGGCCTGGGCCTCGCGATCACCCGCGTGCTGGTGCAGATCATGGGCGGCGACGTCTCCGTCACCAGCACGCCGGGCGTCGGCAGCCGCTTCGCCCTGCGGCTGATGCTGGCCGAGCCGCGCGAGCCGCCCGTCGCCACCGTGCGCGCCCGCGCGATCGCCGGCTATGAGGGCCGCCGCCGCACGATCCTGCTGATCGACGACGATCCGCTGCAGCTAAGCGTGCTGCAGAGCCTGCTGCGGCCGCTCGACTTCATCGTCTACGCCGCCTCGACCGGCGCCGAGGGCATCGATCTGGCCGCGCGGTGCCAGCCCGACATCGTGCTGCTCGACATCCAGATGCCGGGCCTGTCCGGCTGGGAGACGGCGGCGGCGCTGCGCCGCGCCCATGGCGAGGCGGTGCGCATCGTGATGGTCTCGGCCAACGCGCACGAGTTCAGCAGGGGCGGGGACGGGCGCGCCGACCATGACGGCTTCGTGATGAAGCCCGTGGCGCTGGAGCTGCTGCTGGACGTGCTGGCCCAGCATCTCGGCCTGGCGTGGGTGACGGCGCCGGGCGAGGAGACGGGCCGGGCCACGGGCGAGGATGGCGCGGAGGCGGCGCTCGCCGATGCGGGGCCGTATGTCAGCGAGCTGCGCCGGCTGGGGCGGATCGGCCACATTCGCGGCATAGAGGCCAAGCTCGACGAGATGGAGGCGGCGCTGCCCGACAGTCGCAGCCTGGCCGAGCGGCTGCGCGGCCGGGTGAAGGCGTTCGACCTCAAGGCCTATCTGAAGATGCTGGAAGATCGTGCCCGTGGCTAAGGCGTACCCAGGTCCGCAAGACGCGCCGGAGGGCGCGGGCCACAAGCCGGCCGATCCCACCCGCGACACCGTGCTGGTGGTGGACGACACGCCCGATTCGCTGCGCTTCCTGACGGACACGCTGGAGGGCGCCGGCATGACCGTGCTGATCGCGACCGACGGCGAGGCGGCGCTGGAGCTGCTGGAGCACGTGACCCCCGACATCGTGCTGATGGACGCGATGATGCCGGGGCTGGACGGCTTCGCCACCACCCGTCGGATCAAGCAGGATCCGCGCTTCGCGCAAGCGCCGATCATCTTCATGACCGGGCTGACCGAGACCGAGCATGTCGTCCACGGCTTCGCCGCCGGCGGCGTCGACTATGTCCACAAGCCGATCGTGGTGGAGGAGCTGATCGCGCGCATCCGCGTCCACCTCGCCAACGCGCGGGTGGCGCAGGGATCGCACGTGGCGCTCGATGCCTCGGGCCGTCTGCTGCTGGCGGTGGACGCCGCCGGCAACCTGCTGTGGAGCACGCCACGTGCCGACGAGGTGCTCGGCCGGCTCGTTCCCGACTGGCGCCGCCCGGCGCTGCCGGCGGCGATCGCGGCGGCGGTGCGGCGCATCCAGGCCGCCGATGCCGACACCGCGACCGCGCGGGTGGACGTGGGCGGCAGCCGGCTGGAGTTCGTGCTGCTGAACCGCGCCGGCCCGGACGAGTGGCTGATCCGCCTGACCGAAGCGCGCGAGGGCGACGACGAACGCATCCTCGCCGCCCGCCACGTCCTCACCAGCCGCGAGGCGGAAGTGCTGCTGTGGGTGAGCCGGGGCAAGCCCAACCGCGAGATCAGCGAGATCCTCGGCATCTCCCCGCGCACGGTGAACAAGCATCTCGAGCAGGTGTTCGAGAAGCTGGGCGTGGAGAATCGCGCGTCCGCCGCGGCCATCGCCGTGCGGACGCTGGCGGGGTAGCAGTGCCCCCTTCCGTCACCCGATCCGGGTGACGGAAGGAAAAGGCGTCAGAAGGCGGCGCTGACGGTGCCGAACACCTGCCGCTCGGCCAGCGGGAAGAAGTTGTAGGTGCCGGAGGCGGCGCCGATGCTCAGCGTGGAGGCTGCGCGCTTGTCGGTGAGGTTGGTGACGTTCACCGCCACGGTGAGCTTCTTTACCACCGATGCGCCCAGCGGCACCTCCACCGCGATCCGGCCGGACATGGTGTAGTAGCCGGGCGACTTCAGATCGTTGGTGAAGGTGGCGAGGCGGGTGCCGAGATAGTCGCCGATCAGCTGCACCTCCACCGGCGCGATATCCAGCGTCGCCACCGTCTTGTTCAGCCAGTCCGGCGATCCCGGCACCTTCTTGCCCGATGTCCGCACGATCGTGCTCGCGCCGGTCCGGTAATCGTCCTGGTAGATCGAGCGATTGTAAGACAGCGCGTTGTAGAGCGAGAAATGCGGGCCGAAGTGCAGGGTGCCGGCGAAGTCGACGCCGTCCGTCTTCACGCTGCCGACATTCTGGAGGATCGTGGCGCCGCTTACGATCGCGGTGATCGTCGTCGTCGGGCTGATCGCCAGCAGGCGGTTGCTGAAATCGACGTGATAGTAGCTGATCTGCCCCTCGAAAGCGGTGATCGGTCCGAGATCGAGGGTGCGGCGGGTGCGGGCGCCCACCTCGTACGTCCAGCTCGTCTCCGGCTTGGTGTTCGCCTTGAAGAACTCGAACAGCGTCTGGCTGCCGAGCGCGAAGGGCGAGAGGCCGGCCGCCGCGCTCGTCTGGAACTGGCGCATGTTCTTCTGCACGTTGAAGAACAGTTGCTCGCTGCCCGTCGCATCCCAGATGCCGCCGACCTGCGGCAGGAAGTAGCGGTGCGTCTTCAGGCCGCCGACCGGCAGCTCGCGCGATCCGGTGAAGGAACCGGGGATCGGCTGCACCGGCACCGCCTGCCGGGCGTGCTGGATCTCGCCCTTGAAGCCGGCCTGCAGGGTGATCGCCGGCGTGATGTGCCAGGCATCCTGCAGGTGATACTGATATTCGTCGACGCGGATCTGGCTGCCATATTGCGTGATCAGCGGCGTGGCATAGTCTTCCGGCCGGTTATAGGGGTTGGAGGGATTGTTGACGTCCACCGCATACCAGCGGCGGAAGGCGGAGGAGCGTTGCCGCTCGTACCAGCCGCCCACCTCGATCTCGTGATTGCCGAGTGTGGCGCGCAGCGTGCTGATCGCGCCGTACCGCTCGATGCGATATTCGGTGGTGCGCGCGGCCAGGCCCGATCCGCCGAAGATCGTGGAGAGGCGGGCGAGATTGGCCGGAGACGTCGGGCTGCTGCCGGCCACCCCCGGATAGTAGAAGGAGAACAGGGTCGGCAGGCCGGCCACGGTGATCGGCCCGGCGACGATGCCGACGCCGCTATTGTGGTGATAGTAGCCGAGGTTGGACCACGTCACGTCGTCCGTGACCTTCCAGTCGTACTTCGCGTAGCCCAGATAGTCGCGGCGCAACGCGGCGCTGTAATAGTTGCGGTAGTTGGCGCCGGCGGCGGTGTAGGCCGGCGACGCGTAGTAAGCGAGCGCCTGGGTGAAGTTCGGGTAGAGGAACGGCCGCGTATAGGGGCGGAAACGCTGCGCCGCCGAGACGACGGTGGCGTCCTCGTTCGGCTCCTCCTTGTCCGAATAGGCGAAGTAGCCGGTCAGCGTGCCGGTCTCATCCTCGTGGACGAACTTGGCGTTGGCCTGGTAGCCGCGCTGCTTGCCGTCGAAATCCCAGGCCTTGGCATATTGCCGCACGCCCGAGACGTAGAGGCGGTTGCCACCGCCGAAATCGCCGCTGTCGATCCGCACGAAGGTGCGCTGCGCATCGTGGCTGCCGAGCGTCTGCGCCACGCGCACGCCCAGATCCTGCGCGGGATCGCTGGAGAAGGTATCGATCGTGCCGCCGAGATTGCTGGTGGAGGGCGTGCCGAGATCGCCGGCGCCGGTGGCGAGCGTGACCCGGCCGACATTCTCCGAGATGATCGCGCGCTGCGGCGAGAGGCCGTTGTAATTGCCATATTGCTGATCGCCCAGCGGCACGCCGTCCAGCGTGTAGCCGAGCTGCTGCTGGTTGAAGCCGTGGATGAACAGCGAGATGTTCTGCTCGTTATTGCCCCACGGATCGGCCGTCAGGTAGGTCACGCCGGGCAGCGTCTGGATCGCCTTCAGCGGGCTGATGCCGGGCAGGATCTTCTGGATCTCCGGCCCGTCCAGCGTCACGACCGAGCGGGTCGTGCGGCCGGTGACGATGATCGCATTGTCGTTGCCGTCGTCGGCCGCGGTGTCCGCCGCGTCGCCGGCGGTCGCCGCGTCCGCCGGGGCGGCGGGCAGGTCGGCCGCATAGGCGCCGGTGGCGGTGGACGCCAAAGCGAGCGCGAGAATCGAGTAGCGGAACGGCGACATGGAACCCCCTGATTGCTGCACGTGCGAGCAGATGCCGCGCGTCTAGGGGGCCGTCGGCGGCATCGCCGTGACGGAGATGTTGCGCGGCTGTGACGTGCCCGATGTTTAACGAAGCGTGGTGCGAAGCCGCGGAGGGTGCGTCAGATATGCACCAGGTGGGCGACGTCCTCTGCGCTGTCCTGCACCGTCGATCCCTCGCGCACGATGCGGCCGCCGTCCATCGCGGTGTAGCGATCGGCGAAGCTCCAGGCGAAATCGAGATACTGCTCTACGATCAGGATCGTGACGCCCAGATCGTCGCGCACGCGGCGCAGCGCCGCCTCGATCATCTGCACGACGCTGGGCTGCACGCCCTCGGTCGGCTCGTCCAGCAGCAGCAGGCGCGGGCGCCCGGCCAGCGCGCGGCCGATCGCCAGCTGCTGCTGCTCGCCGCCGGAGAGGAAGCCACCCTTGCGGGTGCGGACCTCGCGCAGCTTGGGGAACAGATCGAAGATATGGTCCGGCACCGTCGCGCCGCGGCCGGCGGCCGAGAGGCCGGTCTCCAGATTCTCCTGCACCGTCAGCTGCGGGAAGATGTGGCGGCCCTGCGGCACGAAGCCGATGCCGGCGCGCGCGCGGCGGAAGCTGTCCAGCCGACCGATCTCGTCGCCGGCGAAGCGGATGCTGCCGCCGTCCAGCCGCTGCACGCCCATGATCGTGCGCAGCAACGTCGTCTTGCCCACGCCGTTGCGGCCGATCAGCGCCATCACGCTGCGTTCCGGCAGCGCGAGGTCCACGTCCCACAGCACCCGGCTCTGGCCGTAGCCGCTGGCGACGCCGGCGAGGTCCAGCAGCGCGGTCACTCCTTCGTCCGCCCGAGATAGACTTCGGCGACGGCGGCATCGGCGCGGATCTCGGCGACGCTGCCCTGTTTCAGAAACCGGCCCTGGTGCATCACCGTCACCTTGGCGGCGAGCTGCTCGACGAAGCTCATGTCGTGATCGATCACGATGATCGCGTGGGTGCCGGCCAGGCTGCGGATCAGATCGGCCGTGGCCCGCGTCTCGGCCGGCCCCATGCCGGCGGTCGGCTCGTCCAGCAGCAGCAGGTCGGCGTCGGTGGCGACGACCATGCCGATCTCCAGCCACTGCTTCTCGCCGTGGGAGAGCGCGCCGGCGATCGTGTCGCGCCGCGCGGCGAGGCCGGTGGTGGCGAGGATGCGGTCCACCGCCTCGCGCTCGGCGGCGGGGATGCCGAAGCCCAGCGCCTTCCACCAGCGCCGGTCGCTCCGCGCGGCGATGGCGAGATTGTCGGCGACGGAGAGGGTGGGCAGGATGCCGGGCGCCTGGAACTTGCGGCAGATGCCGGCCTGCACGATGCGATGTTCGGGCAGGCGGGTGATGTCGGCGCCGCGGAACAGCACGCGGCCGGCGGTGGCGCGCACCCGGCCGATGATGGTGTCGCACAGGGTGGACTTGCCGGCCCCGTTCGGGCCGATCACCACGCGCAGCTCGCCCGCGTCCAGGGTCAGGCTGAAGCCGTCCAGCGCCTTGAAGCCGTCGAAGTCGACGGTGACGCCGTCCACCTCCAGCAGCCGCTCGGGCAGCGCGGTCACGCCCGCCTCCAGCGCCGGCCGGCGAGGCCGGCGAGGCCATCCGGCAGCAGCGTGACGACGAGGATGAACAGGGTGCCGAGCGCGTAGAGCCACAGCTCCGGAAAGGCGCTGCTGATCGCGTCGCGCGCGATGTTGACGAACAGGGCGCCGGCGACCGCCCCGGCCAGGCTGTTGCGCCCGCCGATCGCCACCCAGATCACCATCTCGATCGAGGGCACCACGCCCACCAGCGCGGGTGAGACGACGCCGGCGTGCAGCGTGAACAGCGCGCCGGCGACCCCGGCCAGCCCGGCCGCGACGGCGAAGGCGACCACCTTGTAGGGCGTCGGATCGTGGCCGAGGAAGCGCACCCGGTTCTCGCCGTCGCGGCTGGCGCGCAGCATCGTGCCGAAGCGGGAGGCGAGCAGCGCCTTCACCCCCACATAGGTGGCGGCCAGCAGCGCGAGCGTGACCCAGAACAGGATGTCGCCCATCGCCGGCGCATTCAGATCGGCGCCGAACAGGCTGGTGAAATCGGTGAGCCCGTTGAAGCCGCCGGTATAGGGCTGCTGGCTGATGAGCAGCGTGGCGAAGGCCAGCGCCAGCGCCTGGGTGATGAGCGCGAAGTAGGTGCCGCCCACCCGCCGGTGGAACACCGACCAGGCGAACAGGGCGGCGAGGCCCGCCGGCACCGCGACGACCGCGACCAGCGCGAAGGCGCCGCTGCCGAACGGCGCCCACCACCAGGGCAGCCGCTCCAGCCCGCTCCACGTCATGAAGTCGGGCATCTCGCCCTCGGCCAGGGTCGCCAGCTTCATGTGCATCGCCAGCGCATAGCCGCCAAGGCCGAAGAACACGCCCTGGCCGAGGCTCAATATGCCGCCATGCCCCCACGTCAGCACCAGCCCGAGCGCCAATATGCCCATCGCGAGGAAGCGGGCGACGAGGTTCACGTCGTAGGGCGAGAGGATCAGCGGCAGCACCGCGCCCGCCGCCAGCAGCGCCCACGGCGCGAGACGCGCCGGGCTACGCATCGAGCGCGCGCGAGCGGCTGGCGATCACGCCCTGCGGCCGGACCTGGATGAAGAGGATGACGAAGGCGAGCAGCAGCACCTGCGCCACGCTGACGTCCACGAAGATCTGCGCCAGCGCGGAGAACAGCCCCAGCAGCAGCGCCGCCACGGTGGTGCCGACGATCGAACCGAGGCCGCCCATCACCACCACGAGGAAGGCGGGCACGATATAGCTCTGCCCCACATTGGGCGTCACCGGGCCGAGCAGCGCCAGCACCACGCCGGCCAGCCCGGCGATGCCGGTGCCGAGGCAGAACATGGCGAGGTCTACGCGGCGCACGTCGATGCCGGTGGCGGCCGCCATCATGCGATCCTGGTTCACCGCGCGCACCAGCAGGCCGATGCGCGTGCGGGCGAGGACCAGCGCCAGCGCCGCGAGCACCGCCGCCGCCACCGCCAGGATGAACAGGCGGGAGGAGGGCACGTTGGCGCCGGCCAGGGTGAAGCCGCCGTCCAGCCAGGCCGGCGCGGTCACGTCCACGCCGATCGCGCCGAATAGGCTGCGCGCGGCCTGCTGGAGGATCAGGCTCACCCCCCATGTCGCCAGCAGCGTGTCGAGCGGGCGGGCGGAGAGGTGGCGCACGAGGCCGATCTGGATCACCCCGCCCATACAGGCCGCGCCGGCGAACGCCACCGGCATGGCGACGAGGATGCCCATCGGCCCCGGCACCGCCAGCAGGGTGAGGTAGGCGAGATAGCCGCCCAGCATCAGCATCTCGCCATGCGCCATGTTGATGACGCGCATCAGCCCGAAGCTGAGCGCCAGCCCCAGCGCCGCCAGCAGGTAGAGCGAGGCGAGGCTGAACCCGTTGAAGATCTGGGTGAGAACGAGGGCGCTATCCACCAAGTCGCTCCGGCGCGGGCCGAAACCCAAGTCTCCCGCCGCGAACGGCACCGCCCGGGCAGGAAGACAGGGATCCCGGCTTGGGCCGGGATGACGATGTGGCCTGGGTCATCGCCGCCTCAGTTCAGCGTGCAGGTCTTGCCGGGGAAGGCGAGGCGATCATAGGGGTTCGGCGCGATCTCCTGATCGGAGCGGGAGATGATCCTGAACTGGCCGGCGGGATCGAGCTGGCCGACATAGGCGCGCTGGTGGAGGCTCTGGTTGCCCGCCAGCCGCACCGGCCCCATCGGCGAGGGGATGGCCGGCATCGCCGCCGCCGCCTTGCGCACGGCGGTGGGATCGAAGCTGCGCGCCTTCTCCACCGCCGCCTTCCACAGATAGACATTCACATAGCCGTGGACCATCGGATCGGTGATCGCCGCGCCCGCGCCAAAACGCTTCTTGTAGGCGGCGACGAACGCCCGGTTCGCCGGCGTCGGCATCGACTGGAAGTAGTTCCAGGTCGCGTAGCTGCCCTTCACCAGCTGCGGCCCCATCGCCTGCGCCTCCTGCTCGGCGATGCTGAACGACATGACCGGGATTTGCGCGGAGGAGAGGCCGGCCGCCGCCATCTGCTTGAAGAAGGAGACGTTGCTGTCCCCGTTCAGGGTGGAGAAGATGATGTCCGGCTTGGCCGCGCGGATCTTGGCGACCACGGCGGAGAAGTCGGTGCCGCCCAGCGGCACATATTCCTCGCCGACCACGGCCAGCTTGCGGGCGGCGATCTGCTTCTTCAGGATCAGGTTGGCGGTACGCGGGAACACATAGTCCGATCCGACGAGGAAGTAGCGTTTCCGGCCCTTCTGCGCCGCCCAGTTCAGCGCCGGCACGATCTGCTGGTTCGGCTGCGCGCCGGTGTAGATGATGTTCGGCGAGCATTCGTTGCCCTCGAACTGCACCGGATACCAGAGCAGGTTGTTGGTCCGCTGGAACACCGGCAGCATCGCCTTGCGGCTGGCCGAGGTCCAGCCGCCGAACACGGTGGCGACCTGCTGCTGCTGGATCAGCTTGCCGGCCTTCTGCGCGAAGGTGGCGGGATCGGAGGCGCCGTCCTCGACGATGGCGACGATGCGGCGGCCCATCACGCCGCCCTTGGCGTTGATCTCGTCGATCGCCATGATCTCGGCATTCTTAACCGTCACCTCGCTGATCGCCATCGTGCCGGAGAGCGACTGGAGGACGCCGACCTTCACCGGCTCCGCCCCCTGCGCGGCGGTGGCGCCTAGCAGGGCGGCGACGGCGAGCGGCAGGCGCTTGGGCGAAGAGATCATGACGGCCCCCAAAATGGTCGATTCGGCGGGCGCGCGATCCCCGCGATCTGCCCTGGCGGACAAGCTAGGGCGTAAGCCCGACCGGCGTATGCGTCATTTGACGTAGACCTCGCATGTGCGAGAAAGCTCATATCGGACGGGCTGATACGGGCGCTCTCCGGTTGCGCTGCATCGCGGCGAAGAAGGGGGCAGGGCGGATATGGCGGCACGCGCGAAGAGGCTGGCTCCGGCGCTCGCGCTGCTTGCCGCAGTGTCGCTGGCGGTGGTGGCGCAGGGCGCCGGGCAGGTGCCGGACTGGCTGGCCGCCAAGATCGCCACCCTGCCGCCCGCCAAGAAGGAGTTCCTGCTGAACGGCGAGACCGGCGGCTTCGCGGCGCGCAAGGACCTGCTGTTCAAGCGTTTCGAGACGAAGACGCCGGCCGAAATCGAGGCCTATGTCGACGGCATGATGGCGGTGGTGGAGGCATCGCGCTTCCACCCCGGCACGGACGAGGCGGCGATCCCGCTCAACACCGCCGATCCGGGCTTCAACGGCTGGCGGGTGAAGCGGCCGGAGGCGTTCGATACGCCGCGCAGCCCCGGCCCGATTAACCTGAACCGTTATCTGGGCGCCGGCCCCAAGCAGGGCATCCCCACCTTCTTCAACCAGCCGGTGGCGCTCAACCCGGCGGACCTGAGGGCCGGCAAGGTGGATGTCGCGATCATGGGCGCGGGGCTGGACATGGGTTCCGGCTTCCGCGGCACCGCCTACGGCCCGCGCGCCATCCGCACCGGCGAGGTGTACAAGGGCATGGGCTTCGTGACGCCGGAGAACATGCACGTCATGGTCTCGCCGTTCAACGAGCTGAATGTGGTCGATTATGGCGATGCGGCGGTGGACCAGATGTCCACCGAGCGCAGCCTGGATCATATCCGCGCGATGGTGCGCGAGATCGCGGAGACCGGCGCGATCCCGATGATCGTCGGCGGCGATCACTCGCTGATGTACGCCGACGCGGCGGGCCTCGCCGACGTCTACGGCAAGGGCAAGGTGGGCATCGTCCACTTCGATGCGCACTATGACGCCAGCCGCTCGGGCGACCATCTGATCAGCCACGGCCAGCCGGTCTACCGCCTTATCAAGGAAGGCCATGTGCCCGGCCGCAACTTCATCCAGGTCGGCCTGCGCGGCTACTGGCCGGACGAGAGCTCGTTCAAGTGGATGCGGGAGCAGGGCTTCCGCTACCACCCGATGGCGGAGGTGGAGAAGACCGACTGGAACACCGTGATGAACCGCGCGGTGAAGGAGGCGCGCGAAGGGCCGGAGAAGATCTTCGTCAGCTTTGACGTCGACGTGCTCGATCCGGCCTTCATGCCCGGCACCGGCACGCCCGAACCCGGCGGCCTGACAATGCGCGAGGCGATGCCGATCGTGCGCCGCCTGTGCGCCGAGACGAACGTCGTCGGTTTCGAACTGGTCGAGACGGACCCGCTCGTCGACCCGGGCTACACCTCCGCGCTGAACGCGGTGCGCATCCTGCGCGAGTGCCTGACCGGCATCGCCATGCGCCGGCGGGGCCTCACCTCCGACCATTATCTGAGCCCGCTGACGACGGATCACGGGCAGGGGCCGTGGCGGCCGCAGCCCGCCGCCGCCCCGGCGAAGCGGCGAAAGGGGGCGTGATGCCGGTGTGGCGCAACATGTGGAGCGATCCGCTGATCCTGTTCCTGCTGATCGGCGGAGGCTTCTTCCTGGCCTACACCCTCGTCACCCGCCACGGTGAGCGGATCGAGGTGACGCGGGGCATGCAGGCGAGCCTCGCCACCGACTATGAGACGATGACCGGCCACCGGCCCGATGCGGCGCAGCAGGCGAAGCTGGTGAGGGACTATGTCGCCAACGAGATGCTGTTCCGCGAGGCGATCGAGCGCGGCCTGCACCTGACCGACAAGGCGACCAAGCAGCGGCTGATCGACCGGCTGCGCTTCATGATAACGGGCACGCCCGCCGAGCCGACCGAGGAGCAGCTGATCAACCATTATTCCGAGCATATGGATCTCTACCGATCGGAGCCGCAGATGAGCTTCGAGCATGTTTATTTCACCGAGCCGCCGGCGGATCCCGCCGCCGCGCTCGCCCGGCTGAACCGCGGCGAGCGGGTGGCGGGCGACGATTTCTGGATGGGCCGCACCTTCCCGAACTACGGCCAGTCGATGATCCGCGGCATGTTCGGCCAGCCCTTCCTCGATGCCATCGGCAAGGCGCCGCCCGGCCGCTGGTTCGGCCCCGTGCGATCGATCCGCGGCGTGCATTTCGTGAAGGTCACGGGCACCGCCCCGCCGGGCTTGATTCCCTATCCCGACATACGCGAGCAGGTGCGGCAGGATTATATGACCGCGCAGACGGGCGGCGCGATCGATGCCGAAGTGAGCAAGCTGGAGCGCAAATATGACGTCGCCATCGATCGCTGAGCGGGCCTGCGCGCGCTCCGTTCATACCGGCGCGGGACGGAGCGTGGCGCGGATCCTCCTCGCCTTGCTCGCCCTTCTCGCCTTCGCCGCGCCCGCGCGCGCCGACGTCTTCAGCCTCGGCCGCTACGATTTCGGGCCGGGCGAGGAGGCCGGCGTCTACGAGCTGACCGCATCCGTGCCCGAGACGGTCGCCTCGCGCCTGCCGGTCGTCTGGCCGGAGGGCTGCGCCGAGACGGGCCACGATCGCCAGACGATGGCCGGCCGCGCGCGCTACGCGTTCGAGATACGCTGCGGCCGGGCGCTCGGCCGCGACGACGTGATCCGCACGCCGTGGCTGGTGGACGGCGCCGCCTTCACCTCCACGATCGCCGGCGCGCCGGTGGAGCAGGCGGTGACGGCGGGCGACGACGGCGCCGTGCTGCCGGTGGGTGCCGCCGGCGGCGCCGAGCGATCGTTCCGCGCGGTGGCGGCCGATTATGGCGTGCAGGGCATCCTCCACATCCTCGGCGGCTGGGATCATCTCGCCTTCGTGCTGTGCCTGTGCCTGCTGACGCGCGGCCGCCAGTTGCTGCTGCTGGTGACGACCTTCACGGCCGGCCACTCGATCTCGCTGGCGCTGGCCTTCTTCGACGTGATCCACGTGCCCGTGCCGCCGGTGGAGGCGGTGATCGCCCTGTCGATCGCGTTCATGGCGCGCGAGGCGCTGCGGGTGACGCCGGATGCGGTGGAGAGCGTGGCGGCGCGGCGGCGCTACATGGCGATCGTCGCCACGTTCGGGCTGCTGCACGGCCTGGGCTTCGCCACTGCGCTCGGCGAGCTCGGCGTTTCCCCGCACGAGCGGGTGGAGGGGCTCGTCTTCTTCAACGTCGGCGTCGAAGTCGGGCAGTTGCTGTTCGTCGGCGTGGTGCTGGCGGCGATGGCGGCGGCGCGGGCGATCGGCCGGGCGGAGCCGGTGCGGGTGGCGGCACTGTACGGCGCGGGCGCGCTCGGCTGCTTCTGGATGCTGGAGCGGGTGGCCGGCTTCGGCCAGCTCGCCGCCTGACCGGCGCCGGCGGATGCAGGATGCCCAGGCGCTGCACCGCGCCGCCGGCGAGGCGCTGGCGCGCGGCGACGCGGCGCGGGCGCGAGCGGCGGCGGCGGCACTCGTCGCACAGGCGCCGGGGCAGGCGGCGGGCCATTTCTTGCTCGGCATGGCGGAGGCGGCGCTCGGCCGGGTCACGATCGGTCTCGCCTCGGTCGATCGCGCGATCGCCGTCGCGCCCACGCCCGAGCACCAGGCGCAGCGCGCCCGCCTGCTCATCCTGCTGCGGCGCGAGGCGGACGCGCAGGCGGCGGCCGATGCGGCCCGCGCGGCCGGGCCGGGCGACGCGCTGACCTTCGACACGATCGGCTGCGTCTATGCCCGCCTCGGCGATCATGCGGCGGCGGCGGAGATGTTCGCCCCGGCCGTGGCGGCGGCGCCCGACACGCTCGATTTCCGCTACAATCTGGCGACGGCGCTGGGCTTCCTCGGCCGCGTGGACGAGGCGGAGGCGGCGTTCGAGGCGATCCTGGCGCGGTGGCCCGGCAGCGCGCGCACCCATTATGCACTGGCGGGCCTGCGCCGGCAGAGCGCCGCGACGAACCACCTGCCGCGGCTGGAGGCGGCGCTGGCGCAGGCGCAAACCGCCGACGACCGGCTGCGCCTGCGCTATGCGCTGGCGAAGGAATATGAGGATGTGGGCGATGCGCCCGCCGCCTTCCGCCACCTCCACGCCGCCAACACCCGGCGCAAGGCCGAGATCGGCTATGATTTCGCGCAGGACGCCGCGATCTTCGACGCGATCGAGGCGGCCTGGGCCGAGCCGCCGCCCGCGGGCGCGACGGATCCGGCAGGCGCGGTGGCCGAGGCGCCGATCTTCGTGCTGGGCATGCCGCGCACCGGCACCACCCTGGTCGATCGCATCCTCTCCTCCCACCCCGACGTCCATTCCGCCGGCGAGCTGCAGGCGATGCCGCTGGCGGCCAAGCAGCTGGCCGGCACCCGATCCCGCGTGGTGATCGACGCGGAGACGGTGCGGATCGCGGCGCGGCTTGATCCGCGCGCGATCGGCGCGGCCTATGTCGCGCGGGCGGGGCAGCACCGCCGGCGGGCGGACGGGCGGTTCATAGACAAGCTGCCGGCCAACAGCCTCTATATCGGCCACATCGCCACGGCCCTGCCGCATGCGAGCATCGTCTGCCTAAGGCGCGATCCGATGGATGTGGTGTGGAGCAACTACAAGAATCTCTTCGCGGCGAACTCGCCTTATTATTACTATTCTTACGATCTGCTCGATACGGCGCATTTCTATCAGCGGTTCGATCGGCTGATGGCGCACTGGCGCCGGCTGTTTCCCGGCCGGGTGCTGGAACTGCGCTACGAGGATCTCGTCGCCGACCAGCGCGGCCAGACGGAGCGGCTGCTGGCGCACTGCCGGCTCGGCTGGAACGAGGCCTGCCTGCGCTTCCACGAGAATGACGCCGCCGTCGCCACACCCAGCGCCGCGCAGGTGCGGCGGCCGCTCTACCGGGAGGCGGTGGCGCGGTGGAAGGCGCATGCCGAGGCGCTGGAGCCGGTGCGCGCCTGGTTCGAGCGGCAGGGCATCGCCACCGGCTGACGGAGGGCGAAGAAGAAAGAGGCCACCGTTACCGGCAGCCCCTTTCCCCTTGCGACCCCGAAGGGAAGCCTGCCGCTTGGGCCACCGCACCTGAACGGGTGATGAGCGCGGCGCTCCCGCCGGCCGCGCTTTACCCTACTAGAAGCGGAAGCGCGCCTCCGCGCCGAACACGCGCGGCGTGAGCACCGACTTGTTATAGTAGCGCAGCGCCACGCCATCGTTCACGCCGACCTCGATCTGGCTGTTGCCGATGGCGGTGACGGCATATTTGTCGAAGATGTTGTTGGCGAACAGACTGAAATCATATTTTTCGGTCTGGTAGGTGAGCGTTGCGCGATGCGTGACGAAGCTCGGGATGCGCTCGCCGCCGCCGCGCAGGCCGACGCTGGAGTAGATGCCGCCGCGATAGACCGCCGTCCAGTTGCCGATGATCTGGGCGTCGTTCGCCAGCGGGTAGGTGTAGGTGGCGCCGACCGTGCCGGAATTCTTGGTCGATCCCGGCAGGCGATCGCCGTCGAACGCGTCGAAGCGGGTCGCGGCTTGCCCCGGCACCTGCCGGGTGACGAGGCCGACGGCGTTCTGCGTGAGGTGCGCGTCGGTATAGGCGTAGGTGCCCTGGATGACGAGATTCTCGATCGGCCGCAGCGTGCCGCTGAACTCGATCCCCTTCGACACCGCCTTGGCGCCGTTTATGGTGATGCCGACCGCGCCGTTCAGCGTCTGGCTCGGCACCTGCACGTCCGTCCACTTGATGTGGAAGCCGTTGACGTTGAAGGTCAGCCGGCGATCGAAGAAGGAACCGCGCACGCCGATCTCGGCATTCTTCGTCCGGTCCGGCTCGAAGGTGAGTTCGTTCGGGAGCGCGCAGACATTCTGCTGAGCCGGCAGCGGCGGCGGCGGGCAAGGCACGACGCGGTTGACGCCGCCGACGCGATAGCCGGTGCTGTAGGTGCCGTAGACGAGCAGGTTCTCGCCGAACTTGTAGGACGTGTTGAGCTTGTAGACATGGCCGGTGCCGTTCTTGACACCGCTGCGGATGCGGCCGGGGTCGAACTGGATCAGCGGATAGGGCGTGCGCCGCCGCCCGCCGCCGGTAAACGGCGTGTCGCTGCCGCCCTGTGAATCCGCCTTGAACTCGAAGAAGCGGATGCCGCCCGTCACCTGCCAGGCGTCGGTGATCTTGAAGCTGGCCTCGCCGAACACCGCCTTCTCGGTCGTCTTCTGATCGATGAAGGAGATATATTCGAGATCGTCGATGCGGGGACTGCGCGTGAAGGCCGCGTAGCCCGGCGTATACTCCGCTCGGAAGTTATCGTACTGGAGCTCGTTGTAGAATCCGCCGACTACGAAGCTGAACGGCCCGCTGAACGTGGAGACGAGGCGGACCTCCTGGTTGATCTGCTCATATTCGGTATTGACCGGCGAGTAGGAGGAGAAGGCCGGGAACAGCTCGTAATCATAATCGAGATCGAGCAGGAGATCGGTGTTGTCGAAGTTGGTCTTGATCTTCTGCTTGGTATAGGCGGTGGCGCTGACGAGTTGCGCGAAGTCGAACAAATTGGCCTCCACCTCCAGCGCCGCGAGGTGGCTCTTGCGGTTCGAAGGCTCAAGGTAGCGCCACGGCCCCTCATATCTTCCGGTGCCGAGCACGCCGGCGCCGTTCGCCTGGCGGCCGTCCGTCTTGGTCTGCTGGAAGGCATAGGTGAAGGTCATCTTCAGATCGTCGGTGGCTTGCAGCAGCAGCTGGTTGCGGGTGGTGAACGTCTTCTCGAAGTTCACGTCCTTCTTGCTCGTGAGGTTCGCGTCCCGCTGCGCCTGCGTGCCGAGCGGCGCGGCGGTGTTGAAGTTGGCGCTGGTGGCGGAGAAGGCGCCGCCCGGCTGCGCCAGCGACGTGCCCGGCGTCTGAAGAAGCAGGTTGTAGTCGATGAAGCCCGGATCGTAATAATAGCCGATCACGGTACGGAAGGCGATCTTGTCCGCCACGATCGGGATGTTGAGCGCGACGTCGCCCTGATAGCCGGCCTTGCCGCTGTGCGACTTGCCGTAGCCTCGCGCATGCACCTCGCCGCCGAACGAGGACGGATCGGTGTTCGGCCGCTTGGGGAGGTAGCGGAGCGCGCCGGAAAGCGTGCCGAGGCCGTAGAGCGTGCCCTGCGGCCCGAGCAGCGCCTCCACCCGATCGATGTCGATCAGCTTGAAGTCGGCGTAGAGCGGCACCTCGCCGAGATAGATGGCGAGCGCGTTGTTCTGGTTCGCGCCGGTGGTGCTGGTGTCGCCGGCACCGATGCCGCGCAGCACGATGCTGCCGGTGGAGCGCGGGCCGGTATCGATCGCCGTCACGCCCGGCGTGAAATCGGCGAGCTTGCGGATGTCGTCCAGCCGCTGCGTCTGGATCTGCTCGGCGCCGACGGCGGTGATGTTGATCGGCGTATCCTGGAGCGAGACGGCGCGGCGCGTGGCCGTCACGACGATCTCGTTGCCCTCGTCCGCCGCGACGGTGCCGACGCTGCTGTCCGTCTGCGCCACCTGTTCCTGCGCCAGCGCCGGCGTCGCGCCGGCGAGCATCGTCGCGGAGAGGAGGAAGATCTTGGTTCGGTTGCCGTGCTGGCCCATGTGTCGCCCCTTTGTCCCTGTCGCTCTCGGGGCACCCTCCCTCCTCGGGGCGGGCGGCGGGCGGTGCCCATCCGTCGCGTGGCTTTTGCCGGTGTCGGTCCGCCCCTTATCGTCATGACCCTAGATACGCGGGCGCGACGGCCAATGGGTCGTTTGACGTAGGCTGTTTGTGTCCGCCGCCGCGCCGGCGTAGAAGGATCGCGCACCCGCCCGCAGATGGCGGGGCGGGAACGACAGAAAAGACACGCAGGAGAAGATGATGACCAGGCTGATCGCGGTGCTCGCCACTGCCATCCTCGCCGTGCCCGCGGGCGCGGCGACCCAGAACATATTCGCCAAGGACGGCGTCTTCGCGAAGGAGAGGGTGGAGGTCGGCTACGCGGATCTCGATCTCGCGCGCCCGGCCGATCAGGCGCGGCTCGACGTGCGGCTGGCGAACGCGGCCGCCGAGGTGTGCGGGCGCGGCCTCGATCGCGTCCACACGACGCTTGCCCAGCGCGCGGCCGAGTGCCGGCGCGAGGTGATCGCCGAGACGCGCGCGCATATCGACCAGCGGCTCGCGGCCAGGGCCGCGCCGATGGGCGCCGTCGCCACCTCGGCGACGCTGAAATAAAGTAGCGGGTGGCGGCCGCGCCGGGCGATCCGGGCGGCCGTCAGCCCTTCGCGCGGACCAGCACCGGCTGGGCGCGGTAGAGAGTGGGGAACGCCTCCTTCAGCGCGGCGACCTTGGGCAGATCGTTGATCCGGATGTAGGCGGCATCGGGGTGCAGCGTCAGATAATCCTGGTGGTAGGCTTCGGCCGGGTAGAAGCCCTGCGCCCGCTCCACCTTCGTTACGATCGGGCGGTTCCACGCCCCGGACTTGCCGAGCTGGCCGATATAGGCGGTGGCGATGCGGCGCTGCGCATCGCTCGTCGGGAAGATGGCGGAGCGATATTGCGTGCCGCTGTCCGGCCCCTGCGCGTTCCGCTGAGTGGGATCGGCCACCACCGAGAAGTAGATCTGGAGGAGCTTGCCGTAGCTCACGACGCGCGGATCATAGGTGATCCGCACCGATTCGGCGTGGCCGGTGGTGCCGGAGCCGACCGTCTCATAGGCCGCATCCGCCCGGCTGCCGCCGGTATAGCCGGACACGGCGGAGGTGACGCCCTTCACGCGCTGATAGACGCCCTGCACGCCCCAGAAGCAGCCGCCGGCGAACACCGCCGTCTCGCTTGGGGCGGTGGACGGCGTGTCGAGCGCCGGCGCGGGTATGCGCACGATCGGCGCGGCCGCCGACACGGAGGAGACCTGGGTCAGCATGCCCCCGGCGAGCAGGGCGGCGCCGGCGGCGGCGAGGAGGCGGGTGCGGGCGGTCGTCATGGATCGTGGCCTTCGGATGGGTGCAGGCCAGATACGTGGGAACGGGGGCGGCGGTTGCAAGGCCGGCCGCCCGGCCCCGCTTACCGCAGCGCCGCCACCGCCGTGGCGATGCGATCGCACGCTTGCGTCAGGATCGCCTCCGACGTGGCGTAGCTGACGCGGAACGCCGGCTCCAGGCCAAAGGCGCCGCCGTGCACGGCCGCCACGCGGCCCTCGTCCAGCAGGTAGCCGATCAGCATCTCGTCGTTGGCGATCACCAGGCCGGCGGGCGTCGCCTTGCCGATCAGGCCGCTCACGTCCGGATAGACGTAGAAGGCGCCCTCGGGGCGGGGGCAGGTGATACCCGGGATCGCGTTCAGCCGATCGACGACGAGATCGCGGCGCACCTGGAAGGCGGCGGCGCGATCCTTGAGGAAGGACTGGTCGCCGTTCAGCGCGGCGGTGGCAGCGGCCTGCGCGATCGAGCAGGGATTGGACGTGGACTGCGACTGGAGCTTGGCCATGGCCTTGATCAGCCACAGCGGCCCGCCGGCGAACCCGATCCGCCAGCCCGTCATCGAATAGGCCTTGGAGCAGCCGTTCACCGTCAACGTCCGCTCGTAGAGGTCGGGCGCGACCTGGGCGATCGTGGTGAAGCGGAAATCGTCGTAGACGATATGCTCGTACATGTCGTCGGCCATCACCCACACGTGCGGGTGGCGGCGCAGCACCTCCGCCAGCGCCTCCAGCTCCGCCTGGGAATAGGCCGCGCCGGTGGGGTTGGAGGGCGAGTTCAGGATCAGCCAGCGCGTGCGCGGCGTGATCGCGGCATCGAGCTGCGCGGCCGTGATCTTGTAGTTCTGCGCCGCACCCGCCGCGATCACCACCGGCGTGCCGCCGGCGAAGTTCACGATATCGGGGTAGCTGACCCAGTAGGGCGCGGGGATGATCACCTCGTCGCCCGGATCGACGGTGGCGACCAGCGCGTTGAACAGGGTGTGCTTGCCGCCGACGTTCACGCTGATCTGCGCGGGCGTGTAGTCCAGCCCGTTGTCCCGCTTGAACTTGGCGGAGATCGCCGCCTTCAGCTCGGCCGTGCCGTCGACATTGGTATATTTGGTCTTGCCAGCGGCGATCGCCGCGACAGCCGCCTCCTTCACGAAATCGGGCGTGTCGAAATCGGGCTCGCCGGCGCCGAGGCCGATCACGTCGATGCCCTGCGCCTTCAGCTCCAGCACGCGGCTGGTCATGGCGAGGGTGGCGGACGGCTTGATGCGGCCGAGGGCGGCGGAGGTGAAGGTCATGGCAATCCCCTGGATGCTTTCCGGCAGTAGATGGCGCTGGGTGCAGGCGGCGGCGCTATAGACCGGCCGTGTCCGCCGGGGCAACGCAAATGGCCGGCATCAGCCCGCGCAGCGCGTTGCCGATCAGGAAGCCGTGCGCCAGATCGTCCGCGCGCAGGTCCGCCTCGTCGGCGCGCCCGTCCGCCAGCAGCCGCGCGCGCAGCACGCCCGGCAGCAGCCCGCGCGACAGCGGCGGGGTGAGCAGGCGCCCGCCCCGATCGACGAACAGGCTGGTGAAGCTGCCCTCGGTGAGAAAACCGTCGCCATCGGCGAACACCACCTCGAAGCGGCCGGCCGCGCGACGTGCCGCGTCGTAGAAGGCGCGGTCGCTGGTCTTGTGGCGCAGGCGGACGTCGAGCGCGGAGACGGGCAGCGGCACGATGGCGACCTGCGCCGGCCCGTCCGGCGTAGCGGGCAGCGCTCCCGTCTCGATCGCGATGGCGCCGCTGCGGCCGAGCAGCAGGCGGATGCGGGCGGGCCGGCGTAGGTGGAAGGTGGCGGCCTGCAGCTCGTTGCGCGCGCCGTGGCGATCGAAGGCGAAGCCCAGCGCCTCGGCCGACGCCTTCATCCGCGCGAGATGGCGTTCGAGATCGATCACGCCTTCCACCGGATCGAAGCGCATCGTCTCGATCAGGTCGAAGGCGCGCGCGCCGGCGGTGACGAAGGCGCCCTTGGCGAGACATTCGCGCCACTCCGCCTCCGCCGTCGAATCCGCGACGACGGCGGAGCCGAGGCCGATCGTGGCGTGGCCGTGGCCGCGGGCGGCATCCGCCGCGCCGATCGCCAGGGTGCGGATGGCGACGTTGAACGCGGCATCGCCCGACGGAGCGATCGCGCCGATCGCGCCGGTGTAGATGCCGCGCCCGTCCGGCTCCACCGCGGCGATCACCTCCATCGCGCGGATCTTGGGCGCGCCGGTGACGGAGCCGCACGGGAAGATCGCCGCCAGCACGTCCACCGCATCCCGCCCCGTCGCCAGTTCGGCGGTGACGGTGGAGGTGAGGGTGTGGAGCGTGGGATAGCTCTCGACCGTGAAAAGCGCCGGCACAGCGACGCTGCCGGGTGCCGCCACGCGGGCGAGATCGTTGCGCAGCAGATCGACGATCATCAGATTCTCGGCCCGCTGCTTGGCATCGCCGGCCAGCGCGGCGGCGGCGGCGGCGTCACGGGCCGGATCGGCGTCGCGGGGCACGGTGCCCTTCATCGGCCGCGCCTCCAGCCGGCCCGCCGCCAGCGCGAAGAACAGCTCGGGCGAGCAGGACAGCAGCAGATGGTCCCCGCTGGAGACGATGCCGCCCCAGCCCGCGCCCGAGGCGGCGCGCAGCCGCGCGTAGAGCGCCAGCGGATCGCCGGCGAACGGCACGTCGGCCCGCAGGCTGAGGTTCGCCTGGTAGATGTCCCCGGCGGCGATCCACCGGGCGACGCGGCCGAAGGCGGCATCATAGGCCGCGCGATCGATACGCGGTCGCGGCGGCCCGGCCCAGGCGCCGGCCGGATCGGGCAGCAGCGCCGGCACGGAGACGGGCGTCCGGCACTGCGCGAACAGGCCGAACCAGAGGAGCGGCAGGCCGCCCGACGCCGCCGGCGCGGGCAAGGCGGCGAGGCGCGGCTCCAGCGCCAGGCCGGCCTCGTAGCCGATCCAGCCGGCGGCGTGCAGGCCGCGCGCCGCCGCGCCGCGCACCCGTTCCAGCGCCGGGCGTATCTCCGCCGCGGTGGTGGCGACGACGATCTCGGCCGGATCGGTGAACAGGCGGGCGGGCGCCGCCCCCTCGGCGCGGGCGTCGTCCAGCAGCACGAAGGGGCGACCGGCCGATATCATCGCGCGAGCGTTGCCCGCGCCCGGCGCGTTCGTAAAGCCGGGCCGCTTGTGTTTGTGGGCGGGATCGGCATGGAGGGGCCATGAACCAGCCCGCCGCCACCGCCAATCCGCCGCTTCGTGCCGTGATCGTGCCGGTCACGGCGTTCCAGCAGAATTGCACGCTGCTCTGGTGCACGCGCACGATGAAGGGCGCCTTCGTCGATGCCGGCGGCGATCTGCCGATGTTGAAGGCGGCGGCGGCGAAACATGGCGTGACGATCGAGAAGCTGCTCGTCACCCACGGCCATATCGATCATTGCGGCGGCACCGGCATCCTCGCCGCCGAGCTCGGCGTGCCGATCGAAGGGCCGCACGAGGAGGATCGCTTCTGGATCGAGCGGCTGGGCGACGACGGCGCGAAATACGGCATCCCTGGCCGCCCGTTCGAGCCGGACCGCTGGCTGGCCCACGGCGATACGGTGACGGTGGGCGAACTGGTGTTCGACGTGCTGCACTGCCCCGGCCACACGCCGGGCCACGTGGTGTTCCACCACCCGCAATCGAAGCTGGCGCTGGTGGGCGACGTGCTGTTCCAGGGATCGATCGGCCGCACCGATTTTCCGCGCGGCAACCATGACGATCTGATCGCGGCGATCACCACGCGGCTGTGGCCGCTGGGCGGCGAGACGGCCTTCGTGCCGGGCCACGGCCCGATGTCCAGCTTCGCGCACGAGCGGCGCAGCAATCCCTTCGTCGGCGATCGGGCGCTGGCCGGCTGACCAGCGGTGAAGTGAACACGCCGGGGTGGCCGCCGCCGGCCCGCGAGCGGCCGAAGCGGGCTGGCGATCAGCCGCCGATGATCGTGGTGACGGGCGCCGCCGGCACCAGATACGGGATCGCGATCGCGTAGAGCGACAGGCCGAGCAGGATCGCGAAGGTGGCGAGGATGCCGATCATCCTGAACGGGTTGGGCGCCGCTCTGTCCATGCCGAAGGCGTGGGCGATACGCGCCAGGATATAGGCGATGGCGACCAGCCACAGCCATGTCGCGCTGCCGTGCGCCAGCTCGATCAGGCCCAGCAGGATCAGGAAGAAGGGCGTATATTCGACGAAGTTCGCCTGCGCCCGCATCCGCGCCAGCAGCTGCGGATGGCCGCCATCGCCGACCGAAACCTTGGCCGCCAGCCGCACCCGGCCGGTGCGCCCGGCCAGCCACAGGTTGATCAGCGTGGCGGCGGCGGCGATGGTGAGGGTGATCGGCAGGATCATGCAGGCGGTCTCCGATGGGCGGCCGAGCCGTCGCACGATGCCGCGATGCTTGCAACATGAAGCGAAATCGCTATAGGGCCTGTCGCTCGCGACGAGCCCGGCCGCTTGGGGTCCGCGGCCAGTAATGGCCGTCGAAACCCGAGTGGCGAAGCTCGTTCCCTCGTTTTCCGACTGAATGGAACAGGTGCCGACATGGCCGTCCCCAAAAGAAAGACCTCGCCCTCCAAGCGCAACATGCGCCGCAGCCACGATTCGCTGACGGTCGAGGCGTTTCAGGAGTGCCCGAACTGCGGCGAGCTGAAGCGGCCGCACAATCTGTGCACCGGTTGCGGCCACTATAACGGGCGCGAGATCGTTTCGGTCGAAGCCTGATCGGTTGATCGGATCGGGGGCAGGGCGGGTGACGGACGTGCCGCGAATCGCCATCGACGCGATGGGCGGAGACTCCGGCCCGGCCGTGATGGTTGAGGGGGCGGCGCTGGCCCTCGCTCGCGACCCCGCGCTGCGCTTCCGCCTGTATGGCGACGAGGCGGCGATCCGCGCCGAGGTGGCCCGCCACCCCGGCCTGGCCGACGCGGCCGAGATCGCCCACGCGCCCGACGTGATCTCCGGCGAGGACAAGCCGAGCCAGGCGATCCGTCGCGCCCGCACCACATCGATGGGCCTCGCCATTGCCGCGGTGAAGGCGGGCGAGGCGCAGGCCGCCGTCTCCGCCGGCAATACCGGCGCGCTGATGGCGATGGCCAAGCTGGCGCTGCGGACGATGCCGGGCATCGACCGGCCGGCGCTGGCGGCGATGCTGCCGAGCCTCGGCGACAACGATCTCGTCATGCTCGATTTGGGCGCGAATACCGAGTGCGACGCGCGCAACCTGGTGCAGTTCGCCGTGATGGGCGCCGCCTATGCGCGGGCCGCGATGGGCATCGATGCGCCGCGCGTGCGGCTGCTGAACATCGGCACCGAGGAGCTGAAGGGCACCGATCAGCTGAAGGACGCCGCCGCCCAGTTGCGTGCCGCCGACTATCTGCCGATCAAGTTCGACGGCTTCATCGAGGCGGATCGGCTGGGTCGCGGCGAGGCGGACGTGATCGTGACGGACGGCTTTTCCGGCAACATCGCGCTGAAGACGATGGAGGGCACCGCCCGCTTCGTGACGGACCTGCTGCGCCGCGCCTTCACCAGCTCGCTGCGATCGAAGGCCGGCTTCCTCATCTCCAAGCCGGCGATGCACCTGCTGCGCGTCCATCTCGATCCGAACAACCATAATGGCGCCGTCTTCCTGGGCCTGACCGGCATCGTCGTGAAGAGCCACGGCGGTGCCAGCGCGCAGGGCGTGGCGCACGCGATCGGCGTCGCCGCCCGCCTGGTCGCCAACGATCTCAGCCGCCGCATCGCCGAGGATCTCGACACCGTGCGCGCCCACGCCGCGACGGCGGGCGTGGCGGCATGAGCGGCGCCGCGACCGTTCGCCGCGCGGTGATCGCCGGCACCGGATCGGCGCTGCCCGCGCGCTGCGTGACGAACGCGGAGCTGGCCGAGACGGTCGACACGACGGACGAGTGGATCGTCGAGCGCACCGGCATTCGCACCCGCTACATCGCCGGCGACGGCGAGACGACGGCGACCCTGGCCACCGAGGCGGCGCGCCGGGCGCTGGCGGCGGCTGGCATCGCGCCGGACGCGATCGACCTGATCGTGCTCGCCACCGCGACTCCGGACCAGACCTTTCCCGCCACCGCCACCAAGGTGCAGGCGGCGCTCGGCATCGACGATTGCGTCGCCTTCGACGTGCAGGCGGTCTGCTCCGGCTTCCTCTACGCGCTGTCGGTGGCGGAGAGCATGATCCGCAGCGGCGGCGCCCGCACCGCCATCGTGATCGGCGCCGAGACGTTCAGCCGCATCCTAGACTGGGAGGACCGCACCACCTGCGTGCTGTTCGGCGACGGCGCCGGCGCCGTGGTGCTGACGGCGGCGGACGTGGCCGAGGGCAGCGATACGCAAGGGATATTGGCCGTTAGGCTGCACGCCGACGGCCGGCACAACGAGCTGCTCTACGTCGACGGCGGCCCTTCCACCACCGGCACCGTGGGCAAGCTCAGGATGAAGGGGCAGGAGGTTTTCCGCCACGCGGTGACGAACCTGGCTGCCGTGCTGCGCGAGGTGAGCACCGCCGCCGGCGTGGAGACGGGCGCGATCGACTGGGTGGTGCCGCATCAGGCCAACCGCCGCATCCTGGACGCGACCGCCCGCAAGCTGGGCCTGGCGCCGGAACGGGTGGTGGTGACGGTCGATCGCCATGCGAACACCTCCGCCGCGTCCGTGCCGCTGGCCTTCGACGCGGCGGTGAGCGACGGACGCATCCGGCGCGGCGACCTGATCGTGTTCGAGGCGATGGGCGGTGGCTTCACCTGGGGCGCGGCCATCGCCCGCTATTGATCGCCGGCGCATTTTGGGCTTGGATCGGCGGCCGAACCCTGGCTGGACACGGATACGGAAAGCAACGGCTGATGAGCGAGACGGAGACCCTCACCCGCGCGGACCTGGCCGAGGCGGTCCATGACCAGGTCGGCCTCTCGCGCGGCGAATCGGCCAAGATGGTCGAGCGCGTGCTCGATCACATGTGCCGCGCTCTCTCGAACGGCGAGAATGTGAAGATCTCCGGCTTCGGCAGTTTCGTGCTGCGCGACAAGGGCGAGCGCGTGGGCCGCAATCCCAAGACCGGCATCGAGGTGCCGATCGCGCCGCGCCGGGTGCTGACCTTCCGGCCCAGCCAGATGATGCGGGACCGGATCGTCAGGGGCGGCGGCGACGGCGCCGCCTGAGCCGATCTTGACGAAAGCCGACACCGCCTTCCGCACGATCAGCGAGGTCGCGAGCGAGACCGGCGTCGCGCAACATATCCTGCGCTACTGGGAGACGCGCTTTCCGCAGCTCCGTCCGCTCCAGCGCGCCGGCAACCGCCGCTACTATCGCCCGGCGGACATCGATCTGGTGCGGCGGATCGACACGCTGCTGAACCGCCAGGGCTATACGATCAAGGGCGTGCAGGCGCTGCTCGCGCGCGACGCACCGGAGCCCGCGCCGCCGCCGCCCGCCCCACGTCCGGAGCTGCTGGCCGAGCTGCGCGCGATCCGCGACGCCATGGCCGATGCTCTGGCGACCGACGGGACCCCGGCGAGGGACTGAGCGCCGGCGTCCGATCCCGCTCATGCTCCGCCCTCGCCGGAGCGACGGGCAGGACGTTCGCCGGATCAGTCGTGGCGGGCGGCCAGCATCTCGGCGACGTGGACGAACTTCTCGCGCGGCGCGCCGTCGCGGGCTCGGGCGGCCTCGGCCGCCTCGATCCTCTGCCAGTCGCGGAAGGTGACGGTCTCCACGCCGCGTTCCGCCAGCAGCGCGTCCAGCCCGGCGCCGCCCGGCTTGCCGCTCGCCCCGCTGAGGTCTTCGGCGATCAGGTCGGCGATCATATAGCCGTCCGGCCGGTTGGTGCCGATCGTGCCGGTCGGCCCGCGCCGCGCCCAGCCGACGGCGTACAGGCCCGGCATCACCCGCCCATCGGTATTGGCGAAGCGGCCGAGCCTCTCGTCATAGGGGATGCCGGGGATCGGCGGGGTGCGGTAGCCGATGCAGCTGACGACGAGGCCGCACGGGATGGCATAGGTCTCGCCCGTGCCCTCCGCCCCGCCGTCGGCCAGCGGGCGGGTCCGCTCCACGATCAGCCGCTCCACCCGGTCCGCGCCCTCGATCTCGACCGGGCGGGCGAAGAAGTCGAAGTCGATCGTCACCGGCCTGTCCGCCGAAGCGGCGGCGAAGGCGCGCAGGTGGCCGACCGACTTGCGCGTGCCCGGCTCCAGCGCGGCATCGGCCGCCGCCGGCGGCAGGTCGGCCGGATCGACGCGCGGCGCGGCGCGGGCGAGGTGGCCGAGTTCGCCGAGCTCCTTGGGCGTCATCGCGATCTGGTGCGGCCCGCGCCGGCCGACCAGGGTGACGCGCGCGATCCGGCTCTCCGCCAGCGCCTCCAGCGCGTGGCCGACGATGTCCGATCCGGCGAACTCCTCCCGCGTCTTGGCGAGGATGCGGGCGACGTCCAGCGCGACGTTGCCGTTGCCGATCACGCAGGCGGCGGCCGCGTCGAGCGGCGGATCGAGCCGGGCGTGATCGGGGTGGCCGTTATACCAGCCGACGAACGCCGCCGAGCCGATCACGCCCGGCAGATCGTCCCCGGCTATGCCGAGCGGCTTGTCCAGCGGCGCGCCCGTCGCCAGCACGACGGCGTCGTAGAGGTCGAGCAGTTCGGCGACCGTCACGTTGGTGCCGACCGAGACGTTGCCGGCGAAGCGCACCGTCTCGCCGAGCGCCACCGCCTCGTAGCGCCGCGAGACGGCCTTGATCGACTGGTGATCGGGCGCCACGCCGGAGCGGATCAGCCCGAACGGCACGGGCAGGCGATCGATGATGTCGACGCGGACGCCGCCGGCGTCGGGCCCGCCGAACTTCCGGTCGAGCGCCTCGGCGGTGTAATAACCCGCCGGCCCCGATCCGATGACCGCCACATGCCGCATCCGCCACGTCCTCTTATCGTTGTGGCGGGAATGGTAGCGGGGCGGGCGGGGTGCGCCAAGGGCCGGGCACCCGGATCCTCCGCGGAACGGGGAGGGGACCGCCGCGAAGCGCTGGTGGAGGGGCAGGGCAGCTCTCGACGATGCGTGGCGCCGCGATGCCCTTCCACCAGCCTGCGGCCGGCCCCTCCCCGTGCCGGGGAGGGATTGCGGCTTACTGTGAGGGGGCGAGCTTGGTGTTCAGCACCCAGCCGACATTGTCGTTCTCGTCGGCCACTTCCCACCACAGGCCGTTCTTGTTGCCGGTCGGGTAGACGATCGTGCCGGCCGGGATGGTGCGGATCAGCGCGCCGCCGGCCGCCGCCGTCCTGCGCAGCGCCACCGGCGCCTGCGCGGTGAACGTCTTGGCGGGCGCGGCTTCGGCGGTGCCGGCGGCGCCGGGCTGGATCAGGCCCAGGCTCGTCACCATCTTGGAATAGGCCTGGATGAAGCTGAGCGTCACGATGCGGCCGATGTCGGTATTGTCGTAGCCGCCGCCCACCGCGCCGCCGACCGCGAGGAAGCCGCCCGCGCCGAAGCCGATATTGTTCTTGGCGGCATAGCCGTCCTCGGTGGCGATCGTCTCGGTGGTGCGCACGTTGGTGAGCGAGAGAACGGTGTTCGCCTCCAGCTTCTTCGACTTGATGCCGCCGAGCAGGCCGCCGAAGCGGCCGCCCACCAGGCCGCCGATGCCGGCGCCCACCGCCGAGCCGCTGACGTTGCTGTTGGCGCCCTGCACCTCCGCCACGAGCACATAGTCCGCCGCCTTGATCTGGCCCTGGCCCACGTTGGAGCGGCGCTGGAGGCCGAGATTGCCGCCGATGTCCCGCTCGCGCTGGGCGGCGTTGAGGCCGGTGCCGCGATCGACGAGGTTGAAGCAGCCGGAGCGGGCGACCAGCACCTTCAGCAGCTTGGAGGGCGGCGCGAGGCTGAACTGCGTCCAGCCGCTGGGATCGTCGCCATCGGCGATCGAGAGGGTGCCGAGCTTGCGCGTGCACTTCGGCACATCGTTGGCCGTCTGCTCCTGCAGCTGCTGGCCGCTGGAAGCCTTCGCCAGCTTCGGCGCGGCGACGGCCGGCGCGATGATGCCGGATGCGGCCGCCGCGGCCGCAAGCATGAGTATAGTCAAACGCATGATCCGATCTCCCCGTTTCGGCGGCGCGTGGCGCGCCTCGTCTTGCCCCCGCTAGCCGCGGCGCCCGTTCCGCGGCTATGACCTTTGTCACACCCCGCCGATCCTTCGCCAAAACCATGTCAGGCGCAAGTCGAACGACGGGGCGGGTGCGACCCGCCGGCGCGCGGGCCGGCATGCGGCGGCAGGTTTGGCATCCCGCCTCCGCGATGCTATCGCCCGCCGCAAAGCTCCTTTCGCATCGGCAGACCCATCCTCGTGTCCACCCCGCTCGACCGCATCCGCAATTTCTCGATTATTGCCCATATCGATCATGGCAAGTCGACCCTCGCCGACCGGCTGATCCAGCGCACCGGGGGCCTCACCGATCGCGAGATGTCCGCCCAGGTGCTCGACAACATGGATATCGAGAAGGAGCGCGGCATCACCATCAAGGCGCAGACGGTGCGCCTGAACTACACCGCGAAGGACGGCCTGGTCTACGAGCTGAGCCTGATGGACACGCCGGGCCATGTCGACTTCGCCTATGAGGTGAGCCGCAGCCTGGCGGCGTGCGAGGGCGCGCTGCTGGTGGTGGACGCGGCGCAGGGTGTGGAGGCGCAGACGCTGGCCAACGTCTACCAGTCCATCGAGCATGATCATGAGATCGTGCCCGTGATCAACAAGATCGACCTGCCCGCCGCCGAGCCGGAGAAGGTGAAGGCCGAGATCGAGGACATCATCGGCATCTCGGCCGAGGATGCGGTGCTGGCCTCCGCCAAGTCCGGCATCGGCATAGACGAGGTATTGGAGGCGATCGTCACCCGCGTGCCGCCGCCGAGGGGCGATCGCGCGGCGCCGCTGAAGGCGATGCTGGTGGACAGCTGGTACGACCCGTATCTCGGCGTCGTCATCCTCGTGCGCGTTGTCGAAGGGGTGCTGCGCAAGGGTCAGCAGATCAAGTTCATGCAGCACGGCACGCTGCACCTGGTCGATCGCGTGGGCTGCATGCGGCCCAAGATCGAGCAGCTGACCGAACTGGCCGCCGGCGAGATCGGCTTCATCACCGCGCAGATCAAGGAGGTGAGCCAGACAGCGGTCGGCGACACGATCACCGATGCGAGGAAGCCCACGGCGGAACCGCTGCCCGGCTTCAAGGAAGTGCAGCCGGTGGTGTTCTGCGGCCTGTTCCCGGTGGATGCCGCCGACTTCGAGAAACTGCGCGATTCGCTCTACAAGCTGCGCCTGAACGACGCCTCGTTCAGCTTCGAGGCGGAATCCTCGGCGGCACTCGGCTTCGGCTTCCGCTGCGGCTTTCTGGGGCTGCTGCACCTGGAGATCATCCAAGAGCGGCTGACCCGCGAATATGATCTCGACCTCATCACCACGGCGCCTTCGGTGGTGTACCGCATGCACCTGAGCCACTCGAAGACCGAGGACGCCAAGGTCATCGAGCTGCACAACCCGGCCGACATGCCCGACCCGAACCGCATCGAGACGATCGAGGAGCCGTGGATCGAGGCGACGATCTACGTGCCCGACGAGTATCTCGGCACGATCCTGAAGCTGTGCCAGGACCGGCGCGGCATCCAGAAGAACCTCACTTATGTCGGCGGCCGCGCGCAGGTGGTCTACGAGCTGCCGCTGAACGAGGTGGTGTTCGACTTCTACGACCGGCTGAAATCGATCAGCCGCGGCTATGCCAGCTTCGACTATCACCAGATCGGCTATCGCGAGGGCGATCTCGTGAAGATGTCGATCATGGTGAACGGCGAGCCGGTGGACGCGCTCAGCATGATCGTCCACCGCGCCAATGCCGAGACGCGCGGGCGCGGCATGTGCGAGCGGCTGAAGGACCTGATCCCGCGCCACCTGTTCAAGATACCCGTGCAGGCGGCGATCGGCGGCAAGGTGATCGCGCGCGAGACGATCGCGGCCATGCGCAAGGACGTGACGGCCAAATGCTATGGCGGCGATGCCAGCCGCAAGAAGAAGCTGCTGGAGAAGCAGAAGGAGGGCAAGAAGCGGATGCGCGAATATGGCAGCGTGCAGATCCCGCAGGAGGCCTTCATCGCCGCGCTGCGCATGGGCGAGGAATAAGGCCCGCTCCGGCGGGACCAAAGCCGCCTCCGATCGTTATCTCGCCTCCACCCAGCAGGAGACGAGACGATGGCTGACCTTTCCCAGATCAAGGAGCATGCCGAGGTGATCGGCGCGGACGGCGTGCATGTCGGCACGGTCGATCATGTGCAGGGCGATCGCATCAAGCTGACGAAGAAGGACAGCGGCGAGGGTAGCCACAAGGGCCATCACCACTTCATCTCGGGCGGCCTCGTCGCGTCGGTCGAGGGCGACACGGTGCGCCTGTCCGCCAATGCGGACGTCGCCATCAGCTTCGAGGAAGAGGAATAAGGCCGGGACCGGGCGATCCGTCCCGGGATCGTCCGGTACGGTTGCTTTGCTGCACCGCAGGGCAAACGAGGTATGATCCCGCCGCGCTCGCGGCGGCACATGTTAGTCGGAGGGAGCGAAATCGCGCTACGTGGGATGAGCAGGCTTAGAAGTGCGCCCAGATGCAGCTCACGCAATCTCGATTGCTCTTTTCGCACTTGCAACATCTCGTGCTGCGATGCACAAAGAGCGTGCCTTTCAGGCATCCTCTCCTAAACTTTCGGGCTGGTCCTTCGGGACCGGCCCTTTTTTTTGGCCAGCGCTTCGGATACGACCTGCCGGCCGCTGTCGAGTCGCATGACAGAATCCGAGGGGAGCCGCCGGTCGAACCGGCAACGACCCGACCGCGGCACGGGGGATCGAGCCGCCTGCGGCGCTCTCCCCCGTCCGACCCCCGATCAGGCCATGGGCGAATGAGCATCGTTGCGGACGACCGCATCCGCGTCGTCCACCATCCCGACTATGTCGCGGCGAACAATCCCGAGAGCCGCTATCGCTGGAACAAGAACGGCCTCGTCCGCGATCTTCTGGCCGCCGAGGGCGCAAGGATCGCGTGGATCGAGCCGGCGCCGATGCCGCTCCGCTGGATCGAGGCGGTCCACGACCCCGCCTATGTCGCCGAGGTGGTGAACGCGCGCGTGCCCAAGGAGAAGGAGCGGCGCATCGGCTTCCCCGTGACGCCCTCTGTCGCGCGACGGGCGGTGCGGGTGCCGGGCGGCACCTATGCCGCCGCGCGCGCGGCGCTGAGCCACGGTTTCGCGGTGAACAGCGCCGGCGGCAGCCACCATGCGCTGGCGGACAGCGGCGCGGGCTATTGTGTGTTCAACGATCTTGCCATCGCCGCCGTGCGGCTGGTGGAGGAGGCGCAGGCGGCGCGCGTGCTGATCGTCGACTGCGACGTGCACCAGGGTGACGGCACCGCCCGCCTCACCGCCGCCCGGCCGGCGATCGCGACCTACTCGATCCACGCCGAGCGGAACTTCCCGGCGCGCAAGGCTACATCGACGGTGGACGTGCCGCTGGCCGACGGCACCGGCGACGCCGCCTATCTCGCCGCGCTGGAAGCCACGCTGGTGCCGCTGCTCGATCGCTTCGCGCCGTCGCTGATCCTCTACCAGGGCGGGGTGGATCCGTTCGCCGGCGACCGGCTCGGCCGGCTGGCGCTGAGCGCGGAGGGGCTGGACGCGCGCGATCGGCTGGTTGCCGGGCTCGCCGGCGGGCGCGGCCTGCCGTTCGCCGGCACCCTGGGCGGCGGCTATGGCGACGACATCATGGCCGTGGCCGAGCGCCACGTCCGCTCCGTCCTCGTGCTGGCCGCCGCTTATGCGGCGGCTGCGCGACGGTCCGTTGCTTCCTGAGCCCAGGGCGGCCGCGTACCGACGCCTCTCGCGGCGCTTCGTTCCGGAGGACAGGCCGCGCTCCATGACAGCCGGGCGCGCTGCCTCGTCGCCCGTGACCCGCCGATTGCGCCCTGCGTCATGCATTTCGACCAAAGTCTCACTGGTCGCCGGCCGCGCGCGTGCGCAGATGCGGGCGGGGCATCTGGGGTGAGGCGATGATCGGGTTGGGCGGTGAGACGGGCAGGAACGACGTGGCGGGCCTGCGCGCCGTGGTGATCGGCCTGCCGGTTTCTCTGGTGATGTGGGCCGGCCTGCTGGACGCGATCCGCGCCGCTTTCTAGCGCGGGGTTCCAGCGGCGGGAGGGGCGGACTGTTGCCCGTCGGACACGGTGCGCCGATCGATCGCCATTCCGGCAACAGGCTGTCACAAATTTATCGCGCAAGCCGCATAGCCGGCCGGAGCAGTTCGATCCCGCATCACCACGATGCGGGCCAGCTTCCCGGGGGTTTAAGCGAGTGTCCTTCCTGATCAGCAAGCGTGTCATCATCGCCGGCCTGTGCGCGGGCGCGTCCCTCTGGCCGGCGATCGCCGCCGCGCAGGATGCGGTACCGCCGGCCACGGCCAGCGGCGAGTTGCAGGACATCGTCGTCACCGCCGAGCGCCGGTCGGAGAATCTCCAGAACGTGCCGGTCTCGGTCGGCGTGCTGCAGGGCGGCGATCTGCGCGCCTTCACCAGCGGCGGCGACGATACGCTGCTCGCCCTCTCCGGTCGCGTGCCCAGCCTGTATGCGGAAACGACTACCGGCCGCATCTTCCCGCGCTTCTACATTCGCGGCCTGGGCAATATCGACTTCTATCTCGGCGCCTCGCAGCCCGTGTCGATCATCCAGGACGACGTGGTGCTCGAGCATGTCGTGCTGAAATCGAACCCGGTGTTCGACGTCGGCCAGATCGAGGTGCTGCGCGGGCCGCAGGGCTCGCTGTTCGGGCGCAACACCACCGCCGGCATCATCAAGTTCGATACGCTGCGCCCGACGCAGGAGTTTACCGGCCGCGCCACCGCCACCTACGGCAGCTACAATACGGTGACGGTGGACGCCGGCGTCGGCGGCCCGCTGGTGCAGGACAAGCTCTCCTTCCGCCTCTCCGGCCTCTACCAGCGGCGCGACGATTATGTCGACAACGCCTTCAACGGCACGAGCGCGGACGGCACGGTGACGCCGCGCAAGAACGCACTCGGCGGCTTCGAGGAAAAGGATGCGCGGCTGCAGCTGCTGTTCACGCCGACCGACACCTTCTCCATCCTCGCCTCCGGCCACGCCCGCGACTATGACGGCACCTCCACCCTGTTCCTGCGCCAGGGGCTGGTGAAGGGATCGAACGATCCGATCGCGCCGCGCACCGTCGTCCGCTACGACGAGGCGCAGAACAATCCGCAGGCCTACAAGACCTACGGCGCATCGGTGAAGATGGCGATGGACTTCGGCCCCGCCGCCTTCACCTCCATCACCGCCTACGAGACGACCCACGGCTTCAGCCGCGGCGATACGGACGGCGGTGCCGCGGCCGACTATCCGGTCGGCGGCGTGCCCAACGGCTTCGGCCAGAGCCAGGGCCAGATCCGCGACCTGGACCAGTGGACGCAGGAGCTGCGGCTGGCGAGCACCGGCGACACCGCCTTCAAGTGGCAGGTCGGCGCCTATTATTTCGACAGCCGGGACATCACCGATTTCTACCAGCGCGCCTTCTTCCTGACGACGGCGGCGCGCAACCCGAACAACTGGGTGCGGCTGCGCAACCGCAACTACAGCTACGCCTTCTTCGGCCAGGCGAGCTACCACGTCGGCGACCTGACGATCACCGGCGGCGTGCGCCAGACGAAGGACAGCAAGCGCACGATCCTGCTGAAGACGGCCAACACCGTCGCCAACGTCTCCACCTATCGCGGCCGGCGCGACGTGACCCTCTCCGACACCAAGCCGAGCTGGGACGTCTCCGCCCTGTACGAGGTGGCGCCGGAGCTGAGCGTCTACGCCCGCGTGGCGCGCGGCTTCCGCGGCCCCACCATCCAGGGCCGCTCGGCCGTGTTCAACGCCGACTTCACGACCGCCGATTCCGAGACGAACACCTCCTACGAGGCAGGCTTCAAGAGCCGGCTGTTCGACAACAAGCTGCGCCTGAACGCCACCGGCTTCTTCTACCGCGTCAAGGACATCCAGCTGAACGGCAACGACGTGAACGGCAACGGCGTGCTGTTCAACGCCGACAAGGCCGACGGCTACGGCATGGAGGCGGATGCCGAGTTCCGCCCGATCCCCAACCTCGCAATCTCGGCCGGCGTCAGCCTGCTGCACACCGAGATCAAGGATCCGAACGTCTTCGCGCAGGTGTGCCAGCTGAACAACATCGTCGTCTGCACCGTGCAGGATTCGACGATCCGGGTGGGCACGAACACCTTCGCCAACATCAACGGCAACCCGCTGCCGAACGCGCCGGAATACAACCTCAACTTCGCCGTGCGCTACGACGTGCCGATCGGCAGCGCCGGCAAGGCGTTCGTCTCGACCGACTGGAACGTGCAGGGCTACACCAACTTCGTGCTCTACCGGACGCGGGAATTCTACTCGAAGGACAATTTCGAGGGCGGCGTGCGCGTCGGCTTCGAGGGCGGCAACGGCGCCTATGAGGTGGCGGTGTTCGCCCGCAACATCACCAAGGAAAAGAACCTGAAGGGCGTGATCGAGAATTACCTCGCCGCCGTCTACAACGAGCCGCGCATCATCGGCGTCTCGCTCTCCGGCAAGTTCTGAGGCCCCTGCGTCGCGGCGGCGGGGCGGCCGCAGAAGCGTGCCTTGCGCCGGCCCGGCCGTGCGGTGCATGGCGATGCCAGCCATGACGATCATCGCCCGATCCGCCGACCCCGCCGTGCCGCCGGTCCGCCGCCGTTGGTACGCGCACCTCTATCTGCAGGTGCTCGCCGCGATCGTCGCCGGGGTGATGCTCGGCCATTTCGCGCCGGCCACCGGCCAGGCGATGAAGCCGATCGGCGATGCCTTCATCAAGCTGGTGAAGATGGTCATCGCGCCGGTGATCTTCCTCACCATCGTCACCGGCATTGCCGGCATGCGCGATCTCGGCTCGGTCGGCCGGGTCGCGGCCAAGGCGTTCGCCTACTTCCTCACCTTCTCCACTGTGGCGCTGGTGGTGGGCCTGATCGTGGCCAATGTGGTGCGGCCGGGCGCCGGGCTGAACATCGATCCCGCGCGGTTCGACGCCTCGAAGGTCAGCGGCTTCGCCGCCAAGGCGCACGAGACGACGGTCGTGGGCTTCCTCACCGGGATCATCCCGGACACGTTCCTCTCCGCGCTGACGGAGGGCAATATCCTGCAAACGCTGTTCGTCGCGATCCTGTTCGGCGTCGGCCTGGCGATGATCGGCGATCGCGGCACACGCCTGCTGGCGGCGCTGGAGGATCTGTCGCTCGCCTTGTTCAAGGTGGTCGCGATCCTGATGAAGGCGGCGCCGATCGGCGCTTTCGGCGCGATGGCCTTCACCATCGGGGCGTACGGCGTCGATACGCTCGCCAACCTCGCCGGGCTGGTCGCGACCTTCTATCTCACCTCGCTGCTGTTCGTGCTGGTGGTGCTGGGCGCGGTCGGGTGGCTGGCGGGGTTCTCGATCCTGCGGCTGATCGGCTACCTGAAGGCGGAGCTGCTGCTGGTGCTCGGCACCTCCTCGTCGGAGAGCGCGCTGCCGAGCCTGATCGAGAAGATGGAGCGCGCCGGCTGCCCCAAGTCGATCGTCGGCCTGGTCGTGCCCACCGGCTACAGCTTCAATCTGGACGGCACGAACATCTACATGACCCTGGCGGCCTTGTTCATCGCGCAGGCGTGCAACGTCGATCTCACGCTCGGCCAGCAGCTGCTGCTGCTCGGCGTGGCGATGCTCTCGTCCAAGGGCGCGGCGGGCGTCACCGGCGCGGGGTTCATCACGCTGGCCGCCACCCTCTCGATCGTGCCGAGCGTGCCGGTGGCGGGCATGGCGCTGATCCTGGGCGTCGATCGCTTCATGAGCGAGTGCCGCAGCCTCACCAACTTCATCGGCAATGCCGTCGCGACCGTGGTCGTCGCGCGCTGGGAAGGGCGGTTCGACAAGGCGCAGTTCGATCGCGCGATGGCCGGCGAGGCGCCGCCCGTGGACCGGCTGCCCGCCGACGCGGTGCCCGCCGGATAGAGCCGGGGCCGCCGCAGCTACCGGCCGCGGCCGCCGCGGCTCATGTCCTGGAAGGTGAAGCGCTCGACCAGGTCCTCGCGCAGCGCCGAGTCGGTGGCCCGCGCATAGCCGATCGCGGCGAGGCCGATCGCGAACAGGCGCGAGTCGAACTCGACCGCGTTCAGCGTGCCGCTCACCTCCAGCACGATCGTGCAGAGCCCGCCTTCGCCCACCTTCCCGCGCGTGCGGTAGAGCCGCTGGCCGGTATCGGCGATCGTCTGCCAGCGCGGCGGGGCCTCTCCACCGGCGTCGGCCACGGTGATCGAGATGTCGCGGCCGGTCGCCTTGTCGCGCACTTCCAGTTCGGCATAGACCACCACCTCCTCGCCGGCCGGCAGATCGGTCTGGAAGGTGAACTCGCCGACATTGCCGCGCATCCACGCGCCGAAGCGTTCGAGATGGTAGAAGGAGCCGACCAGCGCCAGCCGCATCGGGCTGGGCACATAATCGTGCATCAGGATCGGCCGGCTGACGAGATCGCCGAGGGTGAACTTCACGCCCTGCGGCAGCGGCGGATGGATGGTGCGCGCCGGATAGCCGGTCGCGATCTCCTCGCGCACCTTCTCGATGAAGTCGCGGCCGACATCGTCCCAGCTGCGCGGCACGAAATGCTCGCGGATCTGCTGGCGGCGCGCCTCGCGATAGTCGTGATCCTCGATCAGCTTGCGCAGCACCACCACGCCCTGGCGCAGGTTCAGCGGATCGAGATAGTCGACGAACACGCCGCCGACCTCCGGGAGCGACGAGGTGCGCGAAGCGGCGCACGGCACATGGTGGATCAGGCTCTCGCCCACCGGCAGGCCCCAGCCCTCGACGAAGCTGGTGAACACGGTGAAGCGGCAATTGGCGTAGATGCTGTTGAGTTCTGAATCCGAGAGATCGTGGACGATGTGGACGCGTCCATCGAGATAGTTGGTGCCGTCCAGCAGGTCCATCAGGCCGCTGATCCGCCAGCCGCGGCGGCCGACGAACACCAGATCCGGCACGTCCACGCCCTGATCGATCATCTGCCGCCAGGCGTTGACGACGTAGAGGTGGTTCTTGCGCCCCTCCACCGTGGAGACATAGGCCACGTAGGGGCGGCCCTTGATCTTGCGCAGCGCCGCCGGCCAGCTCTCCACGCTGATGTCCGGCACCGTCAGCGAATGGGCCAGCGGCACGGTGCGCATCGGGATGTCGCGCCCGCCATTTTCGCGGAACAGCCTGGCCAGCGTCTCGCGCGTATAGTCCGAGATGGTGAACACGAAATCGACGACCAGCCCCATCTCGCCGACCGACATGGAGAAATCGCGAACCAGATCCGCGTCGCAATATTCGGGATGGGTCACGGGGATGATGTCGTAGACGTAGGCGCCCAGCTTCACGCCGTCGCGCTTGGCGGTGACGTAGCGGTCCATCGTGTTGCCATGGCCCCAGAAGGCGCCCAGCAGGATGATGGTGTTGGCCGGGCGGGGCCGGATGACGTGCGCCTCCGCCTCGCAGCGCGCCAGCATGCCGCGCAGATGCTCGTGATCCACCCGCTCGCCCGAGGCGTAGGCGATCACCTCGCGAAAGGCGGCATTGTCGATCAGCAGGAACTCGCCGTCGCGATACTTGTCGCTGAGATCGTTCAGGATGAAGCCGACGCGCTCGTCCTCATGCTCGATCGCGTAGAGCGCGATGCCGGCCTGCACCCGCTGGATGCCCGACATCGTGGCATGGGCCTTCAGGTAGCCGAACAGATCCTGCACCGAGAAGAGGATGATGTCCGCGCCGTCCAGCTTGCGGATCGCGGCCTCCGGGTCGGCGCGTGCGCCGGCGCCCTCGTTCGTCGAGACGAAATCGATCGTGCGGTCCATCGGAGAGCCTATCAGGTGAAGAGGAACGTCTCGCGCAGCTCGGTCCGCGCGTCCGGCCGGCCGGCCGGCGCGTAGCCGAGCGATTCGAGCGCGACGGCGAAACGGCGGGTGTCGCCGGGGATGGGTTCGGGTTCGAAGTCGGTGCGCAGCATCAGCGTGCAGGTGCCGTCCGCCGCCACCGGCCCCTGGATGCGGAGCAGCGTCCGCGCGGATTTCAGCCGCGCCCAGCGCGCCGGCCCGGTGCCGGATCCGGGCAGGTCGATCGAGATGTCGCGGCCCAGCGCCCACGGCGCCGTCTTGATCGCCAGCAGCACGACGATGTCCTCGCCGGGCGGCACGGAGGTGCCGAAGGTCAGCTCGCCCGATCCGCCGCGCAGCCACGCGCCGCCGGGCTCCGCCTCGTAGAAGCTGGTCGCCATGGCGAGACCCAGCGGGCTGGCGAAATAGCCGGCGACCGGCCTCGGCCGACCCATCACGCCGCCAGGACGGAAGACGCGGCCGTCGTCGAACGCCACCGGCGTGACCGGCGTGACCTGGGGATGGGCCGCGATCATCGCGCGCAGCTTGGCGAGCAGATCGTCGCCCACGTCGCGCCAGCTGCGCGGGACGAACCCCTCGCGGATCGCACGCCGCCGCTCGGTGCGGTAGCGATCGTCCGCGATCATCCGCGTCAGCACGCGCACGCCGTCTTCCAGGTCGGTCGGATCGACATAGTCGACGAAGGCGCCGCCCACCTCCGGGATCGAGGCGACGTTGGCGGCGACGCAAGGCACGCCGTGCACCAGGCTCTCGCCCACCGGCAGGCCCCAGCCCTCGACGAGGCTGGTGAACACGGTGAACATCGCCTTGGCGTAGACCGCGTTCAGCTCCGCATCGGAGAGGCCGTGGACGATGTGGACGCGTCCGCCGAGATTGTCCGTCTGCCGCAGCAGCGCGGTCAGATCGTCCGTCTTCCAGCCCACGCGGCCGACGAACACCAGATCGGGCACGCGCACCCCGTTCTCGATCATGCGCTGCCACGCGCGCACGACGTAGATGTGGTTCTTGCGGCCCTCCACGGTCGAGACGTAGGCGACGTACCGCTCGTTCCGCAGGCCGGCCAGCGAGGCCGGCCACGCGCCGCCGGCGGCCTTCGCCCCCTCCAGCGAGTGGGCGAGCGGCACCGTCTGCATCGGCACGGGGGTGCCGCCCTGCTCGGCGATGAAGCGCCTGAGTTCGGCCTGCGTGAAGTCCGAGTTCGTCATCATGAAGTCGACGACGTGGAGCAGCTCGGCCAGCGCGCGCCAGAAGGCGTTGCTGAGGTTGGCGTCGCAATATTCGGGGTGGGAGGCGGGGATCACGTCGTGGACGTAGGCGACCAGCCGGGCGCCGTCCCGCTTGGCATCGAGGTAGCGGGCGACGCCCTCGCCCAGGCCCCAGAACGAGCCGAGGATCACGATCGTGGTGCCGGCCCCGAAGGAGATCGGCGCGGCGCCGAGTTCCGCCACCCGCAGCAGTTGCAGCAGCACCGCATGGTTGACGGTCTCGCCGCCGACATAGGCGAAGATGTCGCGCAGCGCGGTCTCGTCCAGCCGCAGGAAGGTGGCGCGATCATTCTCGTCCGCGCCGTTGACGATGAAGTGGGCATCCACCGCCGGATCCGCCATCGCCGCGAGGGCGACCCCCACCTGCACGCGCTGGATGCCGGTGAAGGTGCTGTTCCCGGCGAAGGAATTGAAGAAGTCCTGCATCGCGAACAGGATCGCGCCGGGCCGGGCGGTGACGGTGGCACCCACCCGGCGGCGCGGCATCAGCCGTTGCAGCTCCTCGCGCGTCTCCTCCTCCGGCGCGATGCGGAACAGGCGCAGAAAGGCGTCGAAGGCGTCCTCGGCCCGCGCATGCGATTTCAGCATGTGGGACAGGTGCAGCAGCGGATCGGGATCGGTCGGCGCCAGGACGGACGCCTGCGTATAGGCCGCCTCCGCCTCGGCGATGCGGCCGCTCTCCTTCTCCATGTGGCCCAGCTGCACCCAGATCGCCACGTCGTCCGGCTCGTCGTCCAGGTGACGGCGGTAGGCGGCGGCCGCCTCCTGCCACCCGCCCTTGTCCCGATGCGCGTTGCCGAGCTTGCGGAACGTCCTCTTGCGCTTGAAAAGAAACGACATTCCTGCTCCAGAAGCCCAAGCGCCGCGCAGCCGGCGACAGACATACACGATAGCGCGCGGCGGGCAACTCGGGCGGCTGCCCGCCATGTCGGCCTGCGCGGTTGAAATCCGGCGGGGAAGCTGTAGCAGTCGGCCCGGGATGAGGATGGACACGATACCGAGCGGAAGCGGCACGAGCGGGCACGGATGGCGGCGGACGGTCGCCGCGCCGCGCCGCCCCGGCCGCTCGGGGGTGGGCCGGGCCTGATCCTCCTTCGCGCCATCCACCATCAGAGGCGTGCGCGCGCCGTCCGCGGGTCGGCGGCGGCGGGGCCGCGTCGCATCGCCGCTTCAGCAGGGGCTGGAACATGAAGATCCTCTACGTTTCCGTCCACTCCGTGCTCGAGGATGACGAGATCCGCATGTTCAAGCGGCTCGGCCACGATGTCTTCCCGCTGGGCGTGAACTTCGGCTTCCAGGCGGTCGAACCGTTCCGCGATCCCATTCCGTTCAACGAAGGCGAGCATGCGCTGCTCGATCGTTTCCACGCGCTCGGCGGCCGCTTCCGCTACGGCGCGCCCTACGCCGCCGAGACGATCGTGCCGGCCGCCTTCGTCGAACTGTTCGACATCGTCGTGGTGATGCACGATCTCGAAATGATCCTGCGGCACTGGCCGGCGCTCTCCGTCCGTCCGGTCGTGTGGCGCACGATCGGCCAGAATATCGAGGGGCTGGAGGAGACGGCGTCGCGGCTGATGGGGCAGGGGCTGAACATCGTCCGCTACTCCCCGGTCGAGCGCCGGGCGCCGGGCTATTGCGGCGAGACGGCGCTGATCCGCTTCGCCAAGCACGAGGACGATTACGGCCCATGGCTCGGCCATTCGGACCATGTGCTGACCTTCGCCAACCTGTTCCGCCAGCGCTATCCGGCCGAGGCCGAGGCCTATGGGCAGATCGTCGCCGGGCTGCCCACCATGCTCGGCGGCGTCGGCAACGAGGGGATGGACGGGGCGGTCGGCCTGCTGACGCCGGAGCAGCAGAAGATCCATTATGATGCGTGCCGCGGCTATCTCTACTGCTCGGGCCGCGAGGTGCCGTACACGCTCAACTTCATGGAGGCGCTGATGACCGGGATGCCGGTGATCGCCTGCGATTTCGCGCCGCGCGGCGCCTATTACGAGGTGCCGGAACTGCTGGCGGACGGCGCCGGCATCGTCGCGACCAACGTGGCGGAAGCGCGCGATGCGATCGTCCGGCTGCTGGAGGACCGCGATTTCGCCGACGAGACGAGCCGCCTGGGCCGGGCGCGGGCCGTGGCGCTGTTCGGCCAGGCGCACGTCTCGCGCCAGTGGGACGATTTGTTCACCGCCCTGGCCGGCTGAGGCGGCGCGCCGGATCGGTTTCGATATCGGTTGCATTTGGCAGGGTTTGGGCTAGCCGACGGCCCATCGCTGCCACGGTGTACGGGAAGACGGATGACGAAGCGTGCGTTGATCACGGGTGTGACGGGTCAGGACGGCGCGTATCTGGCGCAGCTTCTGCTGCGGAAAGGGTATGAGGTCCACGGGATCATCCGTCGCTCGTCGCATCTGGGCGTGGCGGATCACCGGCTGCGGTGGCTGGGGATAGCGGACCGGCTGAAACTGCACGACGCCAACCTGTCGGACCTGTCGTCGCTGGTGCGGGTGGTGAGCGAGGTTAGGCCGGACGAGTTCTACAATCTGGCGGCGCAGAGCTTTGTCGCGACATCGTGGCGGCAGCCGGTGCTGACGGCGAACATCACCGCGGTGGGCGTGACGAACGTGCTGGAGGCGCTCAGGCTGATCAAGCCGGACACGCGCTTCTACCAGGCGTCCTCGTCGGAGATGTACGGGCTGATCCAGCAGCCGGAACAGTCGGAGACGACGCCCTTCTACCCGCGCTCGCCCTATGCGGTGGCCAAGCTCTACGGCCACTGGATCACGGTGAACTATCGCGAGAGCTTCGGCATGCACGCGTCGTCGGGCATCCTGTTCAACCATGAGAGCCCGCTGCGCGGCGTGGAGTTCGTGACGCGCAAGGTGACGGACGGGGTGGCGCGGATCAAGCTGGGGCTGGCGACGGAGCTGCGCCTGGGCAACATCGACGCCAAGCGCGACTGGGGCCATGCGCGCGACTATGTGAAGGCGATGTGGCTGATGCTGCAGCAGGAGACGCCGGACGACTATGTGGTGGCGACGGGCGTGACGACGACGGTGCGCGACATGTGCCGGATCGCGTTCGAGCATGTCGGCTTGGCGATGGACGACCATCTGGTGATCGACCCCGATCTCTTCCGCCCGTCCGAGGTGGACGTGCTGCTGGGCGACGCCACCAAGGCGAAGGCGGCGCTCGGCTGGGCGGCCGAGACCTCGCTCGAGCGGATGATCGTCGAGATGGTCGAGGCCGATCTCGCCCGCCTCTCCCAACCCGCCGCCGTCACCGAACCGCAGCCTGACATCCAGCCCTGACATGGCCGAGGATGCCGGCACGCCGCTGCCCTTCGTGCGGATTCTCGTCACCGGCGCCGACGGCTTCGTCGGCCGCCATCTGGTGCCGGCGCTGGCCGCGCGGCTGGCGCCGGGCGCGCGCATGGTGCTGGCGACCCGCGAGCCCGGCGCGCGCGGTGCCGGAGAGCAAGGCCGGGCCGGGGAGCGGGCCACGCGCGAGGAGATCGCCTTCGACCTCACCGATCCGGCCAGCGTCGCGGCGGCGGTGCGGGCGGTGCGGCCGGACCTCGTCGTCCATCTCGCCGCGCAGGCGTCGGTCGGCCAGTCGCTGAACGCCGCCGCCGGCACCTGGGCGATCAACGTGGGCGGCAGCCTGACCCTGGCGACGGCGCTGGCCGAGCATGCGCCGGCCTGCACCCTGTTCTTCGTCAGCAGCGTGGAGGTGTACGGCCTCAGCTTCAACGCCGGCGTGGCGCGCGAGGATACGGCGATGTGGCCGCAATCCTCCTACTCGCGATCGAAGGCGGCGGCCGAGTGGATGCTGGCCGACGTGCTGCCGCGAACCGCCCGGCTGATCGTGGTGCGGCCCTCCAACCACAGCGGGCCGGGACAGGACGAGCGCTTCGTCATCCCGGCGTTCGCCGCGCAGATCGCCCGGATCGAGCAGGGCGGCCCGGCCGAGATCGCCGTCGGCAACCTGGATGCCGAGCGCGACTTCATGGACGTGCGCGACGTGATCGCCGGCTATATCGGCCTGCTGACCCGCGCCGATACGCTGCCGCCGCGCAATGTCTTCAACGTCGCCTCCGGCCGCACGGTGCGGATCGCGACGATCCTCGCCACCCTGCGCGGCATGAGCCGCGTGCCGACCACCGTCGTCACCGATCCCGCGCGGGTGCGGCCGAGCGAGGTGCCGCTGGCCGCGATCGACGCGGCCGCGTTCCGCGCCGCGGCGGGCTGGGCGCCGCGCCACGCGATCGAGGAGACGCTGGCAACGATTCTCGACGATCAGCGGGCGCGCATCGCCCACGGCTGACGCCCCGGAACCGCAATGCGAAACGCCGCGTTGGCCGGCCGATCATTGCGTATCAGGGAGATTGACGATGAACAGGCTGATGGCGTTCGGCAGCGCGGCGCTTCTCTCGCTCGGCGTGGCGGCGGCGCCCGCATCGGCGCAGAGCGCGGGGCATATCCTGCGCGGCGCCGGCATCGGTGCGGCCGGCGGCGCGGTCGCCGGTGCGCTGATCCCCGGCCTGTCGGTAGGCGAGGGCGCGCTGATCGGCGGCGCGGGCGGCGCGATCGTCAACACGATCGACAAGGGCCACCACCGTTCCTATCGGCACGATCGCAAGTATCGCGGCCGCTACTATAACCGGCGCCGCTACCGGTAGAGACCGTGCGGCGTCGCGGCGGGCGGGCGCTACTCGCCATCGCCGCCGCGACGGTGGCGGCGCCTACTCTCTCGCGCGCACCGCCGCCGCCGACCGGCACGCTGACGCTGGACATGGACGCGCCGGTCATCTCGATCATGATCGGATCGGTGCCGCTGCGGCTGCGCGTGGACTTCGACCAGCGCGACGCGATTGAGCTGAACGCCGCGGCCGCCGACCGGCTGGGTCTGCCGTTCGAGCGCGGCTCCACCGATGATGTCGGCCGGATCGCGGTGCCGAGCCGCGTGGCGACGGCGACCTTCGTGCTGAACGACCGCACGATGATGGCGACGCTTTCCACCCATGGCGATTGCTGCGCCGGCGTGGACGGCGCGATAAGCCCGGCGCTGCTGCCCTACGCGCTGGTCCGCCTGGTGCGGGCCGCCGATCCGGCACGCCCCGCGCTGAGCTTCGCTATGGAGCGCGACGGGGATTTCGGGCTGCAGGCGCGCCAGCGCGTCGGCCGCGAGGCGGTGCGGGTGAAACTCTCCCTGGTGCGTAACGAGACACTTGCGACGGCATCGGCGGGGGCGATCCTGGCGGCGGCGCATGGCGGGCGGTTCGCCGGCGGCACGCAGGCGGTGCCGGTGATGTTCGGCATTGCGCGTCCGGCCCGGCCGATCGCCTTCGATCGTCCCCCCGTGCTCGCCGGCTTCCGCTTCGATTGGCTGCTGGTGCGCACGGCGGATTTCGGCGGGCGACGCCAGCTGCCGCAGGAGGCTGGCGGCACCGACGATATCGTCGTCCGGCGCCGGGTTCCCCGCCAGATCGACTGGCCGGCGATCGTGATCGGGCGAGACCGACTGGACAGGTGCGGCGAAATCGCCTTCTCGCCCCTTACGCTGACGATGACCCTGCGCTGCGACTTCGCCGGATGACGTGCCGCCTGCTGCTGCTGGCGCTCGCCCTGTCTGCCGCGCCGGCCGTCGCGGCCCCGTCCGCCGCGCAGCAAGCACGCAACTTGCGCGTCTATGACAAAGCCTGGTCGCTCGTCGGCCGGCGCTACTGGGACAGGAGCATGCGCGGGCTGGACTGGCCGGCGGAGCGTGCGCGTCTGCGCCCCCAAGCGCGCGACGCGGAGAGCCCGCGCGCGCTCTACGCCGCGATCAACGCGCTGCTCGAACGGCTCGGCGACAGCCACGTCTACGCGCTCAGCCCCGAGCGCGCCGGCTACGATCGCGAGCGCGCGCGGGGCGATGGGGAGAGCGGCTTCGGCTTCGATGCCTATCAGGCGAACGGCGCCTGGTGGATAAGGCAGGTGCAGGCCGGCGGCCCGGCGGCGGCGGCCGGCATGCAGATCGGCTGGAAGCTGGTGTCTGTGAACGGCCGGCCGGTGGACGTGGACGACCATTTCGGCGAAGGCGACGGGGCCGCGCTGGTGCTGCAGGACGAAGGCGGCGCCACCCACGCGATGACGTTGCGCGGCGCACCGCTGCCGCCCGAACCGAGCCGGCGGACGCGGCGGCTGGAGGGCGGCGTGCTGCTGCTGGCGTTCGACCAGTTCGTCGGCGGCGACGATCGCTGGATCGCGCGCGAGCTTGCCGGGGCTCCCCGCCCGCGCGCCGTGATCCTCGATCTGCGCGAGAATGAGGGGGGCGAGGCGGACGTGCTGGATCGCGTCGCCGGCCTGTTCGTGGACCGGCGCAGCGTGGTGCTGCGGCTGACCGCCCGCCGCACCCGCGACGAGACGACGGCGGGCGCGGGCGCGCGCGCGTGGCTGGGGCCGCTGGCGATCCTGGTCGGCCCGCGCACCGCCAGCGCCGGCGAGGCGCTTGCCGCATTCCTGGGCGAGAGCGGCCGCGCGACGACGGTGGGCGAGCGCACGGCGGGCGCGCTGACGGCGGGCGCGACCTATCGCCTGCCGGACGGGGGCCGGCTGACGGTGGCGGAGCACGACATCCGCACGCCGGGCGGCGCGCGGCTGGAAGGGGCGGGCTATCTGCCCGGCATCGTCGTCGTCCCCACGCTGGCGCAGTTGCGGCGCGGTGCGGATCCGGCGCTGGACCGGGCCGTCGCGGCCGTGACGAACGACTATCCGGCCGGGGCGTCCGCCAGCATGTCGCCGCCGAGCGTGCGGTAGAGCTCGACGAGATTGTCGGCGCGGACCAGCCGGGTGGAGGCGAGCGAGCGACGCGCGGTGTAGAGCGTGCGCTGCGCATCCAGGCTGACGAGGAAGCTGTCTATGCCCTCGCGGTAGCGCGCGTCGGCCAGCGTGTAGCTGTCCTGCGCCGCCTCGGCGAGCAGGCGCTGGGCGGCGAACTGCCGATCCACCGTGCCGCGCCGGGCGAGCGCGTCCGCCACCTCGCGGAACGCCGTCTGGATCGTCTGGCGATAGGTGGCGACGGCCACGTCGCGCTGGGCATTGGCGTAGGCGAGGTTGCCGCGATTGGCGCCGCCGTCGAAGATCGGCACGCTGGCGGTGGGTGTGGCGGACCAGGTGAAGGCGCCGCCGGTGAACAGCGACGACAAAGCGGTGCTGGCGAAGCCGGCGACGGCGGTGAGGCCGATCGTGGGGAAGAAGGCGGCGCGCGCGGCGCCGATACGGGCATTGGCGGCGCGCAGCGTATATTCGGCCTGCACCACATCCGGCCGACGCAGCAGGATGCGCGAGTCGAGCCCCGCGGGCAGCTCGCTTAGGCTCTGGTCGACGCTCTCGATCGAGGCGGGCAGCTCAGCATCCGTCACGGCCACGCCCATCAGCAGATCGAGCGCATTGCGGTCCTGCGCGACGATCGTCGTCAGGTCCGCGCGATCCGAACGGGCCTGCGCCAGCACGGTCTCCGCCTGGCGCAGATCGGTGCGCGGGGCGACCCCGCCCGATAGCCGCGCGCGGGTGAGATCGACGCTGCGCTGGGCGCTCTTCTCGGTATCGGCGGCGATGGCGAGCAGGCTGCGATCGGTGGCGAGCGTCAGCCAGGCGCTGGCGGTATCGGCAACGAGGGTGAGCCTGGCGGCGCGGGCAGCGGCCTCGGTGGCGAGATATTCCTGGAGCGCGGCTTTGCTGAGGTTGCGGATGCGGCCGAACAGATCGAGCTCGAACGCGGCGCCGACATTGGCGGTGTAGACGGTGCGGGTGCCGCCGCCGCCGGTGGTGACGACGGTGCCGCCCGTGCCGGTGCCGCCGGTGCCCGTATCGGTGCCTGTTCCCGTTCCGGTGCCCGTGCCCGTGCCCGTACCCGTTCCGGTCCCGACGGTGGTGCCGGTGGTGGACGTGCCGTTGCCGCCGCCGTCGCTCACTGAGACGCGGGCATTGCCATCGAGCGAGGGCAGCAGGGCGGCGCGCTGGACGCGGTAGAGCGCGCGCGCCGAGGCGATGTTCGCCACCGCGATCGCCACGTCCTGGTTGTTCGCCAGCGCGCGGGCGATCACGCTCTGCAGGCGTGGATCGCGGAAGATGTCGCGGTAGCTGATCGCCGGCAGCGTCGCCTCGGTCTGACGCAGATAGGCGTCGCCGACGGGCCAGCTCGGCGGCACCGGCGGTTCCGGGCGGAGATATTTGGGCTCCAGGCTGCACGCGGCGAGCGCCGCGAGGCTGGCGATGGCGGCGAGGCGCCGGATCATGCCGGCTGCTCCTGCGGCGCGGCGCCCGGCGGGCCGTCGCGCTTCTCGTTCTCTGCTCTCTCGCCCTCCGCCTTGTCTTCGTCCTTCCGCTCGCCGGCGTGGCCGAACCAGCGGCGGACGAGGACGAAGAACAGCGGGATGAAGAAGATCGCCAGCGCCGTCGCCGTCAGCATGCCGCCGATCACGGCGGTGCCGATGGCGACGCGGCTGAGGGCGCCCGCGCCGGTCGAGATCGCCAGCGGCAGCACGCCGAAGATGAAGGCCAGGCTCGTCATGATGATCGGCCGCAGCCGCAGCCGTGCCGCCTCCAGCGCCGCCTCCGCCGGGCTGGCGCCGCGCTTCTCCGCCTGTTCGGCGAACTCGACGATCAGGATCGCGTTCTTGGCGGACAGGCCCATCGTGGTGAGCAGGCCGACCTGGAAGTAGACGTCGTTCTCCAGCCCGCGCAGCGCCACCGCGATCGCGGCGCCGACCAGGCCGAGCGGGATGACCATCATGACCGAGAAGGGGATCGACCAGCTCTCGTACAAGGCCGCCAGGCACAGGAAGATGACGAGCAGCGACAGACCGTACAGGATGGGCGTCTGCCCGCCGGAGAGCCGTTCCTGATAGGAGAGACCGCTCCACGCGACGGACACGCCCGGCTGCTCGGTGGCGAGCTCGGCGATGCGCTCCATCGCGTCGCCGGAACTGTAGCCGGCCGCCGGCTGGCCGTTGATCTCGAAGGCGGACTGGCCGTTGAAGCGGGCGAGGGTGGTAGGCGCCTGGCCCCAGCTGGTGCGGGAGAAGGCGGAGAAGGGCGCCATCGTGCCGGTGGCGGTGCGCACGAACCAGTTGGCCAGATCCTCCGGCCGCGCGCGATAGGGCGCATCGCCCTGCACGTAGACGCGCTTCACCCGCCCGCGATCGACGAAGTCGTTGACGTAGGTGCCGCCCCACGCGGCCGAGAGAGTGGAATCGACCTGGCTCTGGGTAAGGCCGAGGGCGCCGACCTTCTCCTGATCGATCACCACCTGCAAGGTCGGCACGTCCTCCAGCCCGTTCAGGCGCACGTTGGATAGGGCCGGATCGTTGCGCGCCGCGGCCAGCAGCTGCTGCTCGCGCTGCTTGAACGTCTGGCGATCGAGTCCGCCGGTGTTCAGCAGCTCCAGGGTGAAGCCGCTCGACTGGCCAAGGCCGCGCACGGCGGGCGGGCTGGTGGAGTAGAATTCCACGTCGCGCAGTTGCGCCGAGAGCGCCTTGGTCGCGCGCTGGTTGATCGCGTCGGCGTTGTTCTCCTTGCCCTTGCGCTCGTCCCACGGCGCGAAGGCGATGAAGCCGCGCCCGGCATTCTGGCCCGATCCGCCAGGGCCGCCGCCGACGATCATGTACATGACGGAGGTGTTCTTCGGCTCGGACTGGCGGAAGTAGGTCTCGATCGCCTTGGCGGCGTTCAGCGTCCGCTCCTGCGTGGCGCCCGGCGGCAGGGTGAATTGCAGCTGACCGCGGCCCTGATCCTCCACCGGCAGGAAGCTGGTCGGCAGGCGCACGAACACCACCACCAGCAGGGCGGTGATGCCGAGATAGACGAGCATCGCCAGCCACGGCCGGTGGATCACCTTGTCCACGCCGCTGCGATAGCGATCCGCCGTGCGGTTGAACCAGTTGTTGAACTTCTCGCCATATTTGTGGGCAAAGCGGGCGACGCGGTTGCCGCTCTCCGCCCGGTCCTTGTCCGGCCGCTTCAGCAGGGTGGCGGCGAGCGCCGGCGAGAGCACGAGAGCGACGACCACGGAGAGCATCATCGAGGACACGATGGTTATCGAGAATTGCCGATAGATCACGCCGACCGAGCCGCCGAAGAAGGCCATCGGCATGAACACGGCCGAGAGCACCAGCGCGATCGCGATCAGCGCCGTCTGGATTTCCGCCATCGACTTGATCGTCGCGTCGCGCGGGGAGATGTCGTCCTCCTCCTCCATCACGCGCTCGACATTCTCGACGACGACGATCGCGTCGTCCACCAGCAGGCCGATCGAGAGGACGAGGCCGAACAGGGTGAGCGTGTTGATCGTGAAACCGAACAGGGCGAGGATGCCGAACGTGCCGAGCAGCACCACCGGCACCGCGATCGCCGGGATCAGGGTGGCGCGCCAGCTCTGGAGGAACACGAACATCACGATGACGACGAGGATGATCGCCTCGATCAGCGTCTTGATGACCTCCTCGACGGAGAGCTTGATGAAGGCCGTGCTGTCGTTGGGAAAGGCGTATTTGTAGCCGCCCGGAAAGGCCTTGGCGCGCGCCTGCACCTCGGCGCGGACGAGCTCGGCCGTCTTCAGCGCATCCGCGCCCGGCGCCAGCTGCACGGCGATGCCCGCGCCGGGATGGCCGTTCAGCCGGCTGATCGTGCTGTAATTCTCGGTGCCCAGCTCCACCCGCGCGACATCCTGCAGCAGCACGCGGGAGCCGTCCGTCTGCGTCTTGACGATGATCTTCTTGAACTCGTCCACGTTCGTCAGCCGCGATCGGGCGGTGACGATCACGTTGAGCATCTGCCCGGGCGGCGAGGGCTGGGCGCCGAGCTGGCCGGCCGCCACCTGCGTGTTCTGCGCCTGGATCGCCGTCGTCACGTCCGCCGGGATCAGCCCGAAGCTGGCGAGGCGGAACGGATCGAGCCAGATGCGCATCGCATATTGCGCGCCGAACACGTTGACGTCGCCGACGCCCGGCAGCCGGCCGATCGGATCCTGAAGGGTGGAAACGAGATAGTCGGAGACGTCGAACACGCTCGTCCGGTCCGTCTCGTCATAGACCGAGACGACCATCAGGAAATCGGCGTTCGACTTGGTGACGACCAGGCCCTGCTGCTGCACCTGGCTGGGCAGGCGGGGCAGCGCCTGCTGCACCTTGTTCTGCACCTGCACCTGGGCGATGTCGGGATCGGTGCCCTTCTCGAAGGTGACGGTGACGGTCACCTGCCCGGCCGAGCTGGACGTTGCCGAGAAGTAGATCAGCCCGTCGATGCCGGTCAGCTGCTGCTCGATCACCTGGGTGACGGAGGATTCAAGGATTTCGGCCGAGGCGCCGGGGTAGGTGGCGCGGATGTTCACCGCCGGCGGCGCGATATCGGGATATTGCTCCACCGGCAGCGAGAGGATGCCGCCGATGCCGCCGAGCATTATGACGATCGCGATGACCCAGGCGAAGATCGGCCGATCGATGAAGATGCGGGAGAGCATCGCGGATCAGGACTTCGGCGCTTGCGAGGATCCGTCCTTGTCGCCGGCCTGCGGCGCCGGCTTCGCCCGGGAGCCGGCGGGGACCGGGCGGATGGGCTGCTTGTCCTTGATCCGGCCGAGCCCCTCGACGATCACCTTGTCGCCCGGCTTCAGCCCGCCCGTCACCAGCCAGGCGGCGCCGATCGTGCGATCGGCCTTCACCACGCGCTGCACCGCCTTGTTGCCGGGGCCGACGAGCAGCACCGTGGCCTTGCCCTGCGGATCGCGCGAGATGCCGGCCTGCGGCACCAGGATCGCATCCGTCGCCGTCGCCTGCGACAGCTTGGCGCGCACATACATGCCCGGCAGCAGCAGGCCTCTGGGATTGGGGAAGGTGGCGCGCAACGTGACGGAGCCGGTGCTGGTATCGACGACCGGCTCGGCGAATTCGATGCGGCCGGCGGGGCCATAGTCGCTGCCATCCTCCAGCACCAGGCGGACGGCCGCCGAGGACGGCACGATGCCGTTGCCCGAGGCGAGCGCGCGCCGCAGCGCCAGCAGGTCGGCGCTCGACTGCTGGATATCGACGAAGATCGGGTCGAGCCGCTGGATCGTCGTCAGCGGATCGGCCTGGCCGGAGGTGACGAGCGCGCCGACGGTGAACAGCGAGCGACCGATGCGGCCGGTGATCGGCGCCGGCACGCGGGTGAAGCGCAGGTTGATGTTGGCGGTATCGAGCAGCGCGCGCTGCTGCGCCACGGTGGCGGCGGCCTGGCCGGCGGTGGCCTGCGCATCGGCGAAGTCCTGCCGGCTCACGGCCTCGATGTTCGCGAGCGGGCGGTAGCGTTGCGCCCGCGCCGCCGCCGCCACGCGCGCCGCCTCGGCATTGGCGAGGTTCGCGCGCGCCTCCGCCGCTGCGGCGCGGTAGAGGCTGGGATCGATCTGGTAGAGCGTCTGCCCGGCCTTCACGATCGTGCCCTCGGTGAACAGCCGCGCCTTAACGAGGCCGCTCACCTGCGGGCGCACCTCGGACGTCTCGTAGGCGTTCGTGCGGCCCGCCAGCTCGATCGCGAGCGGCACGCGCTGGGTGCGGACCACGACGAAGCCGGCCTCGGGAACCGGCTTCTCCTTCGACTTGTCCTTCGCCGAGCCGCAGGCGGCGACAGCCAGCAGAAGCATTAGACAGGACGCGCGCCGCAACGGTGGCACTTTCATCTGGCGTTCTCGGGAGCGGGGCGCATCGACAATTGGCTAGGTTCGCACCCAACCCCTGTCAATTGCCTGAACTCCCCATGCCGGGCGCGGTTCCGCTGCGCTGCACAACGGCGCGTCGGCAACGCGGATCAGGATATCCGCAGGACCTGCTTGCCGAAGTTCGCGCCCTCGAACAGCCGCCGCAGGGTGGCGGGCGCATTCTCGAAACCGGTCTGCTCGTCCACCTGCCAGCGCAGGCTGCCGGCGAGGGCGAGGGCGGTGAGGCGGCGGCGGATATCCGGATAGTCGGCGGCGTGATCGAACACGATGAAGCCGCCCATGGTGGCGCGGCGCATCACCAGGTTGAAATAATTGCCAGGGCCGGTCGGCTTGCCGCCCGTCTCGTAGCGGCTGATGCCGCCGCAGATCACCACCCGCGCGCCGTGCGCGATCACGCCGAGCATCGCATCGAGGGTGGGGCCGCCGACATTGTCGTAGGCGACATGGACGCCGCCGGGCGCCGCGGCGCGGAGCTGCGCCTTCAGGTCGCCGGCTTTGTAGTCGAGCGCGACGTCGAAGCCGGCCTCCTCCGTCAGCCAGCGGCATTTCGCCTCGCCGCCGGCGATGCCGATCGTGCGGCAGCCGGCGATGCGGGCGAGCTGGCCGACGATCGAGCCGGTCGCCCCGGCCGCGCCCGACACCAGCACCGTATCCCCCGTCACCGGCTTGCCGACCCGGAACAGGCCGACCCAGGCGGTGAGCCCGGTGAGGCCGAGCAGCGACAGCATCGCGGTGGGCGGCAAGGCGGGCTCGACGGCATCGTAGCCCTCGCCGTCCGTCACGACATATTCGCGCCAGCCGGTCATGCCGGTGAGCAGGGTGCCGACCGGCAGCGCCGGATTGCGGCTCTCGATCACCTCACCCAGGCCGATGCCGCGCATCACGTCGCCGATCGCCATCGGCGCGACATAGTCGCCGAAATTCTCCATCCAGCCCTTCTGCGCCGGCTCGAACGCCAGCCAGCGCAGCTTCAGCAGCACCTCGCCAGGGCCGGGCGCCGGGCGGGGCACCTCGACGAGGCTGAAGTCGCCGTCCTCCAGCGCGCGGCCGCGTGGGTGGGCCGCCAGCCTGAACTCGCGCATCGTCTCCGCCATGATCCTCTTGCCCTCTCGTCTTCAGGCCTGCGGCGGCGGACGATCGGCCGGGGGCACGATCCGCCCCTCGCGCGCGCGGTAGACATATTGGCTCGCCACCAGCCACCCCTTCAATGGGCGGAGCGGGGCGAGGCAGGTAACTAGCAGGAATGGCAGGCTGGTGAGCAGGTGCACCCAGAAGGGCGGATCGAAGCGCAGCTGGATCCAGATCGCCAGCACCACGCTGGGCACGCAGCCGAAGCAGATGACGAAGAAGGCCGGGCCGTCCGCCGGATCAGCGAAGCCATAGTCCAGCCCGCAGACCTCGCAGGCGGACCGCATCGAGAGGAAGCCGCTGAAGATGTGGCCCTTGCCGCAGCGCGGGCAGAGACCGCGCACGCCGGTGCGGATCGGATCGAGCCGGGGCCAGCTGTCGGGCCCGGTCTCGGGCGGGGGGACGGGGTCCATGGCTTTCCTTCCAGACAGGCGGGTCAACCGGCGCTCGCCCGAACCGCCGGTCGCGGCTATGCAGCGGACGAGAGGATGGCTCAAGAATGCAGATCAATCGGCCGCGCGGCGACTTCGACTATGTGATCGTGGGCGGCGGCAGTGCCGGCTGCGTGCTGGCCAACCGGTTGAGCGCCGATCCGCGCAACCGCGTGCTGCTGCTGGAGGCCGGCGGCGAGGACGACTGGCTGTGGATCCATGTGCCGGTGGGCTACCTCTACTGCATGGGCAATCCGCGCACGGACTGGGGCTTCCGCACCGAGCCCGAGCCCGGCCTGAACGGCCGCGCGCTGAACTATCCGCGCGGCCGCGTGCTGGGCGGTTCCTCCTCGATCAACGGCATGATCTACATGCGCGGCCAGGCGCGCGACTATGACGGCTGGCGGCAGGCCGGGAATGTCGGCTGGGCGTGGGACGACGTGCTGCCGTGGTTCCGCCGATCCGAGAATCATTTCGGCGGCGAGGACGCGCATCACGGCGCCGGCGGCGAGTGGCACGTCGCCGAGCAGCGGCTGCGCTGGGATATATTGGATGCCTTTCGGGACGCGGCGGAGGCGGCCGGCATCCCGAAGATCGACGATTTCAACCGCGGCGACAATGAGGGATCGGGCTATTTCCGGGTGAACCAGCGTGGCGGCTGGCGGTGGAGCAGCGCCAAGGCGTTCCTCCGCCCGGCGCTGAACCGGCCGAACCTGACGGTGGAGACGCATGCGGTGGTGCAGCGCGTGACGATCGCCGACGGGCGGGCGACCGGCATCCTCTACGCCAAGGACGGCGCGACGTGGCTGGCGCGGGCGGGCGAGGTGGTGCTGGCGGCGGGCGCGGTGGGATCGCCGGCGATCCTGGAACATTCCGGCATCGGCGACGGCGATCGGCTGCGCGCGCTGGGCATCGCGCCGCTGCTGCACTTGGCCGGCGTCGGCGAGAATTTGCAGGACCATCTGCAGATACGCTGCGCCTACAAGGTCTCCGACGTGCCGACGCTGAACATGCGCGCCGGCACATGGCTCGGCAAGGCGCTGATCGGCCTGGAATATGCGCTGTTCCGCAAGGGGCCGATGTCCATGGCGCCCAGCCAGCTCGGCCTGTTCGCGCGATCGAACGCGCGGGTGGAGACGGCGAACCTGCAATATCATGTCCAGCCGCTGAGCCTGGACAGCTTCGGCGAGGCGCTGCACGCCTTTCCCGCGTTCACCGCCAGCGTGTGCAACCTGCGGCCGGAGAGCCGCGGCTCGATCCACGTGGGCGATCCCGATCCGGCGGTGCCGCCGGCGATCCGGCCGAACTATCTGTCGGCCGAGGCGGACCGGATCGTCGCGGCCGAATCGATCGAGCTGACGCGGCGGATCGTGGCGCAGCGGCCGCTCGCCCGCTACCGCCCCGAGGAGTTCCGCCCCGGCGTGGAGATCCAAGGGTCCGAGGCGCTGGCGCGGGCGGCCGGCGACATCGCCACCACCATCTTCCACCCGGTCGGCACCGCGCGCATGGGGACGGACGATGCGGCGGTCGTCGACCCGGAACTGCGGGTGCGCGGGGTGGCGGGGCTGCGGGTGATCGATGCCTCGGTGATGCCGACGATCACGTCCGGCAACACGAACTCGCCGACGATCATGATCGCGGAGAAGGGCGCCGACATGATCCTGAAGGCGCGCCTGGCCTGATCGTCCGCCTCACACCAGCCCGGTGAGATAGTAGACGGCGATCACCAGGAACACGGTGGCCGTCTTGATGCCGGTGAGCGCCAATATGTCCTTATAGGCCTGGCGGTGGGTCAGCCCCGTCACCGCCAGCAGCGTGATGACGGCGCCGTTGTGCGGCAGCGTGTCCATGCCGCCGCTGGCCATGGCCGCTACGCGGTGCAGCACCTCGCGCGGCACGCCCGCCGCGTCGCCGGCGGCTGCGAACTGATCGGCCATCGCCGCCAGCGCGATCGAGAGCCCGCCGGAGGCGGAGCCGGTGATGCCGGACAGGGTGGTGACGGTGATCGCCTCGTTGACCAACGGATTGGGGATGGCGCGCAGCCCCTCCTTCACCACCAGGAAACCGGGCAGCGCCGAGATGACGCCACCGAAGCCATATTCCACCGCCGTGTTCATGCCCGCCAGCAGCGCGCCGCCGACCGCCGCCTTCGACCCTTCGGTGAAGCGGGCGGTAACGGTGCGGAAGGCGGTGGCGACGATCGTCAGGATGCCGAGCAGCAGCGCCCCTTCCACCGCCCACAGCGCCGAGACCTGCTTCACGTCCACCACCACCGGCGCCTTCAGCCCGACCAGCGAGAGGGTGACGCTGTCCCCCGCTAGGCGCGGGATGGCGATCGTCAGCACCAGGTTGGCGATGCCGACCACCAGCAGCGGCAGCAGCGCGACGAGCGGGTGGACGGCCGGCGTCTCGCCGTGCGTGTCCGGCTCGTTCAGCAGGTTGGTGCCGTAGCCCTCGCCGGCCGCGGCCAGGCTGCGGCGGCGCCAGTCGAGATAGAGCAGGCCCATGGCGACGATGAACAGCGATCCGATCAGCCCCAGCACCGGCGCCGCCCAGGTGGTGGTGCCGAAGAAGCTGGCCGGGATGATGTTCTGGATCTGCGGCGTGCCGGGCAGCGCATCCATGGTGAAGGTGAGCGCGCCCAGGCCGATCGTGGCGGGCACCAGCCGCTTGGGAATGTCCGCCCGGCGGAACATCTCGGCGGCGAACGGATAGACGGCGAACACCGCGACGAACACCGATACGCCGCCATAGGTGAGCAGCGCCGTGACCGCCATGATCGAGGGGATCGCCCGCTTCGAGCCGACGAAGCCGATCACGGCCGCCACGATCGCGCGCGAGAAGCCCGATATCTCCACCATCTTGCCGAACACGGCGCCGAGCAGGAAGACCGGGAAATAGAGTCGCAGGAAGCTGCCGACCTTGTCCATGAACAGGCCGGAGAAGGCGGCGGGCACGGCCGCCGGATCGGTGAGGAACACCGCCAGCATCGCCAGCAGCGGCGCCATGATGATGACGCTGAGGCCGCGATAGGCCGCGATCATCAGCAGGATCAGCGCCAGTGCTGCGATCGCGACGTCCATCACCCGGCCCTCTCATGCCACCCCGCTCCGCCCTGTGCAGGCGAAGGTGGGGGATAAGCAAGAGGCGGATCGCGCCCGGCGGCCGCCACGTGGGGGCGCCGGGCGCGGACGATCACTCGGCGGCGGCGGGCGTTCCGGCGAGCGCGACCTGTTCCGCGCGGGCGGCGGACGCCCGGTCGGCGGCGACGCGGGCGTTGTGCGCGGTCTGCCAGTGGCTGATCTTGCCGGCCGGGATGGTGTGCAGCACGGCGCTGCGGTCGCCCCGGGCGATCGGCCGATAGGCGTGGACGGCGCCCTTGCCGGACGGGCCGGCGACGGCGACATGGGTGTCGGCCACGCTGGTGCCGGCGACGGCGGGCGCGGCGGCAAGCGCGGTGGCGGCGGCGAGGGCGGTGAGCGCGAGGCGGGCGAACATGGCGTTTGTCTCCTGATGATGTCTGTTGCCGGAGACGTAGGACCGGCGCTTTGCTGATCCTTCGCGTGGGCGTTACGAAACATGTCCATGTGGCTGGCGCGCCAACGCGGATGGCCGCGCCGTAACAAATCGTTGCGCCGGGCCGGGCGGGGCGCCGGCGGGGCGGCCCGGCGCCGTGCGGCGGTTGACCGTGCCTGCCGGCCTGCCTAACTCGACCGACATGGTTTCACCCGTCATCCTGCTCGTCGAGGACGATCCCGCCCTCCGCACGCTCACCACCCGCGCCCTTCAGGAGAATGGCTACCTCGTCCGCCCCGCATCCTCCGCGCCCGAGATGTGGCTGGCCTTCGACAAGGAGCCGGTCGATCTCGTGCTGCTGGACATCATGTTGCCGGGCACCAGCGGCATCGAGCTCTGTCGCCTGATCCGCCAGAAGAGCGACGTGCCGATCATCTTCGTCAGCGCCAAGGGCAGCGAGACGGACCGCGTGATCGGCCTGGAGCTGGGCGCCGACGACTATATCGCCAAGCCGTTCGGCACGCGCGAGCTGATCGCGCGGGTGCGCGCCGTGCTGCGCCGGGGCGGGCTGGAGCGGCAGCAGGGCGATCGCGGCGAGGGCCTCGCCCGCTTCGACGGCTGGACGGTGAGCTTCCCGCGCCGCGAGCTGACCTCGCCCGGGGGCGCGGTAGTGGACCTGACCGGCGCCGAGTTCGACCTGCTCGCCAGCCTGCTGGACCATCCGCAGCGGGTGATCGCGCGCGAGCGGCTGATCGAGCTCTCGCGCACGCGGCTGGGCGATTCGTCCGATCGCAGCATCGACGTGCTTGTCAGCCGGCTTCGCCGCAAGCTCTCCAGCGCCGGCAAGTCCGCGCCGATCGTCACCGTGCGCGGCGTGGGCTACATGCTCAACGTCGAGGTCGAGCGATCGTGAGGCGCGAGGCGTGAGTCGGGTCGCGTGAGGCGGCTCTGGGCGCGGCCGTCGGTGGGGCTGATCGGCCGCGTCTTCGCGATCCTGCTGCTCACGACCATCTTCGAGTTCGCCGCCAGCACCTATCTGTACGAGCGGGCCAGCCGCTTCTCCGTGCGCGAGGACGAGGCGCGGCGGCTGGCCGAGCATCTGGTGATCGCCCGCAAGCTGATGTCGGAACGCTCGTGGCGCGAGCGGCCGGCGATGGCCGAGCGGCTGACGACCGATCGCTATGACATGCGCTGGGGCGCCAGCTTCCCCGCGCCGCCGCCGGTGGCGCCGGGGCTGGACGAGATGCAGCGGCAGGTGGTGGCGTGGGAGCCGACGCTCGCCTCGTCCGACCTGCGGCTGCGGCTGACCTCGCCGGGGCGGCGCGGCATCGTCGTCGGCGGGCTGCGTCTGGGGGACGGGACGTGGCTGCGGTTCAGTACCGCCGGGCACATCCACGGCTGGGATCTGGCGCTCGGCCGGATCGTGCTGGCGCTGGTGCCGGCCTTCGCGCTGATCGTGCTCGGCGGGCTGATGGTGCGGCGGCTGCTGCGGCCGATGGGCCGGCTGGCCCATGCCGCCGAGCGGATCGGGCTGGGCGGCAGCGAGATGGTGGCGGAGGGCGGCCCGGCCGAGCTGCGCCGCGTGATCCGCGCGTTCAACGGCATGCAGGAGCGGATCCACCGCCTGATCGGCGATCGCACGCAGGCGCTGGCGGCGGTGGGGCACGATCTGCGCACGCCGCTCGCCCGGCTGCAGCTGCGCGCCGACGAGATCCCGGAGCCGGCGATGCGCCAGGCCATGCTGGGCGACGTGGCCGAGATGGAGGGCATGGTCGCCTCGCTGCTCGCCTATCTCGGCGGCGAGAACGATCCCGAGGAGCGCAAGCGCATCGACGTGGCGGTGCTGGCCGCGACGATCGTCGACGATGTCGTCGATCGCGGCGGCGATGCGCGCTACGAGGGCGCCGACCATGTCGAGATGGCGGTGCGCCCGCTCGGCCTGAAGCGCGCTCTGGGCAATCTGGTGAACAACGGCCTGCATTACGGCCAGCGCGTGACGGTGACGGTGGTGGAGGCCGCGGACCACGTCACCCTGTGCGTCGACGACGACGGGCCGGGCATCCCGGAGGCGGACCTCGCGCGCGCCCTCGATCCGTTCACCCGGCTGGATCCCGCGCGCGGCCGCAACACGCAGGGGCTTGGCCTGGGCCTCGCAATCGTCGCGCGGTTCGTGGCGCTGGAGAAGGGCATCGTGCGCCTGAGCAACCGTTCCGAAGGCGGGCTGCGCGCCGAGATCGTCCTGCCGCGCTGAGCGATCGGCCCACGGGGAAGGCAACACTTCCTTACAGCCGTGAGCATGTGCAGCAAAGCATCGTCGCTATCCGGACTCCAAGAGACCGCGACTCCGTCCCGGGCGCGGCACCCATCAGGAGTAGCGACATGAACGAGCTCATCGGACGCGTCTTCAGCTTCGAGAAGCACACCTTCCCCAACCAGAGCGACCTCTACGGCCGCCTCGCCCGCGACGGCCAGAGCCCGAAGGCGCTGATGATCTCCTGCGCCGATTCCCGCATCGTGCCGGAGCACATCATGCAGGCCGAGCCCGGCGACCTCTTCGTCTGCCGCAACGCCGGCAACATCGTGCCGCCCTACGCCACGCAGAACGGCGGCGTCACCTCGACCGTCGAATATGCCGTGCTGGCGCTGGGCATCCGCGACATCATCGTCTGCGGCCATTCCGACTGCGGCGCGATGAAGGCGGTCGCCAACCCGGCGGGGCTGGAGAAGATGCCCAACGTGGCGGCCTGGCTGAAGCACAGTTCCGCCGCCGAGCAGGTGGTGTCGAGCGCCTATGACGATCTCGATCCGGTCGCGCGCGTGCGTGCGGTGAGCCTGGAGAATGTCGTCGCCCAGCTCGCCCACCTGCGCACGCATCCGTCGGTCGCCGCGGGCATCGCCCGTGGCGAGATCGCGCTGCACGGCTGGTTCGTGGATATCAACGAGGGCATGGTGCTGGGCCTGGACGGGGAGACCGGCCGCTTCGTGCCGCTGCGCGAGAGCGATGCGCTGCCGGTCGCGCTGCCGCACCGGCAGCGGCTGGCCTCCGGCGTCGAATTCGCGGCCGCCGCGGAATGACCGCCCCGGCCGCGTCGCTCGTCGGCGGCATGCCCTTTGCCAAGGGGACGATCGTGCGGGATTTCACCGCGTCGATCGTCGTCTTCCTGGTGGCGATGCCGCTGTGCATGGGCATCGCCATCGCCTCCGGCGTGCCGCCGGAGAAGGGGCTGATCACCGGCATCATCGGCGGCATCGTGGTCGGCGCGCTGGCCGGATCGCCGCTGCAGGTGAGCGGCCCGGCGGCCGGCCTTGCCGTGATCGTGTTCGAGATCGTGCGCGACCAGGGTCTCTCCGCACTCGGCCCGATCCTGGTGATCGCCGGCCTGATCCAGATCGCCGCCGGGCTGTTCCGCCTGGGCGGCTGGTTCCGCGCGATCTCCCCGGCGGTGGTGCACGGCATGCTCGCCGGCATCGGCGTGCTGATCGTCGTCGGCCAGTTCCACGTGCTGTTCGATGCGCGGCCGCTGGCGAGCGGACTGGAGAATGTCGCGGCGATGCCGGGCCGCGTGCTCGGCCTGTCGCTGGACATCCGCTCGGCCGAGCTCGCCTTCTTCGTCGGCGTCGTCACGATCCTGTCGATGCTCGGCTGGGAGAAGTTCCGCCCGGCGGCGATGAGGCTGGTGCCGGGTGCCCTCGTCGGCGTCGTGGCGGGCACGCTGGTCGCCTTCTTCCTCGGCCTCGCCGTGTCGCGCGTGCAGGTGCCGGCCTCGATCTTCGCGGCGATCGTGCCGCCGGGGCCGGACTATCTCTCCCGCCTGATCGATCCGACGATCCTGGCGACGGCCATCGCCATCGCCTTCATCGCCAGCGCCGAGACGCTGCTCTCGGCAGCGGCCGTCGACCGCATGCATGACGGCCCGCGCACCGACTATAACAAGGAGCTGCGCGCCCAGGGCATCGGCAACATGCTGTGCGGCCTGGCGGGCTCTCTGCCGATGACGGGCGTGATCGTCCGCAGCTCGGCGAACGTGCAGGCGGGCGCGATGACACGCGCCTCGGCGATGATGCACGGCGCCTGGATTCTGGGCTTCATCGTGCTGCTGCCGTGGCTGCTGCGCGAGATCCCGATGGCGGCGCTCGGCGGCATCCTGGTCGTCACCGGCTGGCGGCTGGTGAGCCTCAGCCACGTGCGCCACCTGTTCGCCCAATATGGCGCGCTACCGGCGCTGATCTGGGCGGCGACCCTGGTGATGGTGGTGACGACCGATCTGCTGACCGGCGTGCTCGTGGGCCTCGGCCTGTCCTTGATCGAGCTGATCCCCCATGTCCGCCGTCTGCGCCTGCGGGTGGACCAGCGGCACGACGAGGCCGGCAGCGAGATAACGCTGGACGGCGCGGCCACCTTCGTCTCGCTGCCGCGCCTGAACGCGGCGCTGGACGCGGTGCCCGAGGGCCGGCCGGTGCGGCTGGACATGGTCGGCGTCGACGCGGTCGATCACACCGCGGCCGAGATGCTCGGCGAGTGGCTGAACCGCAAGCGGGCGGCCGGCAACACGGTGGACGTGGCGGGCGCGCCCGGCCACCTGGCGAAGCTGGCCACCCACTCCTGAGCCGCGCCGGCAATATTTCGTCACGCCGGAGACACGCACCGGACGAGAGGATGTCTGGTGCAGCAACAAAGCGTGCTGCACCGGACACAACCCCAGCCGCAGCGGGGCGCAGACCGATCAGCGCGCTTCTGGTCCCGGCGATATCTGCCTAGTTCGACACGTCCCCGACGATTGCTGCGCCGCCGCATGAGCGGTCGAGACGCGGTCACGGCGCAGGGATGCAGGAGGAACGGGAACCGTAGAAGGGGAATGTTCCATGCGCTACTCGATTGCTCTCGCGGCACTCGCTCTCACGACGGCGGTGCCGGCCACTGCGCAGGATGCGCCGACCGCGCCGTTCAAGGTCTCTGGCTCAGCGGGCCTCGTATCCGAATACCGCTTCCGCGGCGTCTCCCAGTCCGACAAGGAGCTGGCGGTGCAGGGCGGCTTCACCGTCGCGCACGAGAGCGGCCTGTATGTCGGCACCTGGGGCTCGAACCTGTCCGGCTGGGGCACGTTCGGCGGCGCCAACATGGAGCTGGACCTGATCGCCGGCTTCAAGAAGACGTTCGGCAGCGCCACGGTGGACGTGGGCGCCACCTGGTACATGTATCCGGGCGGCTTCGACAACACCGACTTCATCGAGCCCTATGCCAAGCTCTCCGGCACCATCGGCCCGGTGAGCCTCACCGCGGGCGCCGCCTACGCGCCCAAGCAGGAGGCGCTGGGCGCCTGGTATCTGAACGGCACCTCCGCGGCGAACGGCGTCTATGACGATCCCGGCGACAAGAACGACAACCTGTATTTGTGGGGCGACGGCAGCGTCGGCGTGCCGAACACCGGCCTCACGCTGAAGGGCCATATCGGCTATTCGAACGGCAATAAGGGCCTGGGCCCGTTCGCCACCTCCGTCGCCCCGACCGGCGAATATTGGGACTGGCTGGTCGGCGCCGACTATGTGATCCCCAGCCTGCCGATCACGATCGGCGTCGCCTATGTCGATACCGACATCTCCAAGCGCGAGTCCGCCTACCTCCAGCCCAGCTTCTCGCGCGGGCAGGACGGCGCCGGCTCGATCGCCGATGCCGCCGTGGTGTTCTCGATCACCGCGGCCTTCTGAGCGGGCGGGGCGGCACGCCGCCGCCCCTCCGCCACGCGGCGATCCGCGTCGCCGCCAGCACCGCCGCCAGCAGCAGCAGCGGCGCGATATCGAAGCTGGCGCGGTTATTCTCCCACACGTCGAAGCTGCTCGACACGAGGATGACGAAGCCGCCGATCATCAGGATCGCGGCTTCCGTCGCCACCCGCGGATCGGGCCAGCGGCGGGCGCGCACGGCCGCCAGCAGCGCCAGCGCCAGCAGCAGCCCCTCCACAGCGAAGCCGATCGTGACGAGCCATTTGCCATAGGCCATCTGCAGCAGCGGCGCCTGCGGCCGGCCCGGATCCAGCGTGCCGCCGAACCAGGCGACGGGTTGCAGGCCGACGGTCGCGTTCGCCAGCCGCTCCCACGGGGCGATGATCGCCAGGTTGCGCTCCAGCCCCTTGAACTCGCTGGCGGGGCGGTGGAAGTGGTAGATGGAGGTGGCCAGCACGCGGGCGAAGCCGGCCGGATCGGCCCGCAGCGCCGCCCTGGCGTCCGCCGTGCGCGCCGCGCCGATGCGGGTGTAGACGATGTGGTTCCAGTTATAGTCGCCGGTCGACTTGCGCACGGCGTCCAGGCTCGGCTCGCCGGTGGCGGCGATCGGTGGCAGCAGCGCGAGATAGGCGTCCGGCGGCGAGAGGCCGTCGATCACGGCCAGGGGCGAGAGGCGGCCGTCGGCGATCATCGCCCGGCGCAGCGCCGGCGGCAGGCGATCGACCGTGGTGTGATCGATGTTCAACGGCGCCCAGCTGCTGAGCCCGGCGACGCCGAACAGCAGCAGGTTCTTGGCGATCACCGCCGCGATCGCCGCCGCCGGCAGCGCCGCGGCGGCAGCGACCCGCAGCCGTTGGCCGCGCGCGAACAGCAGGCACGCGGCAGCGACGGCGGCGAACACGATCGGGTGGATCATCGATCGCAGCAGCACCACCGCCGCCAGCACGGCGAAGCCGAACGCCAGCCGCCCGGCCGAACGGCGCGCGACGCCGCCGTGCAAGCCCCACAGCGCCATGCAGAGCAGCCACGGCACCAGCCCGTCATAATAGAGCTTCTGCGAGAACAGCAGCACCGCCGGCGACACGCACCACCAGCCGGCGAGCAGCAGTGCCAGCCCCGGCCGCCCGGTGAGATCCCGCGCCAGCGCGTGGAAGGCGAGGATGCCGCCCAAGGTGACGGCGGCGTAGAAGGCGTCCAGCGCCCAGCCGAAGCCGTCCGGCGCCAGCGGCAGGGCAAGGCCGACGATCAGGTTGAACAGCGGCGGCTGGCTGTGCAGATACCAGAGCGTGCGCCACAGATGATCGCGCAGCAGCGCCACGTCGGCGATCTGCATCCAGCTGGCGAGATTGGTCGCATCGAAGCGGCAGCCGAGCGCCAGCAGCGCCAGCCGCGCGCCTGCGTAGAGCAAGGCGAGCGCCCGGCCCGGCCGTGCGAGCAGCCATCCCCAGATTCCGGCCAAGCGCCGCCTCCGATCCGTTCGCTGCGTTCTTAAGGCGGGCTTTGCTAACAAGCCCTTCACCGTGGGGCGGCGGGCGGCCAGGGCGCGATCGTGCGGAGGCTATTGCGCCGCGCGCGACCGCGCGACCCGACGAAAGGAGAGGGTGCGCGGCCCTCCGGAACATGCTCGACCAGGCCGATGCTCGATGGAGTTCGCGCACGCCGTGGCCCAGGGAAAGGACCGCCATGAAGCCGAGAGACCTCGCCTACCTCCTCGATCGCAACGCGCTGGAGGAGCGGCTGATCGCCTATTGCACGGCGGTCGATTCATTGAGCGACATGGACGGGCTGCTCGACTGCTTCACCGAGGACGCCGTGTTCGATCTCGGCGGCATCGGCCTGCCGCGCTTCGAGGGGCGCGAGGCGATGCGCGGCTTCTTCACCCAGGTGTTCGCCGACATGACCCATCACGGCCACGCCTGCACGAACTTCGTCGTCGACCGGCTGGAGGAGAATGAGGCGACCTGCCGCGCCTTCATCATCGGCCTGGGCGCATCGCATGACGGCACCCAGATCCAGGTCTATGTCCGCTACTTCCTCGATTATGTCCGCACCGAGGATGGCTGGAAGATCGCCAGCTTCGCCGAATCGACGATCATGCCGCTGCCGCCGGAAGTGACCGCGGTGCACGCGCGGGACTGAGGCGGGGATCGGGCGCGGGCGCGGCCAGCGTCAGTCCTCCCGGTCGATCGCCGGGAACCCCTCGACGCCTTTGTGATCGCCGAAGCCGCCCTCGCGCAGCGCCTGCGCGGTCCGCGCCGCGCGCGCGTCCGCCTCGCGCACCAGGTCGCGATCCTGCGCGGTGGGGTCGAGCCCGCCGGCGGCGTGGCCGCCGGGGCGGGCGGCGCGGTTCTGCTGCGGGTCTTCGGCCGGGCGATCGGCCTCGGGGGCCTGGCCGGGGCGCTTCTCTTCCATCTGCCTGTCTCCTGTCGCTGCGTCGCCAACGATGCACGCCGCCGCGTCGTTCCGGCGCTGCCGCCGACACGATCGTCGAGGACGGCCGCGGCGGAACCGATGTCATGCGCCTTCGAACACATCGAAACGCGAAATGGTCGTCTATCTTCCGCGCTGGCTGGCGGTGCTAGGATTTCGACACGGCGGTCTTCATCGGTGATCGCGCGCCGGCCTTGCTCAGCAGGGACATCAGCGCGGCTGCGATCAGGAAGCCGGTCAGGGCCGCATAGCCGGCCAAAGCATAGTTTCCGCTCACATCGAAGAGACGCCCGCAAAGGATCACGCCGGCGACGCTGCCCAGCGAATATGCCATGAAGAGGCACCCGTAGAGCGCGGCAAAGGCTTTCGCCCCGAAGTAGCGGCGGATCGCAAATGCCGCGAGATCCCCTTCTGTGCCCAGCGCGAGCCCGAGCATGAAGCCGGCACCCGCCAGCACCGGGAACGACCGCGTGATATCAAGCGCAAGCAGGGGCGTAGCCGCAGCGCCGAGAAGATAGGCGCCCGCGCCGACATATCGGATTGGCAACGCATCCAGCAGAGGGCCGCCGACCAGACGCCCGAAAATCAGCCCCATGCCGTTGGCGGCGACGACGATTATCACGGCACCGTGATCGAGCCCGCGATCGTCCAACATGGCAGCGACATGATATGTCATGCCAAGTCCGCTCGCACAGCCCAAGGCAATGGCGACGATCAGAAGGAGCATCCGGCGATCGCGGATCGCGACGCGGAATGGCGTGTCCGCGTCCCGACCCGTATCGCGCGGGGCGATACCCGTTCCGTAATCGCGAACGCCGACCTTGCCGATCGTCAGCGCGAGGATGCCGCCGGCGAGCATGATCGCGGCCATCGCCTGGTAGGCGACACGCCAGCCATCGGCCACGATGACGCTCTCGATCAGGTGCGCGAATATCGCCGGCCCCAGACCGACGCCAGCCATGGCACAGGCCAGCGCAAGTCCCAGGCGGCGGTCAAACCATCCGGAGACCAAGCTCAGATAGCCGGTCGGGCTCGTCGCGGCACCCAGGGCGCCGATCAGCAGGCAGGTCAGCGAGAAGGCGGTGGCGCTTGAAGGAAGCGCGCTGAGACAGGCGACGGCCGTGGCCAGAGCGATGGTGGCCGCGAGGATGACGCGCGGCGGACCGAAACGATCGATCACGAACCCCTGGACCGGTGCCCCGAAGGCGAGCCCGAGCAGCGCGGCGGCCGTTGCCGCCGACGTAGTGGCGCGGGACCAGCCGAAGTCTGCGGAGATAGGCTTGACGAACAGGGACGTCGTACCGACGAACAAGCCGACCAGGCCGGTCGCGAGGCCGATCAGGGCTGCCACCACAACGCGGATCTGGCGCTGGCGCAGCGGGCGGCGGGGGTCCGCACCCTCTGCTGCGTTCCGGGTCTCGATCACAAGCTGCGTCTCCACTTCGGCCGGGTTCACCAAGACCGGCGAAGCGGCGTGGCATCCGTTCTAGACCATCCGTCCGCCGTCACCGAGCGTCCGCGCCGGTGGGGCGGGGGCAGGGCGCCGGGATCGACCATCTCGCGCACGTCGACGCCGGTCACGTGACGAGACCGGCGGTGTCGATCCTGACGGCGCGGTTGTCGTCGAGATAAATCATGAGCCTGTCTCGGCGCTGCCGGCCGCCTGCCTTGCGGCGAGGGCTTCCGCCCTCTCGGCAAGCGATACGCCGCCGGCGAACCAGGAATGGGGTTCGACTTCCGTCACCACGACGCGGACACTTTCAACCGGCGCGCCAAGCGTCTCGACGATCGTCCGGGTCACGGCCCGCGCCATCGCCTCGATCATCTCACGCGGTCGGCCAGTGGCGATGCGAATGTCTGCGATCGGCATGCCCGCTCCTTTGTCAGCCCGCGCCGCCAAGCACGACGGAGTCGTCGGGCACGAAGCCCTGCTCGCCACCGAGCAACCGGATCGGCTTGTCGTCGCCTTCCTGCCACAGCAGCGCCTCCAATCCGATCTGGAGCGGGTGATCCTGGACGATGAAACTGACTGATCCGCGCTGGCTGCCATTTGCATGCGCGGCCCAGTTGGGGGCCGTATAGGCGATGTCGCCCGCCCCCCAGTAAAGACGCTGGCCATCCACTTCACTGATCTGGTCGCCCTCCATACAGTAGACGATCGCGCTGGAGGTGTGGCGATGCGGAAAGTCGATGACGTCGCCCGGCAGATAGCCCCATGCGGCGAAGAAGGAGTGGGTCGCGCCTTTCAGGCGGCCGGTCGCCGGATTGTATAGCGCGAAGATGCCGCGTCGGCCGAAGTTCCTGTTCTTGTCACCATCGAACATCTCGTGCGCAAACGGAACGATGTCGTCCCATCGCCAATGATGCGCCTGGTTCTCGACAATCTCCGGCGCGACCAGATGCTCGTAGGTCAGCATCTGTGTGCCGTTTTCCAAGAAGATCGGCGGCGGCAGCTTCCGCTCCGGCGAGGCGGCCGTCTCCGATCCGGCCTCAAGGGCTTCCGTATGCGGCACCGCGGGCGCCGCCGCATGCTCGACATAATGGATGCCCATCGTTTCGAGCAGGGCGGCGTTGGAGAAGGTCAGCCACGCAGTCAGTTCGGTGTCGGCGTTGCGATAGGAGAAATAATGCATCGCCGGCGCGTTCCAGACGTCGTTCCGGACGAACCGAATGATCTCGCGACCGATCGTCACCTGGCCGCGCCCGCGCAGGCACAGCGAAACCTCCGCCGCATTATGCCGCATCGGCGCGGTCGTTTCGCCTGGAAGAAGCACGTGCAACTCGCAGGCGATCGTCGGTGCCAGCGCGTGCACGTTGGGCGGCGATTGGGGATGAACCATGCGGACCGCCCTGATGCCCCGGTCCGGCGCCGCCGCCGCCGCGAGATCGTCTATGTGGCGCTCGATATCGGCGCGCCGGACCACGATCGGCGCCCATGGATGCATACCCGGAGCATCGTAGCCGCTGAGATCGGAAAATGTGGCTTCCACGGTGATTGTCCTTGATCTTCTGCCGGGTTCCCGGAGGCGGATGTCAGCCGAGCGCGGCGAGACCCTCTGGCCTGCCAGTCGCGTTGATGATCTGAAGCTGGGTGAACGCCCGCAACCCGTCGTCGCCGGACTCCACGCCGAGCCCGGACTCCTTCGCGCCGCCGAACGGAACGCTTGGCAGCAGCTCCGAATGCTTGTTGATCCACACCGTCCCACAGTCGAGCCGCGGTGCGAGGGCGTCGGCGCGGTCAGCACCCGTCGACCACAAGGAGGCGCCGAGCCCGAAGCTGGATCGGTTCGCGCGGGCGATCGCCTCGTCGGTCGTTCGATAGGGGAGGACCGGCAGCACCGGCCCGAACTGCTCCTCGTCGACGAGCGGGGTTCCCTCCTCCACGTCCCTCACGATGGTCGGGCTGACGAAGTAACCGGATGCCGGCGCGGCGCGCGACGGGAGCACGGTGGCATAGTCGCGCGCACCGGCGATCAGGTTCCGAACCCGGATGAACTGCGCCTCGTTCTGCACCGGGCCCATCGTGGTTGCGGGATCCAGGCCGTCACCGAGGCGCGCGTCATCGGCCAGGGCCGCCAGCCGGTCGCACATGCCGTCGTACATCGACAGGGGTACGTATAGCCGCTTGATCGCGACGCAGAGCTGGCCGCTGTTTCGAAAGGCGCTCTCGAAGATCTTCGGGGCCACGTGATCAAGATCCGCGTCGTCCAGGACGATGCCGGCGTCGTTGCCGCCAAGTTCGAGCGTCAGCCGCTTCAGCGACGCGGCGGCAGACGCCATCACGTTCTTGCCGGTGGCCGTCGAGCCGGTGAAGGACACCTTGGCCACGGCCGGGTGGCTGGTCAGGAGCCCGCCCAGATCGTTGGCATCGGCAATGATGTTGAGCACGCCTGGCGGAAGCAGGTCTTTGATCAGCGCGCCGATACGCAAGGTAGTCAGCGGTGTCGTCGCGGCCGGCTTCAGGATCACCGTGTTGCCGGCGAGCAACGCGGGCGGCACCTTGAAGCCGATGATGCTGATCGGATAGTTCCACGGCGTGATCGCCGCGACCACCCCGAGAGGCCGCCGTCGCGCGACCACGCGGCGGGCGGACGAATCCACCAGTATGTCAGGCGCGAGCGAGCGGGTGGCGAAGTGCCGGAACGCCTCGACCGCGCGCGACACCTCTACTCTCGCCTGCGCGATCGGCTTGCCCTGTTCTTGGGTCAGCAGCGCGGCGAGCATTTCGCGCTCGCGGTCGATGACATCAGCGATCGCGACCAGCATCGTCTGCCGCACCGCGAACGGGGTGTCGCGCCAGAGCGGAAATCCCGCGGCGGCACTGGCGATCGCGAGATCGAGCTGAGCGCGCGACGCACGCGGCGCTCTGCCGACGATCTTCAGCGTTGCCGGATTGACGATGTCCATGACGTCGTCGCCCGGCACCAGTGCTCCGCCGATCAGCAGGCTGAAATGGTCCGTCACTGCTGGTGCTCCTACCGGCCGGGCCACTGCGGAGGATCGATGAACAGCAGCTCCTCCGTCACCGAATAGGCGTCGGCGTAACCGCAGCGGGCGAGGGGACGCGCCTGCGCCGTGTCGAACTTGCCGTCGACGATGTAGTCGCGATTGATGTGAACGCGCACGACCTCACCGAGGATCAGCGTCCAGTTCGTCGCGACCTTGTCCACGCCCGCCAACGTCACGACCTGGGTAAGCCGGCACTCGAAGGCGGCCGGGCTCTCCGCGACGCGGGGCGGCCGCACCAGATCCGACGGGATCTGCTCAAGCGCCGTGATCTCGAACTCGCTATGGCCGGGCCGGGCATCGATCGCCGACAGGTTGACGCTGCGCGCGAGGGCCGCCGTGGGAAGATTGTACACGAACTCGCCCGTCGCAAGGATGTTGCGCTGGCTGTCTTTCACGCCCTGACTGGAGAAGCCGAGCAGCGGCGGCTTGTTACAGAACAGATTGAAGTAGCTGTACGGCGCCAGATTGGCTTTTCCGTCCGCGTCCACGGACGAGATCCAGCCGATCGGCCGCGGTGCCACGATCGCCTTGAGCGGGTCGAACGCCAACCCATGCCCTTCGATCGGCACGTAGCTGTGGAAACGCTCGCGATCGTGCGTCTGGTCGGTGGGGGCCGGTCTCACTGCAAGGTCTCGCTCTCCAACGGTCTGGGCCCGGCCGACTGCCGCCCCCGGCGATCCGACATCGCCGCGCATCCAGGTGGTGCGAAACCTTGGAGGAGATATCGGAACTAACCCCCGGAGGCGGAACCCGCATTTCGCGAAAGTCTCTCTTCTGCGGATCAGCATCGCGCGACGCTGCCGGCCGCGCCCATTACCAGCGCGGCGAAAAACACTCTTTTGCGGGGCATGGGTTGAAGGCGTGCACCGTCCGCAAGATTGTTGCGTGGCTGACGATCAACGGCGTTCGTCCATTTTCGCATACTGCAGATGGCATGTGGAGGGCGGCGAACTCAGAGAGCGGTCGCGGAGAAAATAGAGGGAGGATGTATGAAAAGAGTATCGCGCCGCTTACGTCGGCTACAATTGTCTGCGCTCGGCTCCGCGTCATTTCTAGGGTTGGCCTCTCCTGTCTTCGCGCAGTCGGCGACACCGCCGGTCGCTACCGAGGCTTCGACACCCGTCGCATCCGCTGCCGCTTCTGACGATCCGGCCGTGGCGGAATCCGGGCTGCAGGACATCGTCGTCACCGCGCGCAAGCGGGAGGAGCGGCTGCGCGACGTGCCGGTCGCGATCGTCGCTGTGTCGGGCGCCACGCTGTCGCAGAACAACGTCGTCCGCCTGACCGACCTGACGACGCTTGTGCCGAACTTCCAGCTGTCGCTTGCCGCCGCCGCGCCTGTGGCCGCGATACGGGGTTTCGGCACATACGGCACCACCTTCGCCCAATCGGTCGGCAAGTTCACGGACAATATATCTTACGGCCGCGACGTTCACGCCCGCCTCCCCTTGTTCGATATCGAGCAGCTGGAGGTTCTGAAAGGCCCGCAAGTGCTGCTGTACGGCAACAGTACGACGGCGGGCGCGCTGAACATCGTGACGAGGCGGCCCGGCACGACGTTGAGCGCGGACGGATCGGCGTCTTACGAGTTCAATTACAATGAAACGCAGCTTGACGGCGGCGTCACTGTACCGCTGAACGATTGGGCGAGTGTACGCGCGGCCGGCTTCCTCCAGCGTCTCGACAAGGGCTGGCTCTTCAATACCATCAACGGACGATATGATCCGCGGCTGCGGAACTGGGCGGGGCGCGTTTCGCTTCGGCTTACGCCGGCATCCGGCACCACCGTCGACCTGAAGGCGGAGGTCGATCGCACGGCGGACTATGGTTCGTCGTTTCAGCCGATCACGCAAGGCACCAATCCGGCCCGACAACTTCCGGACGTCACGCTCGATGACCGCCATGTCGATCCCTATAATACGGCCCCGTTCTTCGCCAACGAGTTCCAGAAGGTCAGAAATCAGACCTATCAGATGACCGTGGCGCAATCGATCGGCGATGATATCCTTACCTCCACGACCGGCTACGTCGACACGAGCGTCGCAAGCAACGTCAACAGCCCATCGGGAAATCCGGATCTGGCGGTAGCCCTCTTCATCAAATATCGTCAGTTCAGCCAGGAGCTTCGCTATAGCGGCGAAGTGGGTATATTGTCTTATACTGTCGGCGGCTACTATGAGAATTACCGTTTCGATGGAGTGACGCTGACGAACTTCAACCTTCCATTCTACCGTTTGCCGGCGCCGGCCGTCGGCAAGTACACATCCTTGTACCAGCGCAGCGACAGCTATTCCGGCTTTGCGGATCTGACGGCGAACGTCACCAGCAAGCTGAGTATCAGTGCCGGCGCGCGTTACTCGATCATTCGTCAGAAGAACGATCAATCCGCGCTGGCCACGAACCTGGTCCCGTACATCACCTCCGGAACGACGCGCGATACCTTGCTGTCGTTCGTCAATCCGGCGCGCAACGCCGTGCTGGCAGGTGCGCTCAACTCGATTGTCCACACGTTCGAGGACATCCCTGTGCGGGAAAATCACTTCCAGCCGCAGGTGATAGCCCAGTTCAAGCCGAACAGCCTCACGATGCTCTACGCCAAGTTCGTCAAAGGCAACAAGGTGGGCGGCGTCGACATCAACTATAGCGGATCGGCGGCGACGGGTGCCACGCCGCAGGGCGCCCGCTTCGGGCCGGAAAGCGCCAATTCGTACGAGGTGGGCATCAAGGGCGTTTCCAGCGATCGCAAGCTTGAATATTCCCTCGACGGCTTCTGGTCGACCATCAAGAACCTGCAGACATCGTCCTTCATCGGGAATACGGTGTTCACGACCAATGTAGGCAAAGCACAATCGCGTGGCGTCGAGGCGACCTTATCCTATCGTCCTGTGCCTGACCTGAGGCTCGACGTGAGTGCCAATTACCTCGACACCGAGTTCCAGGACTTCCCTCGCGGCGTCTGCACCGTCGCGCAGGCGAACGCCACGCCTGCGGGGACGGCGTGCCAGCAGAATCTCTCAGGCAGGCCGACCCCCTATTCCTCGAAGTTCAGCGGCACCGTGGCCGCCACCTATACGCGGGAGATCGGTGGCGTTGTCGGAGAGTTCGGCCTGGCGGCACAAGGCCGCACCAGATATAATTCGACGACGACCAGTATCGATCCCCTCGGCGATCAGAAAGGATTCGTCCTGCTCGATGCGAATCTCAGCCTGTCTTCGCTGACGAAGAGCTGGAAATTGTCGCTGTTCGCGCGAAACCTGACCGATTATCAGTTCAAGGAATATGGAACGGCGACGCCGCTGGTGCCGGGTGCGTTCAGTGTGTTCATCAGCCGTGGTCGCACGGTCGGCCTGCGTCTCAGCACTCACTATTGAGCGAGCCGGAAGCTTCAGGCGAGCCGACTGCTCACCCGACGCCTCTCATCGCGCTCGTTCGAGAAACGAAAGACAGAAGTCCGTTTTTCGAAACAAGCGCGCTATCCCGGCACTTTCCGGCGCGCACCCCGCCAACCTTGCTGACGGGGGCGCGATCCCGCCATCGCGCGGCGACGGGAACCATGCTAGGCGAGGCTTGCTCCCGTCAAAGGGGGCGCGGCCATGGGACAGGATATCGTATGACGGCATCGACCGGCGCCGCCGTGTCTTCCCGCGTCGCCACCGATTTCCTCGAACTGGAAGTCTTCGTCGCGGTCGTCGAAGCCGGCGCCTTTTCCGAAGCCGCCCGGCGCCTCGGCCTATCCCCGCCCAGCATCAGCCGGCATATCAGCGCGCTGGAGGCCCGCCTCCGGGCGAAGCTCATCCAGCGCAATACGCGTACCATTCTGGTCACGGAGGCGGGTTCCGTCTTCTACGCCAAGATACGCCCCGTGCTGGAGGATCTTCAGGCAGCAGAGGCGGAGGCCTCAAGTTCAAAGGTCGAGGCGCGGGGGCACCTGAAAGTCTCGCTCAGCGCCGGCGTCGCGCTCAGCTTCATCAATCCAAATCTCCCCGAATTTCTCAGAGCCTACCCGCAGCTCCGGGTCGAGATCATGCTGACCGCCGAACGTCGCGACATGCTGAAAGACGGTATCGACCTCGCCATCGCGAGCAGCAACGATGTCAACATCAACGCCACGCCCGGTTTTACCGCGATCTTCCTGGCCCGCCTGAAGACCGGCATCTATGCGTCACCGGCCTATCTTGCGGCGCACGGCACTCCTGTCGAACCGGCCGATCTCCAGTATCACAACTGCCTGTGCGGGCGGACCGACACGTTCAACGAGCTCTGGCCGATGCAATCGTCCGAGGGCATCAAGCCAGTCCGCGTTCGTGGCAGCCTGATCGCCGACAGCGGCGACCTGCTGCTCGAGGCGGTTCGCAACGACATCGGCATCGCCATGCTGCCGAGGCACTATGTTCAGGCCGCCCTCGTCGAGGGCGAGGTCGTCTCGGTCCTTGAAGGTCATCTCGCCCAGACCCACACGCTCTATGCCATCGTGCCGGACAGGGCCTATCTGGCGAAGAAGGTGGGCGTGTTCGTCGATTTCGTCCGGCGGTGCTTCAATGGCGCGACCACATTGGAAATGGTGGATCCCGGCGCGGGCGAAGACCGGCCCCAGCACCGTGACGGAGAGAGACTGAAAGCCGCTGAATGAACCGCCGTCGCGCACGGCCTGTGGGGGCGAGCTGCCGCTTCGGCCCAGATGGCAGGGTACGAAATTCACTCTTCCGCGACCGCGCGTAGCGCAAGTATTCCGATTCATCGAAGACGATCCGGCGAACGATGCGGCCGTCGGATCACCCGGGCCGGCCGACCAGTAAGAGATCAGGCTTCCCTGCGATGCACGGCAATTTCTTCGAGGATCTGACGGTCGGCAGACGCTTCCGGCATCCGACCCCGCGAACCTTAACCAGTGGCGATGTGGCGCTCTATATCGGCCTCACGGGCGCGCGACAGCCGCTGGCCTGTTCCCGCATACTCGCGCAGCGGATGGGTCATGTAGACTGTCCGATCGACGATCTGCTCGTCTTCAACATCGTGTTCGGCAAGACCGTGCCCGATATCTCGCGCAATGCGGTGGCGAACCTGGGCTACGCCGACGTCCGCTTCCTGGCGGCGGTCCGCGTCGGCGACACGATCCGCGCCGAGAGCGAGGTGATCGGCCGGCGGGAGACTGCCCGCGGCGATGCCGGCATCGTCTATGTCCGCACCCAGGCGTTCGATCAGGACGAAACGCCCGTCTGCAGCTTCGTGCGCTGGGTGATGGTGCGCAAGGCGGCCACGGGCGGAGAGCCGTGCGAAGCCCAGGTGCCGCATCTTCCGACCATGGTTGAGCCGGACCGTATCGTCCCGCCGCCGCCTGTCGATGGCGCCGCGCTGTTCGACGCGTCGCAGTCCGATCGGGGATGGGAAGACTATGCGGTAGGGGAGCGGATCGACCACCCGGACGGGATCACGATCGATCCCAGCGACCATACCCTCGCGACCAAGCTCTTCCAGAACAATGCGCAGGTTCATTTCGACGCGCTGCTCATGTCCGGCACCGGCCACGGCCAGCGCCTCGTCTATGGTGGCTTCGTGATGTCGATCTGCCACGCTCTCGGGTATGACGGGCTTGAGAACGCCTTCGCCATCGGCGCGATCAACGGCGGCACGCACGCGGCGCCGGTGTTCGCCGGCGATACCCTCTACGCCGCGACGCTCATACTCGATCGCTTCGCGCTACCGGGGCGGAGCGACGTCGGCGCGATCAGGATCCGCCGGATCGGGCTGAAGAACGTCCGCCCGGAAGGGCTGGACCTCGCATCGCTCTCGCCCCGCGAGCGGCACCCCGCACTGGTGCTCGACCTCGACCATACCCTGCTTTTCCCGTCATCATCCCTCTTGCGCAACGAGCCCCGCCGATGAGCGACACCGTCCACCCCCGCGATGCTCTCTTCGATGGCGAGGCGGGCCTGCCGACGATCCCGACCTGCGAGCATTTTGCCGGAAGCGACAAGCTGATCCGCAAGGCGTTCGATCTTCAACGCCGGCTCGGCCGCATCTTCGACGTGACATGCGATTGCGAGGACGGCGCCGCCGCGGGGCAGGAGGAGGAGCACGCACGCATGGTCGCGGCGTTGATCGCGTCGGAGGAGAACCCCTTCGACATGGCCGGCGCGCGCATCCACGATCCCGATCACGCCGCGTGCCTGCGTGACGTCGATCTGCTGCTGGAGATCGCGGGCGAACGGCTCGCCTATCTCACGATCCCCAAGGCGACGTCGTTCGAGCAGTTGCAGCGCGTCCTCGATCATATCGGCTCGCGGCGCGAGGCGCTGGGTATCGTCCGCCCGATCCCCATTCACGTGTTGATCGAGACGCATGGGGCGCTGGCCGACGTTGCGAGGATCGCGGCGCTGCCCGCTGTGGAGGTGCTGGACTTCGGACTGATGGACTTCGTCAGCGCGCATGCCGGCGCCATCCCGGCCAGCGCGATGCGGAGCCCGGGCCAGTTCGACCACAGGCTGATCGCACGCGCCAAGGCGCAGGTGGCGGCGGCGGCCCTCGGCCACGGCGCGATCCCGGCGCATAATGTCTGCCTTGACCTGAAGAACGCCGATCAGGTCCATGCCGATGCGCGCCGCGCCCGCGAGGAATTCGGCTTTCTCCGCATGTGGAGCATCCACCCCATGCAGATCGAGCCGATCGTCCGCGCCATGCAGCCCGACTTCACCGAAGTCGAGACCGCGGCAGCGATCCTGTCGGCGGCCGCTCGCGCGTCGTGGGGGCCGATCCAGCATGCCGGCGAGCTGCACGACCGCGCGACGTATCGCTACTTCTGGAACCTGCTCCAGCGCGCGCACGGCGCCGGGATGACTCTGCCGGAGGAAGCGGCGGTGTTCTTCGCATGAGCGGGGAGCATGAGGGCGGGCCGTCGCTCGCCGCGCCCCTGGCGGGCATCCGGGTGATCGACCTGACCACGGTCATGATGGGGCCTTACGCCACCCACCAGCTATGCGCTCTCGGTGCATCGGTGATCAAGGTGGAGCCGCTCGGCGGCGATTCGATGCGCGCCGTGGGTCCGATGCGTAATCCTGCGATGGGGCCGATGTACCTCAACGCCAATCGCGGCAAGAAGAGCATCGCGCTGGATGTGAAATCGCCGGACGGTCTCGCCGTGCTGCACGAGCTGCTCGCCGGGGCGGACGTGTTCGTCTCGAACGTGCGCTCCGGCGCGCTTCGGCGGCTCAAGCTGGACAGTGCGACGCTGCGAGGCAGCTATCCCGGGCTGATCCACGCCGTCGCCAACGGCTTCGGTTCCGGCGGCCGGTATCATGATCGCCCGGCCTATGACGATCTGATCCAGGGTCTCGCCGGCATTCCCTGGGCGGCGGCGGGAGCCGCCGACGATGGAGTGCCACGCTACGCCGCGGCGACCGTTGCCGACAGGGTCACGGGCCTCGTGCTCGCGAACGCCATCCTGGCGGCGTTGTTCGCGCGTGGGAAGGATGGCGTCGGTCGCTCGATCGAGGTGCCGATGTTCGAGACGATGACGAGCTTCGTCATGGGCGATCACCTTGGCGGCCTGACGTTCGAGCCGCCGAACGGACCGCCCGGATATGCACGGCTGCTTACGCCGGGGCGCCGGCCCTATCGGACGAGCGACGGCTTCGTCTGCGCGGTGGTCTATACCGACGCGCACTGGCGGGCGTTCCTCGCGATGATCGGCCGGGCGGAGTTGTTCGACGCCGACGCGCGCTTCGCCACGCTGGGCGATCGTACCGCCCATATCGACGAACTCTATGCGCTGGTCGCGCAGGAGATGCCGCGCCGCACGACGGCGGATTGGCTACGACTGTTGAACGCGGCAGACATACCCGCCGCGCCGATGCACACGCCGCAGACGCTGCTGAGCGATCCGCACCTCGGCGATGTCGGGTTCTTCGAACATGTCGAGCACCCGACCGAGGGCGCGTTGACGCAGATGCGCTATCCGGTGCGCATGGCAGACACTGATCTTCCCGCCGGAGAGCCAGCGCCGCGCATCGGCGCGCACAGCCGATCGATCCTGCGCGACTTGAGCTATGATGACGCGGCGATCGATCGCCTGTTCGCCCGCGGCGTCGTCACCGGCCCTGCGGCGGGCTAACGGCCCTGCCGCCCGCCGGCGAGCTCCCTGAACTGCGTGGCAAGCGCCTTGGTGCCCTGCGCGAAGGTCGCGACATCAGATCCCACTGCGACGAAGCTGACACCGAGTTCCACCGAGCGCATGAACGAGGGCACGTCGCCGGCAAAGATGCCGACCCGTCTGCCCGCGCGCACGACGCGCACGATCGCCTCGTCGATGACGGCGCGAACCTCCGGATGGGTCGGCTGGCCGATCAGACCCATGTCGGCCGCCAGATCGGAAGGCCCGATGAAGACCGCGTCGACGCCGGGCACGGCCGCTATCGCCTCGATGTCGGCGATAGCGCGCCGGGTCTCGACCTGTGGGATGAGGCACAGCTCGTCCGCCGCCGTGTGGAGATAATCCTTCACGCCGTTCCACCGTGACGCGCGCGCCAGCGAAGCGCCGACGCCACGAACGCCGTGCGGCGGATACCGGCTCGCGGCGACGATCGCCGCCGCCTGCTCGGCAGTGTCGACCATCGGCAGCAGCAGCGTCTGCGCGCCGATATCGAGCAGTTGCTTGATGAGCCAGGTCTCCGCCGTCACCGGCCGGACGATGGTCGGTACGTCGCGACAGCCCAGCGCCTGGATCTGCGGCAGGATCGACCTGAGATCGTTGGGTCCATGCTCGCCGTCGATCATCAGCCAGTCGAAATCGGCCTCCGCCGCGATCTCGGCGGTGTAGCCGTTCGCAAGCGCCATGAAGAGCCCGATCGTCGTCCTGCTGCTTTGGAGCATCCGCTTGAAGCGGTTGAGGCGGGGAGGGATCATGCGGCCTCTCAGCTGAAGTGGAACGAGACGGTGCCGCACGGGCCGAAGTCGGCGAGGAAAGTGTCGCCCTTCCTGCCGTCGATCGGGCGAATGAACGAACCACTGAGCACCGTCTGCCCCGCCTCGATGCCGTCTCCATAGCTCGTCAGACGTTCTGCCAGCCACGCGATGCCGTAAGCGGGATGGTTGAGGACGCCGGCCGCGACCCCCGTCTCTTCGACCTGCCCGTTGCGGGCGCAGATTGCGGCGATCCAACGCATATCGAGCGCGTCGGGCCGCTGCGGCCGCCCGCCGGTGACGATTGCACCGTTGGCGGCGTTGTCTGCCACGGTATCGACGATCTTGCGCGTGACCCCCGTATCGGGATCGACCCGCTGCGCGCGCGAGTCGAGGATCTCGATCGCCGGCTGGACGAACTCGGTCGCGTTCAGCACGTCGTGGATCGTGCAGCGCGGCCCGGCGAGTTTCTTCTTCATGACGAAGGCCAGCTCGACCTCGATGCGCGGCGCGATGAAGCGTCCGGTCGGCACCTCGGCACCGTCGGCATAGAACATGTCGTCCAGAAGGTAGCCGGAGTCCGGCGTGGTGATGCCGACCGCAGCCTGCATCGCCCTGGACGTCAGCCCGATCTTGTGGCCCCACACCTCCCGACCTTCTGACCGCTTGATGTCCATCCACGCATGCTGAACGCGATAGGCGTCGTCCATCGTCATGGCGGGATGCTGCAGCGAAAACATGCGGATGGGTATGTGCGTCCGCTCGGCTTCGTGCAGCGCCCTTGCAGCGTCTGCTACCGCATCGGCAGGCAGGGTTTCGACGGGGGCTCTCATCCGGGTGGCAACTCCTTGGGGCGGGTCAGGGCTGGCGCATGCCACCGAAACAGGGCGTCGCGCCGTCCTTCCCGCGCTGCCCGGCAAACGAGGCCGGCGCCCAACTCCGTCGATGTTCGCGTGTGCGGGGACAAGCGCCATCCGGCGGAAATGTCTTGTTCGTCGGCCGGAAGATTGGCCGGGCGGACGCATCCCGCGTTCGGACGGCCAGCGAAAATCTGTTTTCCGCAACCTCTCATGCGCGAATGGCTCCGGGCAGCCTAACCTCGTCACCGTCTGCGCTGTCGATCGATCGGTCGCAGCCTTCGAACCGGCTCTATCGAGGTTTTACAGTGAAGCTTGCCGCAATCATGTCACCGGGCGGGCCGCGATCGGCATTGGTCGTCAACGATTTCGTGCTCGATCTGGCGCGATCCGGCGCGCTGCTGCCGATCGCCCGCTGGATCCCGACATCCACCGACACTCTGATCGCCGGGGGAGCCGAGGGGCTCGACATCCTTCGACGCATTGAGGATGCGCTACGCGCGGCGGCGCAGACGCTTCGCGACGACATGATCGAGACAGGCGTGCTAACCCCCCTGTCGTCCGCGCGGCTGGCGGCGCCGGTTGCGCGGCCCGGCATCCTGCTCTCCCACGCGCGAGCCTATCATTCGCATCTCGCGGAAATGGAAGGTGCCGCGCCACCGCCGCGCTATCCGGCCGGCTTCATCAAGAACGTGCACGCGATCGTCGGGCCGGACGCGCCGATCCGCTTGCCGCGCGCGGCCCCGTCGATGGTGGACTTCGAGGGAGAAGTTTCGATCGTCTTCTCGCGGCGGTGTCATGGCGTGAGCCCTGCCGAGGCGCTGGATCACGTGCTCGGCGTGACGATCGTCAACGACATGTCCGCCCGCGACTGGGTCGAGGAGATGAAGACCTTTCCGGACCGCAACCGGATGGGCAAGCAGTTCCCCACCTTCGCCCCAATGGGGCCGTGGATCGTCACACTCGACGACATCGCCGACATCAACGACCTGCACATGACCACGCGTGTGAACGGGGAAGTCATGCAGGATTCGCGCACGAGCGACCTGATCTGGCCCTTGTCCGACCTGATCTCCTACTACTCGCACTGGTATCCGTTCGAGCCTGGCGACGTGCTGACGACCGGCAGCCCGGCTGGCGTAGGCTATGGTCGCGACCCGAAACGCTTCCTTGAACCGGGCGACGTGGTCGAGATCACGGTCGACGGCGTCGGCACCCTGTCCAATCCGATCGCGGCCGAGTCATGACGGACTGGATCGACCTCTCCGCCGCGGCGATTGTAGCGGCGCGGGATTATGTCCGTGCCGCCAAGCTGCAGGCAGGCGCCGCGATCGCGCCGGACGGCAGGGTGATCGGCACCGCCGCCACGCGATCGCAGCGACTTCTGCACGGCTTCGCATGGATCGCCACGACCGTGGAGGCGCTCGCCGCCCTGGCGGAGTGGGCGGCGCGGGCGCGGGACGGCGGCCGGTTCAGCGAAGTGGACGCACTCGTCCTGCGCATCGCGAGCGGCGAATATCTCGCGCAGCTGCTGGGTGGCGTGCCGATGAGCCAGAACGAGTTGGCGCGCCCGCGCGAACTGGGCCTGGCGGAGGCGGCGGACACTTTGGGCCGCAGCGAAGCGGTCGCCCATTTCCTGGCCGATGGCAACACCGCCGAGGCGCGCGCGGAGCTTGCTCATCGCCTGGCCGAAGGCGAACAGCCCGATGAGCGGTTCGGCGACGAGTTGCTCGATATGATCCGCGACCAGTTCCGCGCCTTCGTCGCCGATCGCATCGCGCCGCACGCCCATGGTTGGCATCTGGCGGACGCGCTCATCCCGCAGCCGATCATCGACGAGATGGCCGCGATGGGCGTCTTCGGGATATGCATCGAGGAGGCCCATGGCGGCCTGGGACTTGGCAAGCTCGCCATGTCTCTCGTGTCCGAGGAACTGTCGCGGGGCTGGATCTGCGCCGGCTCCCTGGGCACGCGATCGGAAATCGCGGGCGAGCTGATCGGTGCCGCCGGAACGGAGGCGCAGAAGGCCCGGTGGCTGCCGGCGCTCGCCGCGGGCGCGGTGCTGCCGACGGCGGTGTTCACCGAGCCGGACACCGGATCGGACCTCGCCGCGGTGGCCACGCGCGGCTACCGCACGCCGGCCGGACGCTGGTCCGTCACCGGCGCGAAGACGTGGATCACGCACGCCTCGCGATCCGATCTCATGACGATCCTGTGCCGCACGGCGCCCGGTTCGAACGGTTACGAGGGATTGTCCATCCTGCTGGCATCGAAGACGCGCGGCAGCGATGCCGCGCCGTTTCCGGACGATGGCCTGGACGGTTCCGAGATTCCGGTCCTCGGCTATCGCGGGATGAAGGAATATGCCCTGGCGTTCGACGGTTTCGGTGTCGGGGACGGCAGCGGCGGAGACGGATTGCTCGGCGGCGTCGAGGGGCAGGGCTTCCGGCAACTGATGCACACGTTCGAAAGCGCCCGCATTCAAACGGCTGCACGCGCCGTCGGCGTCGCGTGGAACGCGATCGACCTCGCGCTGCGCTACGCGCTCGATCGGCGCCAATTCGGCCAGCCGCTGATCGTCTTTCCCCGCATCGCCGACAAGATCGCGCTCATGGTGGCGGAGACGGTGATGGCCCGCGAGCTCACCTACCGCTCCGCACGCCGGAAGGACGAGGGCCGGCGATGCGACATCGAAGCGGGCATGGCCAAGCTCCTCGCGGCACGCGTCGCGTGGGTGAGCGCCGACCTGAACGTCCAGATACATGGCGGAAACGGCTACGCGCTGGAATATGAGGCCAGCCGATTACTCTGCGACGCGCGCGTCCTCAACATCTTCGAAGGTGCCGCGGAGATCCAGGCCCATGTGGTGGGACGCGGCCTGCTCCAGCCTGACCCATGAGGCTCCGCGGATCGCCCAGCCGCGCACGCGGGACATCCTCTCGGTAGCGCAGCGGGCCTTGCGTCCTTCGTGCAGCAGTCACGCTGGCTGAGACAGGGCTGCCCTGCTGACCACTAGATGTCCCAGGCGAATATCGGTTCTGACGGTGCTGTCAGTCTAATGCGAACCCGCCTCTCCATGATGCAGCGGGATCTTTGAAGCTGGCGGCCTAGCTCACGGTCGACCCACTAGGCGCTAGAGTGGCGCCAGCTGGTGGAGTGGCTTAACTCTCGGGCATGAATGACACGCCCGAGCTATACGTCAGCACCTTCAAAGTGCCGGCAAACATGCTGCTGAGCTGGCGGGCCGCCGTCGAGCTTGTGTTCGCCGAGCGCGACCTGAAAGCGGTGCCCCGCGCAGGCCTGGACGGCGTAGTCCAGCACGTGCTCGGCCGTCGCTGGCGCGCCGAGCCGGTCGAATACGTCTACCTCATCGCGCCGCCGCGCGACATCCGCGCCCGCCTGAGCGTCCACGGCTACACTGAGCAGCACTGCCGGTCGGAGTGCCGCTTGATCAACTCGAAGTCACCGCCTCGGCGCATCGCGGCGACAGGCGCATCGTTCAGTACGAGAACGGCACCATCATCGTGGAGGTCGGCGGAGCGCCACTTCCGCAGGCCTTGCCCGTTCTGCGCGAGATCGCTGCCCAAATCGGCGGCTCGCTGCTCAACGGTGTGGGAGGCATCCGCAATACCCGACAGCTAGGTGCCGAGATATTGATGGTGCTGCAACCAAGAGGGCTCCGTACCAGCCGCGGTGATCCTGCCGAGTGCTTCACTGGCTAAGGAGCGTGTTGAACTAGTAACACACCAAGTAATAGTGTAGAAAATCTTGGTGCACTGGCTTGGCGGCCAATCGCACCATAAACAGGTTGTAACCGCAATTAAATTTGGGCTGACCAGACGTGTTACTCGGTCGGTTTAGGTCCTACGACTTCTTCAAGACTGTGCGTGTTTTTGGACTTGATCCGGAACCGCGTGCCTTGGCGCGTGCCGTTCCGGTCGTTTGACCAAAAGCTATTGCCGTGAACAAGAATGAGATTTGGTAGCGGACCTTGTCTGAGCTTCGTCCGCGGGCTGGAACTCCAACGCGATGTTCCTGGAGCTGGCGCGGCGATCGGGCGCCAACATGGGCGAGTATATTCAAGCGGCCGAAGCCTATATGCGGCTGGCGCTGAAGGCGCAGGCGCAATGCCGGGCGACGCTGGAGACGTTGGCCAACACTAAGAACCCGCCCGTCGTGTATGTCCGCCAGCCTGGCTGGCGGTCTCCACCTGGCGGACGGGCGCGGTGACGGCGCGCTCCTGCGGCTGGGCGCGCGGCGGCGCCGGCTCCGGATCGTTCGGCGGCGGCGGCACCGGCTCGGCGATCGAGATGACGCGGAAGACGGAGGGGACGCGGTGCATCACGTCCGTCGCGAGGCCGCTGATAAAGGCATAGCCGATGGCGAGATGGACGAGCGCCACCGCCGCGACCGGCTTGAGGCGTGAAAAGGCAGGCTGATCGACATAGGCCATGACGCATCCCTCCATACGGGTGCGTCGTCGAGGCGAGGGCTTTCGTCTCGCGACGCAGTCTCCGGAAAGAGAGGCTGCGCGCGAGACGATCGGTCGTCAAGCCGTGCGGCAGGCGGGGTGATCCGAAACGGCGCGGCTCAGCCGGCGGCCGCCACGTCCACCGGCTTGCGGCCGCGCTTTACCATCAGCTTGTTGAGTGCGTTCACATAGGCGCGGGCCGAAGCGACGAGCGTATCGTGGTGCGCGCCCCGCCCGCGCGTGGTGCGGCCATCCTCTGCCAGCAGCACTGAAACCTCGGCCTGCGCATCGGTGCCGCCGGTGACGGCGTGGACCTCGTACCGCTCCATCACCGATCGATCGTGCGGCACGATCTGGTGGATCGCGGCGAACAGCGCGTCGACCGGGCCGTTGCCGCGGGTGACGGCGATCTTCTCCTCGCCATCCACCTCCAGGGTCAGGATCGCGCGGGCCGGGCCGGTGCCGCAGTAGATCTCGACCTCCTTCACCTGGATCGCGTCGTGCCCGCGCAGCACCTCGTCGTCGACGAGGGCGACGATGTCCTCGTCGAACACCGCCTTCTTGGCATCGGCCAGCGCCTTGAAGCGGACGAAGGCATCCTGGAAGGCGTTGTCGCCCAGATCGTAGCCAAGCTCGACCAGCTTGGCGCGGAAGGCGGCGCGGCCGGAATGCTTGCCCATGACGAGGTTGGAGGTGGCGACGCCGACGCTCTCCGGCGTCATGATCTCGTAGGTGGAGGCATCCTTGATCATCCCGTCCTGGTGGATGCCGCTCTCGTGCGCGAAGGCGTTGGCGCCGACTATCGCCTTGTTCGGCTGCACCTGGAAGCCGGTGATGCCGGAGACGAGGCGGCTGGCGCGGGTGATCTCGGTGGAGACGATGTTGGTGCGGGCGGGCATCACGTCGGCCCGCACCTTCAGCGCCATCGCGATCTCCTCGACGGCGGCGTTGCCGGCGCGCTCGCCGATGCCGTTGATCGTCGATTCCACCTGTCGCGCGCCCGCCATCACCGCCGCCAGCGAGTTCGCGACGGCGAGGCCCAGATCATTGTGGCAGTGGGTGGAGAACACGGCCAGATCGGCGTTGGGCACGCGGCCGATCATGTCGCGGAACATGCGGCCATAGGTTTCGGGCGTGGCATAGCCCACGGTGTCCGGCAGGTTGATCGTGCGCGCGCCGGCGGCGATCGCCGTCTCGATCGCGCGGGCGAGGAAGTCGGGGTCGGAGCGGGTGGCGTCCTCGGCCGACCATTCGACGTCCGGGCACAGGTTGCGGGCGAGCGAGACGGTGCGGGTGATGGCCTCGATCACCTCCTCCGGGCTCTTGTTCAGCTTCACCCGCATGTGCAGCGGCGAGGTGGCGATGAAGGTGTGGATGCGCGGCCGGCGGGCGTGACGCACCGCCTCCCACGCGCGCTCGATATCGGCGGCGGCGGCGCGGGCCAGGCTGGCGACGCTCGCGCGTTCGCACTGCCGGGCCACTTCGCTCACCGCCGCGAAATCGCCCTCGCTGGCGATGGCGAAGCCGGCCTCGATGATGTCAACGCCCAGCGTTTCCAGCTGCGCGGCGACCTGCAGTTTCTCCTCGAGGTTCATCGAGCATCCGGGGGACTGCTCGCCGTCGCGCAAGGTGGTGTCGAAGATCAGGATGGTGTCGGTCATGCCAGTGTCACTCACGGTGCCTGCCTATGGGCAGGATGGTCTGTTCGGTGCGGAAGACCCCTAGACGCCGTGGCTCGAAGCCCATTGCGGGCCGAGCGAAATCGCGCGCCTAAGGGCGCGTAAGTCGAAGCAGGAGAAGGCCGGCGTGGCGGAACATGGCCGCCCTTATAGCGCAGGCCGGGCGCGCGCGTCCATCCGCTTTCGCCGATCGAGTCGCGCCTTGATCTGGGCGACGGTGTGGCCGCCGGCCACGCGCCACGCGGGCGCGACGGCGGCGAGCGGGCGGACCACGAAGCCGCGTCCGGCGAACGCGGCGTGCGGCACGGCGAGGGCGCCCGGCCGCGCCCGCCGCTGGCCCGGCGGCCAGCGCCCGCCGGACCAGAGGATGATGTCCAGATCCAGCACGCGCGGGCCCCAGCGCCGGCCACGGCGGCGGCCGAACGCCCGCTCGGTCCGCTTGAGCAAGGCGAGCAGGGCGGGCGGATCGAGCGGCGTCCGCACGATCGCGGCGGCGTTGGCGAAACCGCGCCCGGCGGGGCCGAGGGCGGCGGTGTGGATCGTGGGGGATATGGCCGCGACCTCCACCCCCGCCGCCGCCAGCGCCGCCAGCGCGGCGGCGATCACCCGCGCCGGCGAACCGTGGCGGCCGTGGCGCCGGTTCGATCCGAGCGCGATCGCGTAGCGGTGGATCGGTGGTTCCATGCCGGCCCGCCTGCCCTTAAGGCCGCGCGATGACCAGCATCATTCTTGCCGATACCGACGCCGCCGAGCCGCCGCGCGACTGCCCGCTCTGCCCCCGCCTCGCGGAGTTCCGCCACGTCCAGCAGGCGGCGCATCCGGACTGGTTCAACGCGCCGGTGCCCGCCTTCGGCGATCCGGCGGCGTGGATCGCGATCGTCGGCCTGGCGCCGGGCTTGCAGGGGGCGAACCGCACCGGGCGGCCGTTCACCGGCGACTTCGCCGGCATCCTGCTCTACGAGACGCTCGTGAAGTTCGGCCTGGCGGAAGGCGTCTATGCCGCGCGACCGGACGACGGGCTGCGCCTGACCGGCGCGATGATCGTGAACGCGGTGCGCTGCGTGCCGCCGCAGAACAAGCCGACCCCGCTGGAGATCAAGACCTGCCGCGACTTCCTGACGCCGGCGCTGGCGGCGCTGCCCAATCTGCGGCTGGTGGTGGCGCTGGGCGCGATCGCCCACCAGTCGGCGGTGAAGGCGCTGGGCGGGCGGCTGCCAAAGGCGCGCTTCGGCCATCTGGCCGAGCATGCGATGCCGGGCGGGCTGACCCTGATCGATAGCTATCACTGTTCACGCTACAACCAGAATACCCGCGTGCTGACGGCGGAGATGTTCGAGGCGGTGTTCGCCCGCGCGCAGGCCTTTCGCCCGGCGGCCGCCACATTTCAGGCCTGACACATGCCGTCGCATTCGGCTGCTAGACGGGCGCCGACGCTGCGGGGGAACAGAGACGTGATCGATCGCATCGGCCTGGCGGGCCTGGCGCTGCTTGCCGGCGGCACGGCGATGCCGGCGGCGGCGGAGGAACCGCCGCCGGCTAACGCCCTGGCCCCGGCGCAGCCCGCCGGCGAGGATGAGGAGGGCGTGATCGTCGTCAACGGCCAGCGGCGCCTGCCCGGCGCCGTGATCGGCGACATCGCGCCCGAGGTGCAGATCAGCCCGGCGGAGATCCGCTCCTACGGCGTCAGCTCCGTCGCCGAGCTGCTGAACGAGCTTTCGCCGCAGACCGGCAGCGGGCAGGGGCGCGGCGGCGAGGCGCCGGTGGTGCTGCTGAACGGCAAGCGCATCTCCGGCCTGGCCGAGATCCGCGACATCCCGACCGAGGCCATCCAGCGGGTCGACGTGCTGCCGGAGGAGGTGGGCCTGAAATATGGCTACACCGCCGCGCAGAAGGTGGTGAACATCGTCCTGCGCCGCCGCTTCCGGGCGATCACCGCCGAGGGCACCGGCAGCACCTCCACCGACGGCGGCGGCGAGACGGGGCGGGCCGAGGCGGGGCTGCTGCGAATCCAGGGCAACGGAAGGTTCAACCTGAACCTCGACTATCAGAACAGCGCCCGCCTGCTGGAGAGCCAGCGCGACATCGTCTCCAACCCCTCCCGCCGGCCGTTCGACTTCATCGGCAACGTGGCCGCGCCCGGCGGCGGCGAGATCGATCCGGCGCTGAGCGCGATCGCCGGGCAGACGGTGACGATCGCCGGGGTGCCGGCCGGCGCCGCCACGGCCGCGCCGACGCTCGCCCAGTTCGCCGGCCGCGCCAACGCCGCCAACCTGAGCGACGTCACCCGCTTCCGCACGCTGCGGCCCGCGACCGACAGCCTGGCAATCAACGCGACGCTCAGCCGCCCGATCCTCGACGGCGTCTCCGCGACCGTGAACGGCAGCTTCGGCGCCACCGGCAGCGACGGGCTGCGCGGCCCGCCCGGCGCCTCGCTGACCCTGCCGGCGGGCAGCCCCTTCTCGCCGTTCGCCGACGCCGTCGCCCTGTACCGCTATCCCGCCGGCCTCGGCGGCCTGGCGCAGACTTCGGCGGGGGAGACGGCGCATGCCGGCTTCACCCTGAACGGCGCGGTCGCGAAGTGGCAGTGGACCGTCACCGGCAATTACGACCATGCCGAAACCCGCACCCGTACCGAGACCGGGATCGACGTTTCGGCGATCCAGGCGCGGATCGATGCGGGCAGCGCCGCGCTCAACCCGTTCGGCCCGCTGCCGGCAAGCCTGATCGCGGCCCTGCCGGCCGATCGGGCGCGCGCGATATCGAACACCGGCGACGTGCAGGCGATCGTCAGCGGACCGCTGTTCCGCGTGCCGGCGGGCACCGTTTCAACCACGGTGAAGGTCGGCGGGGGCGCGATCGGCTTTGACACGCGTTCGATCCGGTCTGGTGTGGAGCGGTCGGCCGATCTGTCGCGCCGCAGCGGCACCGGCCAGATCAACCTGGACGTGCCGCTGACCAGCCGGCGCGAGAATGTGCTGGGCGCCATCGGCGATCTCTCCGCCAACGCCAATCTGGCGGTGGATCGCCTCTCCGACTTCGGCACCCTCACCACCTACGGCTACGGCCTGACCTGGAAGCCGCGCGACCGGCTGAGCCTGATCGCCTCCGTGACCGACGAGGACGGCGCGCCCACCGTGCAGCAGCTCGGCAACCCGCAGATCCTGACGCCGGACGTGCGCGTCTTCGATTATCTGCGCGGGGCCACGGTGAGCGTCGCTCAGGTAAGCGGCGGCAATCCCGACCTGCGATCCGATTCGCGGCGCGTGACCAAGCTGGGGCTGACATGGAAGCCGTTCGCGAAGACGGACGTGTCGCTGATCGCCAACTATGTGCGCAGCCGCATCCGCAACGTCATCGCCGAGCTGCCGGCGCCCACCGCGCAGATCGAGGCGGCCTTCCCCGATCGCTTCGTCCGCGACGCGGACGGCGCCCTCGTCAGCATCGACGCGCGGCCGGTGAACTTTGCGCGCGAGGACCGCGAGCAGCTGCGCTGGGGCTTCACCTTCTCGAAGCCGCTGAAATCGAGCCAGCGGCTGATCGACGAGTATCGCAAGCTGCGCGAGGCCGGGATCAACCCGTTCGGCGGCCCGGCGCGACCCGGCGGCGGCCCGGACGGCCCGCCAGGCGGCGGGCGGCAGGGCGGCGGGCAAGGCGCGGGGCAGGGCGACGGCCCCGGCGGCGGACGGCAGGGCGGCGGCCCGGGCGGACCCGGCGGCGGCTTCGGCGGGCGCGGGCCGGGCGGTGGCGGCGGGCGGCTGCAATTCGCCGTCTACCATACCTGGCTGTTCCGCGACGACATCCTGATCCGCGATGGCGTGCCGGTGCTCGATCTGCTGAACGGCGCGCCCAGCGGCGCGATCGGCGGCGCGCCGCGCCACCGCGTCGAGGCGCAGGCCGGCTACACCAACAACGGCTTCGGCGCGCGGCTGAGCGTGAACTATCAGTCCGGCACCACGGTGGACGGCGGCACGGCGGCGGTGGCGAACGACCTTCGCTTCTCCAGCCTGACGACGGCGAACCTGCGGCTGTTCGCCAATCTGGGCCAGATCCCGTCGCTGGTGCGGTACGGCTGGGCGCGAGGGCTGCGGGTGAGCCTCTCCGTCACCAACCTGACCAACCAGCGGATCGACGTGCGCGACGCGACCGGCGCGACGCCGATCAGCTACCAGCGCGACTATCTCGATCCGATCGGGCGGGAGGTGCGGATCTCGATCCGCAAGCTGTTCTCCTGACGGCAGGGACAAGGACGCCGCCGGCGCCCGGGATGTGGCGGCCGGCGGCGCGAGGATGCCGGTGGCAGGGGCCACCGGCGGGGTATCCGGTCAGAAGCTGTAGAACAGGCTCAGCCGTGCCGCGCGATCCTCGCCCGGCGTGGCCCAGCCATTGTTGCGGATGGACGTGAAGTAGCGCTTGTTCGTGAAGTTCTGCACGTTCAGCTGCGCCGTCAGTCCGCCCATCACCTCGTAGGAGAGGAAGGCGCGGTGGGCGAGATAGCCCTTGGACTTGAACACCCGCGTCAGCGCCGTGCCGTTGGCGCGGTTCACGTCCGACGCGGCGAAGGCCAGCGGCGCGACGAGCGCGCTGTTGTTCAGCAGGAAGCTACCCTGGTAGGTGAAGCCATAGCCCACCTGCAAACCGAACGGCAGGGTGTAGGTGGTGAACAGGCTGCCCGAGTGGCGCGGCGTGTTGGTGAGCTGCTGGCCCGCCTGCGGATCGCGCACGGCCGCGCTGTTGCCGCACGGATTGGTGATGGTGGTCGTGCCGCCGGCCACTGTCCGCACCAGCCGCCCGGCACCCGCATCTGACAGGCAGAAGTCGGAGACGCTCTGCTTCACCTCGCTGTCCAGATAGGTGTAGTTGGCGAAGATCGCCCATTCCGCCGTGATGTTGCCCGATGCGCCCAGCGCGATGCCGTCCACTCGCGAGTGGCCGTCCGCCACCGGCAGGGTGGGGATGATCGGGTCGTTGGTCGCCACGCGGTAATTGCCGCGATCGTTGCGGAAGGCGGCGGCGGTCAGCTGCAGACGCCGGTCGAACAGGTCGGCCTTGACGCCCACCTCGTAATTCTCGGCCTTCTCCGATCCCACGTCGCACGCGTCTACCGTGGTGCCGGCGGGCGCCCCCACCGGCGTCAGCAGCGCGCCGCAGCCGAGCCGCACCGTGGCCGATGTCGGCACCCGCGCATTGCCGTAGGCGGCGTAGATGCTGACCGTCTCGACTGGCTTGAAGTTCAGGCCGACGCGATAGGAGAACAGGTCGCGCGCATCCTTCTGGCCGCGACCGCGCGTATAGGCGCCGAGGGTGGGGCCGACGACCGTGGAATAGGTATCCGCCCGGAAGACGGATCGGTTATGCTCGTAGCGCAGGCCGAAGTTCAGCTCGAAATACCGGCCGATCTTCGTCGTATCGAACGCGTACACCGCGGCGTTGGTCGTCTCGCCCTGCGACCGGCCGGAGCGGATGAAGTTGATCGCCCCGGCATAGTCGGTGTTCGGATCCAGCAGGGCGATCGGCGGCTGCGCGACGGTGGCGCCGGTGGCGGTGCGCAGCAGGTTTCCGGCGAGGAGCGTGTAATCCTCCTTCGTCAGCGCCACGCCGAGCACCAGCGTATGCTCCAGCCCGCCCGTATCGAAGACCGCCTTGAAATCGGTCTGGTTGTAGAGGAGCTGGTTCTCCTGATCGCGCACGTTGCCGCGCGGCCCGCTCGGATAATAGGTGTTGGGCAGGTTCTGCGCCGGCGTGGCGCCCACGGCCGCCGGGCAGATCGTCGCCACGGTCGGCGTCGCGGCGGCGGCCAGCGGCTGGAAGCCGGTGCCCAGGCAGAACACGCCCTGCGGTGCGCTGGTGTCCGAGTTCTGCTCCACCCGCTGCCAGCGCGTCAGGTTGCGGATCGATACGCGATCGCTGAAATCATGGTGGAAGCGGGCGGTGAGCTGGTCGAAGAAGATGTCCTGCTCGTCCAGGTTGCGGATGCCGAAATAGTCGGAATCGCTCACCCCCGGCAGCGGCCCGTCGTTCACGCCGTTGCGGAAATAGGGCACGCCGTAGACCGGGATATTGTGGTCGCGCTGGTGCACGTAGGAGAGGGTGAGGCTCGTCGGGCTCTCGATGCCGAGCGTGACCGAAGGCGCGAAGCCCCAGCGCTTGTTATATTCGACGTCGCGGCCGGGATAGTCGTTCCGGTGGCCGACCGCGTTCAGCCGCACCGCGATCAGGTCGCTGACGCGGACATTGCTGTCGATCGTGGCGCGATAATAATCGTCGGTGCCGATGCCGGCCGAGAGGATCGTCAGATCGTCCGCCTGCGGCAGCTTGCTAACGAGATTGATCGTGCCGCCGACCGATCCCGATCCGTTGAACACGCTGTTCGCGCCGTTATACACCTCCACCTGCTGGAGGTTGAAGGTCTCGGTCCGGTTGTACTGGGCGCTGTCGCGCACGCTGTCCTGCGTGATGTCGTTGTTGGCGGAATAGCCGCGCAGGTTGATGCTGTCGCCATAGCCGCCACCGCCCTCGCCCGCGCCGAAGGTGATGCCGGGCACCGTCGACAGCACGTCGCGCAGGGTGAGCAGGTTCTGCTTGCGGATCACCTGATCGCCGACGACGGTGATCGTCTGCGGCGTATCGAGCAGTGGACGCGTGGCCTTGGGGCTCTCCACCCGCTCGACCTTGATCTCGTCGACGATCGCGCTGTCGGTGACGGTCATGCCGCCGAGCTTCGCGCCGCTCTCGGCGACGGGGGCCGCGCTCTGCGCAAGCGCCGGCGAGGCCGACGCGAACATGCCGACGCACGCCAGCGCAAGAAAGGACTGCGACGCGCCATGCGCGTCCTCACGATCGATCACGGTACTTCGCCCCCCTCGGCTGCCCCTGGAAGCCGCGTCTGCTATTGAGAGTCGTTCGCAGTGTCAACGGGAGAGAAGATGATGCGAGTCGATATCGCTAATCGCTGATAGCTGGCGGTGAGCAGAACATCAGGGGCTTCAACCGACCAAGGATCGAAGCCGGGATAAGGAGGCCGCCGGCGGGGCCGGACATTGTCAGCCGATCGGGCCGCCAGCCTCCGTCGCGGCGACGGTGCGCCGGACGCCTTCCTCGAAGCTGGTCTCCGCCGTCCAGCCCAGCAGCCGCGTCGCCTTGCGGCAATCCAGTATGTTGCTCCGGGCGTCGGTCGGGCGATCGTCGACATAGGCGATGTCGAACCGGCGGCCCGCCGCCGCCTCCACCTCCGCTATCACCTCCAGCGTGGAGCGGCCGCGCCCGGTGCCGATGTTGAACGTCTGCCGCATCGGCGGCGCGTCCAGCGCAGCCACCAGCGCCTGGCACAGATCGTCGATGTAGAGATAGTCGCGCCGGGTGCTGCCGTCGCCATAGACCATGATCGGCAGTCCCGCCGCCTGCCGTTCGAGGATGGAGGCGATCAGCCCCTGGCCCTTGCGCAGCGTCTGCCCCGGCCCGAACGGGTTCGACACGCGCAGGACCACATGATCGACTGCGCTGTCGCGGGTGAGCATGCGAAGATAATGTTCGGCCATCAGCTTGGCGACGCCGTAGGAGACCAGCGGGTCGGTCGGATGGTCCTCGTCCATCGGCAGATAGCGCGGCGCGCCGTAGATCGTGCCGCCTGACGAGAGGAACACGATGCGCGAGACGCCGCTCGACAGGCAGGATTGCACGAAGCTGATGTGCGGCAGCACGTTGGTGGCGGCATCCTCCACGACCCTGCTGTTGCCGAGTGCCGGGCTAGACGAATTGACGAGGTCGATCGCCTGATCGATCCCCTGGAGCATCGCGTGCACCGACAGGGCATCGCGGAAGTCGAGCACCCGCGTCTCCACGCCGCCGCCGACGATGCGCTGATAATCTGCCGGAAAGGCGCGGCCGAGCGCCACCACCCGCCGATCGCGGGCGAGCAGGTGGCGGACGATCGCCCGCCCGATGAAGCCGTTCGCGCCGAAGACGCCGATGACCGGAATGGCACTCTCCTGATATGCTGCGCCCGGCGCCGCGGACGTCTAGCGGCGGATATCGGGAATGTAGGTGGTCGCATAGCCGTAGCCGGCATCCACGCAGAGCAGGGGCAGCACCCGTTCCAGCGCGTGCAGCACCGTGCCGTCGATCGGCAGCGGCTCGACCGGCATGTCGGCGTCTTCAAAGCCGGCGCGCACGAGCTTGTCGAGGATCGCCGCGCGCGCCCAGAACATCGTGCCGGCGGGAAACTCGATGTGGGCGGGCAGGGCCGCGTTCAGTCCGATCCGCCGGGCCAGCGCCGCCGCGCTCTCCCCGTTCTTCTCCCAGCCGATCAGGAAGCCGTTCTCGGGAAAGACCAGGCCGAGCCGGGCGTCGCGCCGCATCGCGTCGACGATCGCGTCGGCGGCGCGGTGGGTGGGGCCGAGCAGATGTTCCCAGAGGAAATGCCGCCAGCGATCCCCGAAGCCCGGATCGGAGGGCACCATGTGCACGCTGCGCTTGCCGTGCAGGTGGCCGACCACATCGTAGCGGCCCGCGATATGGGTCCGCAGCACGCGCAGAAAGGCGTAGATGTCCCGCCCGACATTGGGGCCGACCTCGACGACGACGCCGCCTTTCGCATAGTCGCGGGTGGCGGTGCGCAGGATCCCGGCCGTTTCCAGGCTGTCGGTGGTCAGGAACAGGTCGGCGCGCAGCCGGTTGGCGGCGAGGGCGGCCAGGAAGTCCGCGATGTTGTCGGCATAGTGGAAGTGGCCGTGCAGCGCGACCGCGCCGTCCGGTGCCGGATCGTCTTCCGGCGCGGCGAGATCCGGGCGGATGATCCGGTGCGTCCAGCGCCCTTCCGGCATGCCGCGTTCGACATAGTGGGCCAGCGGATCGCGGCTGCCGTCGCGGGGAAAATCGGGCGCCTCGTTGCCGTATATGAAGGGGTGGAAGCCCGGCCGCGGCCGGCGCAGGATCACGCCGAAAACGGGCGGCGAGGCGAAGTTGATGTGGCTGGTGCGGTTTAGATAGGTGGCGGCCGACATCGTCTCCGCCGCTGCGTCGTCATGCTCCGCGCCCAGATAGATCGATGCGTCGAACGCCTGCGCATCCTCGATCAGCTGGCGATCCCGCCCCATCTGTTCGAACTTCCGCGCGGCCGCCTGTCCGAGCGCGTCGATCGATCGCGCATAGGCCGCCATGTCGAACGACCGTTCGGCCAGACGCCGCATCGCCGCGCCGCACGCTTCGCGCAGGCCCGCGTCGGCGGCCAGCGCGGCGAGGCGATCGGCGGCGGCGCCGCTGTCCAGATGCGGCACGACGAGGGCGGCCGTCGCCGGATCGGCGGCCAGCAGCTCGGCCGTGCCCGAGGCCCCGTCGAAGCACACTACCGGGATGCCGCGAAACGCCGCGTCGATCGTGACGTTCGGCAGCGGATCGAGCCGCGAGCTCAGGAGCAGCGCGTCGGCGCGCGCGTAGACGGGTTCGAGATCGTCGATCGTCGGGAAGAAGTGGAGCCGGTCGGCCAGTCCGGACCGCTCATACTGCTCGGCCAGCAGCGCGGCATATTCGGTGCCGAGCGCCTGCTCCCACGAGCCGATCCAGATGAAGCGGAACGCGAGTGCGGGATGCTTCGCCCGCAGCGCCGTGGCGGCGGCGATGAACAGATCAATGCCCTTGCGCATCTCGACGGCGCCGAGGCCGATCACGGTGAACGGGCCGTCGCCGCGCTGCCCGTCCGCCAGCAGCGCGTCCAAGGTCGGCGCGGCATCGTCGCCGGCGGCGAACGGCGCCACGAACGGCACTGGCCGGCGGGAACGATCGAACGGAGGGATCGCGCACGGGCCTTGCGGCAGGATGGCGCGGTTCTGCAGCCCGATCTCGCGAAAGGCACGGAAGGAGGAGCGTTCGACGATGCGGGCCGAGAAGACGAGCGCCGCGCACGCCGCGTAGAAGTCCGATCGGATGCCGGGCGCGACCCCGGGCAGGAATTCGTGCACCAGCGCCACCACCGGAACGGCGTGCCGTCGCAGGGCGGTGGCGACCGGCCAGGATTCGATGCTGTTGGCGATCGTGTAGAGCGGCCGGTAGATCGCCGCCAGCCGCTCGGCATAGCGATCCATCTCGTGCCCGTTCAGTATCGCCTCGGGCGGCGGCGCCTCCAGCACGACCGAGGCGACCTCGCGCAGCGCGGTTTCCAGCGGACCGCCACGGCGCAGCACCACGACGATGTCGCAGCGATCCGCCAGCGCGCGGACGAGGTTCCAGGCGAGCAGCGGCGCGCCCGTGTAGCTGGCTTCATGGACGAGCAGCAGGACGGTCGGCCGTCCGCTGTCGGCGGAGAGCGGCGGCATCGCCTGATAGGTCAGCCAGTCGCGATAGGCGCGGCCTTCCTGCCGGCCCCACATCTCGTAGTGGAACAGGCGGTTGAAGCCGGTGGCCGCCACGTCGGCGTGGATAGCGGCATAGGTGTCGGCGTCGAAGGTCGCCGATGGGGTCAACCCCTGCGCCTCGCCGCGCAGCACGTAATGCGTCGCGGGATCGGCCACTGGCTGGTCGTCGGCAAGCTGTCCCCGATAGTGGGCCGCGTCGAACAGCGCGGAGGCGCCGACGATCCGCACCGTATCGTCCAGCTGGACGAGCGCGGCCTTCAGCGAGTCGATGTCGCGGCGGTGGATGCCAACGGCGTGGAGCGCCGTGTCGATCCGGTCGTCCTCCAGCAGGTGCCGGACGACCGTGAGGCGGTCGAGCGGCCGGCCGGCGCGGTCGGCTTCGGCGTCGGTGATCGAGTCCACCCACTGCCGCAGATCGGGTTCCAGCACCGCGAGCATGATCTCGCTCGCGGCGATCCTGCCGTCGACCAGACCCAGATGGGACTTGAACTCGTCCGACAGCATGAACGATGCGAGCACCGGAGCCAGCGGATAGCCGACCGAGCCCTCGACGGCCGATCTCGTTTCCGGTTCGCGAGCGAGGAGGAGCCTGTAGATATTCCGTACGTCTGCGTCGTCGGTGATATGCTCGGCCGCCATCAGGTACGATGGCACGTCACGTCCGCCATCTCGAAAACCTCTATTGCTTCAGGCGCTCTCCGCCCGCCTGCCTGGCCGGACACGGGCCGGCAAACGGATCCATGGCGCACTAGCATCGGGCGGACTGCGGTCAAGCTCCGCCGATCGCGCGCGCGCCGGGCGGCGGCAGGGAGGCAGGGTTCGCGGCGGACACGCCGATTTCGCCAGTGGTTTCAGTCGGCCGCGCCGGTTTGACACCCATCGTGGCCCATGCGATTGCCGCCCGGAAAAGAGCGGCCCGGTGGACGATTGATCGTGGGATCTACAGAGACGGAGGGGCAGGAGGCCCCGGCTGCGATCATACTCTCCGACCACCGGCGATCCATCCTCTCCCTGCTGATCGACGGCGCGCATTATGCGGCGCAGGCCGGCGTGGAGTTCGCCGATCCTGGCGCCGCGCTGGAGCATTTTCTCCACGTCGGCGGGCCGAGCGGCCTCGATCCCTCGCCGACATTCCGTTCGGCGCGCTATATGGATGCCGTTCCGCACGTGCGCGCCGCGGGGCAGAACCCCCTCGTCCACTACCTGTTCGAAGCGGGGGACGAGGCGGCGCTGATCCATGCGCTGGATGGGCTCAGCCCGGCCGCCGTGGCCGATTTCCGCGCCCACTTCGACGCGGACTGGTATGCGCGGCACAATCTGGACGTGGACCTGGCCGTCAACGATCCCTTCGTCCACTATCTGACGACCGGGTGGCGCGAGCGGCGCGATCCGTCGCCGACCTTCTCCACCGCCGCCTATCTGGACGTCCACGCCGACGTGCGGGAAACCGGCATCCACCCGTTCCGCCACTGGGTGCTCCACGGCATCCCGGAGGGGCGATCGAGCGGGATGCCGGCATCCTCCGCACTCGATTCGTGGGAGGGGCTGAGCGTCAGCCAGCAGGCCATCCTCTCGCGCATCTTCGAGATCGGCTATTATCGCGCCCATCTCGCGGCCGGCGATCGCGGATCGCCGCTGGCCGTGCAGGTCGCCTCGGATGCGACGGGCGGCAGCGTCACCCCCACCTTCCACGCCGCCAGATACGTCGCGGCGCATCCCGAGATCAGGGGCGCGGGGCCGCTGCCCTTCCTCCACTATCTGTTCGAGACGGTGGGCGAGGATGCGCTGCGCGACCTGTTCTTCGCCTATCCGGTCGAGGCGTTGGAGGGCGTCTTCGCCCATTTCGACGCCGCCTGGTATCTCTACAGCTATCCCGACGTCGAGGCGTCCGGGCAGGACGCGTTCATCCACTACATGACCGCCGGCTGGCGGCAGAACTACGATCCGACGCGCGATTTCTCGACCCGCGCCTATCTGCTGCGCTATCCGGACATCGTGGAAGCGGACATGAACCCGCTGCTGCACTGGGTGATGTTCGGCAAGGCGGAGGGGCGTTCCGGCGCGTCGTTCGCCAGCAATTTCCGCAACCGGCTATACGCGCCGTCGATCACGGCGATCCTGATCAACGGCGAGGCCGATCCGCTGACGCCCGCGTGCATCGCCGCCGTGCTGCACCAGTCCCACGTTGATCTCGCCATCCTGATCGTCGGCGCACCGCTCTCCGCTGCCTGCCGGCAGGTCGTCGAGGAAGGGCGCGGAGACGGGGCGGTGTCGATCGGCTACCTGCCCGATACCGGCGCGACCCCGACGTGGCGGCTGGTCGAGCAGGCGGCGGAGCAGGCCACCGGCGATCTGCTGTGGATCGTACGGGGCGGCGGCGTGCATGATTTCGAGTATCTGGCCCGCCTGGCATCGAGCTTCGCCGACGGCAGCGTGCAGCTGGGCTTCGGCCGGCGGCTGGAGCCGGACGATGCCGATTATGCGATCGGCGAGGAGGAGCTGGCCCGCCAGATGGAAGGCTGGACGCGGCACGTGACCACCCCCGCCGCCCGATGGTTCCCCGCCCGGCTGGATCCCGACCTGCTGGCCCAGGAGCCGCACAGCATCCTGTGGCGGCGGCGGGCCCTGGACGGAAGCGTGTGGCGGGAGGCGGGCGAGTATCGCCATCTGGGCCTCTGGCACCTGCTGCTCCACATGGCGTCTGGCGGGCAGATCGCCACGGTGCGCGACGCGCTGGTGCGGTCGCCCATGTCGGCGGCTTTGCCCGCCTTGCCCGAGGATGAGGACTTCCGCCGGGATCTCGACCGGCTGTCGGCCGAGGTGCGATCCTTCTGGGCTGTGCCGGGGGGCTCGGGCGATGCGGAGGCGGAGCGGACGAAGCGGCACATATTGATCGTCACGCACGGCATCTTCGCCGGCGGCGCCGAGAATCTGCCGATCCAGCTGGCCAACGAGCTGGTGAAGCGCGGCGTGATCGTGTCGCTGCTGATCTTCAAGACGGACGTCAATCCCGAGATGCGGGCCACGCTGAACCCCGGCGTGTCGATCTACGAATCGGACTGGGTGCTGGAGCATGGCTGCGAGCCGTTCATCCACGATATCGGCTGCTCCCTGATCCACTCCCACGGCGTGATCGGCGAAATGTTCTTCTTCCGCCTGTGCGAGCGGCCGCTGGCGGTGCCCTATGTCGCGACCCTGCACGGCTCCTACGAGGCATCGACCAGCACCGAACTGCCCGAGCGGTTCATCGCCAGGATCGTGCGCAACGTCGATCTGTTCGTCTACACGGCCGACAAGAATCTGGCGCCGCTCCTCCGCAACGGCGTGCGGCCGGATCGGCTGGTGAAGATGATCAACGCGATGCCGGTGGACCCGGCGGCCTTCCCCCGCTCCCGCGCCGAAATGGGCATCGCCGAGGATGCGGTGGTGTTCACGCTGATCGCGCGCGGCATAAGGGAGAAGGGCTGGAACACGGCGGTGAACGCCTTCCACGCGATACGCCAGCGGCACCCGGGCCGGGCGATGCACCTGTGCCTGGTGGGCGAGGGCGACGAGCCCGACCGGCTGGCGCCGCTGCACGCCGGCGATCCCGCGATCAGCTTCCTGGGCTTCCAGCTGCGCATCCACGGCCTCTACCGCATGACCGACGTGGCGATCGTGCCGACGCGGTTCGCCGGCGAATCCTTTCCGCTCTGCATCATCCAGGCGCTGCAGGTGGCCGTTCCGGTGATCGCCACCGACGTCGGCGAGATCGCGTCGATGCTGGAGGTGGACGGCGTGGCCGGCGGCATCGTCGTGCCGGCGAGCGAGAATGACGAAATCTACGACGCGCGCTTCACCGAGGCGATGGAGAGCCTGATCGACGACGGGCGCCGGGCGCGGCTGGCGGAGGGCGCCGGCCTGCTGGGCGCACGCTACGACATGGGCGCCTTCACCGACCAGTATGTCGACCTCTACGAGAGCGTCATGCGCAGGTTCGCCGCGTCGCCGCCCGCCGATCGTGCGGTGGCGGACCCGGTTGACGCCGCGTAGCAACCACCCTGCCGGCCGGGAAGGCACCCTGCGATGACCCTCTATCTCGTGAGTTTCTCCGGCAGGCTGGAGCGGCATGCCGAGGCCGCGCGCAGCGAGTTGCGCAAGTGGGGCGCGACGCGGCTGTGGGACGACATGTGGGTCGTCGAGATGGATGCGAAGCCGGAAGCGTGCCTGCCGGGCTTCGTGGAGACGGAGGCCGCGATCGCCATACCGATCGAGGGCGGCGACATGTTCTTCTCGATCGGGCGGGCGGCCGGCATGGCGGCGCAACTGACCTATACCGAGAAGATCGCGCCGAGAATCCCCGCCACCGATCCGGCACGCGCGCCGCTGGCGGACATACACTATTGCAACGGCGGGGAGGACGTCTTCCGGCGCGCGGTGGACCATTATCTCACCACCCGCCGCCATTCCGTGTGGGCGACCGATCTCTGCCGGCTCATGTCGCGCCACGGCAGCGACAAGGGCGTCGGCTGGCACACCTACACCCCCTTCTACCAGGCGCTGTTCCTCGACCGGCGGGAGACGCTCTCGGCCCTGTTCGAAGTCGGCCTCGGCACCAACAACGAGGATACGCCGTCGAACATGGGGGCGCATGGCAGCCCCGGCGCATCGCTGCGCGCCTGGCGCGACTATTTTCCCGCCGCATCCGTCTATGGCGCCGATGTGGACCGGCGCGTGCTGTTCGCGGAGGACCGCATCCGCACCTTCTTCGTCGACCAGTGCGACGCCGGCACGTTCGACGATCTGTGGGCCGAGCTTCCGGGCGTGGAGTTCGACTTCTTCCTGGACGACGGGCTGCACACGTTCGACGCCGCCCGCCTGACGCTCGCCCAATCGATCGGGCGGGTGAAGAGCGGCGGCTACTATATCGTCGAGGACGTGGCGCGGGGCGACGTGGCGGCCTATCTGGCGATGATCGCGGAGCGGGGCCTGCCGGGCATGTCGATCGACATCAGCCACCCCGCCAACGTGTACGACAATTGCCTTGTGGTGGCGGCCATCCCGTAGACTGAAGAACCGCGCGCGTCCTGTTCAGGACGACGTGTCATGCCTGCCGCGCGTGCACCAGATCGAGCAGGGCGGCATAGGCGCGATCGGTGCGATCGTTCGCGTCCGAGCCGCTATAGTCGCGGAGGAACTGCCGGGTCGAGAATTCGCGGCCCGGCGCGGCGTTCCAGACGTCGGTCACGGCGGCGGCGCCGATCTCCCGCGCGACGATGCCGGCCGGTTCGTAGAGCAGGCCGTGGCAATCCGGCAGCACCACGACGGGCACGTCGGCGACCATCGCCTCAAGCACCACGGTGCTGCCCGTGGTGAGGAGGAGCGCGGCGCGGCCCATCGCATCGGCCAGCGGCTGTTCCGGATCGAGGAACTCGAAGTCCGGGCGGAGCATGTCGAGATGCTCGCGGCCCTCGGGATGGGGACGGACGACGACCCGCTTGCCGGAAGACCGCTGAAGATCGGCCAGGCAGGTGCGAAGCTGCTCATGATGGTTCGAATATTGGCCGGCATACAGGATGTCCCCGTCCGGATTGCGCTCCAGACGCGGCACCAGATCGAGCTTCGGCAGGCCGAGCACGACGCGCGGCTTGGCGACCCTGGCGGCGAAACCGCTGCCGAAGATGCCGATGGTGGGCAGGGCCGGATTATGCTCGTAATCCTCCCAATCCTGATAGAAGCCGTGCTGCAGGCCGATCACGATGCCGGCGCCGGTCATCCCGCCGATCACCCGCTCCGGCCCCAGATTGCACGTGCCGAGCATGAGGATGTCGGGACTGCCGATATCCCCGGCGATCTGGTCCAGCGTTCCGCCGATCAGCGCCCCCGAGCGATCGATCGGGTAGCTTGAGCGCACCGCGAAGGACGTGTCGTAGAGGCCGCGATGGTCGGGATCGCACAGGCGGGGGAAGGTGACGAGGGACACCTCGCCCCCGTCATTCTCTATCCGTCGCAGCAGCGGGTGATAGTTCATCAGGCAGCGGTAGGTGAAACAGCAGAATACGACCTTGATCACTTCATCCGCTTTCCGACTGTTCGGTCCGGTGCGCGCCGGCTTCCTCCCTGGGCGCGATCGGAGCGCGCCCGCATGATCCAGCGGATACCGTAAAATCGGATTTAACAAAGATGTTTCTCGGCGGGGGCGTCGCTAGGGGGCGAGAGGCCGCGGCAGGCCAACATCGCGAACGGACCACAACAGGTGAACAACGGCGTGAGCACCTCGCCCGCGAGCAACCAAGCAAGCCAGCCGAACGAACTATTCTAGACGGAGCATGGCAACGGCTGGAGCTCAGAACGACGGGCGCAGCAACCGGCAGCGATTCGACGCTGGATGCCGTGGGAGCGATCGACGGGGCCGCAGGCGGCGGATGGGAAGGCACGCGCCAGCCGCAACGCCGACAAAGGCGGAAGGCGGCCGGCGCTCGGAGCTGAGCTGGCACACCTTCGCGAGCTTGTGGCGGAACAGCGGACGGCTGGTGAGCCGTCTGATTTCAAGGCTCGGCTACAAGGGCGGCGCCTTACGCTGAATAGCTCTTCGCAATGCGATTGGCGGCGCGATCAAGCTCCGGAAACAATGTGCTGTTCGATACGCCTAAAAGCTCCAACGCCTTTCGGAATTCGGCTTTCGCATCCTTCGAAATCACAAAAAACTGTCTTTTCGATGGGATACGCAAAGTTAATTTTGTGAGAGGGTACAAGGCAGTGAATAATAAATCCGCAAGCTTGGGCTGGTATTTGACGATTTCTTATTTTTGGATGAACGTAGTATGGTTAAAAAGGCTAATATTTCTATATCTGGACAAAATATGTTATTTCTATCATGATAGACTGATGAAGCCTTTTGTAGGCATTGGTATTGTTAAACCGATCAATCTCCGCCTTTTTTGTTGTCCCCTTCAAACGCAATTGACGAAGCCGAATTATGCGGTCCTTCTCAATAGCCGTCATGTTAGCAAGATTTGGGAGACAACTCATTGAGTCACTGTCGAAGTATTTCTCGCGCGCTTCAGGTATGGCAAAGGCGGTAAAGGCACCGTCGCTCTCTTCGCCTTCAGGGCCGGGGTCCGTAGCAAAACATAGCGCAACTAAGGGATTTTGCGACACGTCCATCAACCTTGTCGGCGAGCCGAAGTGCTGCATCCGCACCAAGCGATCAAGCATCGTCTCATCGGCTGAGAACTCGCCGGTGCGGGAGGCCGTGGCGTGATGTGCCGCCCAAATATGGGAGCTGGAGCACCATCTATCGTCGGTTCCGACGATGGAGCGAAGCCGGGGTCTGGGAGATCGTCGCAGTGACGCTGGCCGAGATCATGGCCGACACCGGCCACGACAGCATCGACAGCACCACCGTTCGCGCCCACGTCTCGGCAGCGGGCGGAAAAGGGGAGCTCATCGACGCGCTCTTGGCCACTCGCGGGGCGGGTTCACCAGTAAGCTTCACTGCCTGGCTGATGCCCTCGGACGACCGCTCGCCTTCCACCTGACCGGCGGCGAGGCGGCAGACTGCAAGGCGTGTGGTGCCCTGATCGTCCTGCCCGGCCGCTCAAACCGCCGGGTAAAGATCGAGCATGACCGCGCGCTCTACAAGCAGCGCAACCGCATCGAGCGCATGTTCGGCCACCTCAAAATCAACCGCGCCATCGCCACCCGCTATGACCAACTCGCCAGCAGCTTCCTCGGCATGGTCCACCTCGCCACTGCCAGATACTGGCTCCAATTTTGTCCACGCTGCCTAGCACAGTGTTACGGGGTAAAGCGATCGTGGCTGGAGCGTGTTGACGGGAATTGGCATGACAGGTCAGACACTTACCCCCTGGGGCTCCCGCATAGGCTTTGATGAAATCTCTAACTGCGGGGATGACGCCGTGAACCGCAATCCGACCTTTCCGATCGGATGATTCGGGTTTCCGGGGGGGGGAGCGGATCGCAACTTGGTCGATTTCGACCTACCTCTGTCGCGGATCACGATCCGTGGCAGTCAATCGCCCGCTAAACACCGAAGGCAAGTAGGGCCATAAGTGGGGCCGCTTTCCGCAGCGTCAATTTTATATTTAAAAACAGTACGCTACTAGCGGCGGCTGGCGGAGACGGAGGGATTCGAACCCTCGGTACGGTCTCCCGTACGACGCTTTAGCAAAGCGTTGGTTTCAGCCACTCACCCACGTCTCCGGGTCGGCATCGGAGGGTGGCTATAGCGGGCAAGGCGTGGCGGATCAACGGCCCGTTCGCGGCCTTTTCCGGGCGCGTTCGGCATTGGCCCGCGGGCGTGTTCATTGCAGCGACAGCGTCGGCCGGCTTATGGTGCGGTTCAAGGCTGGGGGATGCGCGGGCGATGGTGATTGGCGGAGTGGGCATCCGGGTGGCGGCGATCGCGATGCTGGCGGCGGCGTTCGCCGGCGCGCCGGTGGCGGCGCAGGTGCGGACGGTGGATCCCTCGGCCGCGATGCAGGGCGATCTCGCGCCCGTGCCGTCGGGCGACGCGACCTACGGCTCGGGCGCCACCGGCGCGACGGCGGCGCCGTCCGGCGGCGCCGTGCTGCCCGGCAGCCCGTCAAGCTCCAGCGACGACAGCCATCCGGTGACGGCGCCCGCCGCCACGCCGGCCGCCACCGGCGCCACCTACCAGCAGGGCGACGTGATGGACGCCGCCGAAGGCGTGTTCGGCAAGGGCGCGGAAGGTCTTGCCAAGATCGTCGAGAAAATCCTGAAGGATCAGGGCGAGCCCAACGCCTATATCGCCGGGCGCGAGGCCGGCGGCGCGTTCGCCGTCGGCCTACGCTACGGATCGGGCGTGATGCACCACAAGATCGAGGGTGACCGGCCGGTCTACTGGACCGGGCCGTCGCTGGGCTTCGACGTGGGCGGCAACGGCGCGAAAAGCTTCATCCTCGTCTACAATCTGTACGACAGCCAGGATCTGTTCCACCGCTTCCCGGCGGCGGAGGGAGCGGCCTATTTCATCGGCGGCTTCACGGCGAGCTACCTGCGGCGCAAGGACGTCGTGCTGATCCCGATCCGTCTCGGCGTCGGCTGGCGGCTCGGCGCGAACATCGGCTATCTGAAGTTCAGCGAGGAATCGAAGTGGATGCCGTTCTGACGGCCGGGTGAAGCCACGGCGGCGACCGTCTTGGATCGGCGTGACGCCTCCCTCCCTCGCGCTCAGGCGGGTGCGTAGGTGCTCTCGAACCGCACCGGCCGGCCGCTGGCCGCGTCGGCCAGCTGCCCCTCCCACATCACCCGCCTGCCGCGGATGATGGTGCCGATCGGCCGCCCCGTCAGCGTCATGCCGGTGAACGGCGACCAGCCGCACTTCGACGCCAGCCAGCCTTCCTCCACCGTCCAACGGGCGGCCGGATCGACGATCGAGAAATCGGCGTCGTAGCCGGCGGCAATGCGGCCCTTGGTGACGAGGCCGAACACGCGCTGCGGGCCGGACGAGGTCAGCTCGATCAGCCGCTGCATCGTCAGCCGGCCGTGGGCGACATGATCGAGCATCAGCGGCAGCAGCGTCTGCACGCCCGGCATGCCGGAGGGGGAGGCGGGATACTCCCTGGCCTTCTCGTCGCGCAGGTGCGGCGCGTGATCGGAACCGAGCACGTCCGGCACGCCCTGGTTCAGCCAGCGCCACAGGCCGTCGCGATGCGCGGCGGAGCGGATCGGCGGGTTCATCTGGGCGAAGCTGCCGAGGCGCGGATAGGCATCCTCGCCCGCCAGGGTCAGGTGCTGCGGCGTCACCTCGCAGGTGGCGATATCCTTGTGGCCGGCGATATATTCCAGCTCGGCGGGCGTGGTGACGTGGAGGATGTGGATGCGGCGGCCGGCGGCACGGGCCAGCGCGATGATCCGCCGCGTCGCCAGCATCGCGCTCTCGTCGTCGCGCCAGACGGGGTGGGAGGCGGGGTCTCCGGCCACGCGCAGGTCTGCCCGCGCGTTCATCCGCGCCTCGTCCTCGGCGTGGATCGCAACGCGGCGGGTGCCGGATGCGAGCACGCGGGCCAGCTGCGCATCCTCCGAGACGAGCAGGTCGCCGGTGGAGGCGCCCATGAAGATCTTGACGCCGGCCGTGCCGGGCATCCGCTCCAGCTCCGCCAGATCGGCCGCATTGGCGTTGGTGGCGCCGACGTAGAAGGCGTGATCGCACCACATCCGCCCGGCGGCGCGGGCCAGCTTGTCCGCCACGGCGGCGGCGCTATCGGTGTTCGGCTTGGTGTTCGGCATTTCGAACACGGCGGTCACGCCGCCCAGCACCGCCGCGCGGCTGCCGCTCTCCAGATCCTCCTTCGCCTCCAGCCCGGGCTCGCGGAAGTGCACCTGGCTGTCGATCACGCCGGGCAGGATGGTGAGGCCGGCGCAGTCGATCGTCTCGCCGGCGTCGCCCGCTACGCCCAGGCCGGCGATGCGGCCGTCGCGCACGCCGATGCTGGTCTCGGTGGGGCCGCCCGGTGTCCAGACGCTGCCGTTCTTCAGGATCAGATCGTAGGTCGTCATCGCCGCTTTCCTCGAAGCCCACCGTTCCCTACCTGTTGGCGATGAGCGGAACCACCCTGATCGATCGCGCCGTCCTCCGCCTCTCGGGGGAGGATGTGCGCGGCTTCCTGCAAGGCCTGCTGACCAACGACGCGGCCGGGCCGCTGCCGGCCTGGGCCGGGCTGCTGACGCCGCAGGGCAAGGCGCTGTTCGACTTCATCCTGTGGGCGGACGGCGCCGACGTGCTGATCGACTGCGAGGCGGGGCAGGCCGAGGCGCTGGCGCGGCGGCTGACGCTCTATCGCCTGCGCCGTCCGATCGCGATCGCGCGCGATCCGGCGCTGGCGGTGCATTGGGCTGCGGCAGGGGAGGCGGGCGTCGCCGATCCGCGGCTGCCGGCGCTCGGCCGTCGCTGGCTCGCGCCGCCGGGCGAGGCCGCGGAGGGGTGGCGCGCGCATCGCCTGCGGCTCGGCGTGGCGGAGGGCGTGGACGAACTCGGCAGCGACAAGACGCTGTGGCTGGAGGCGAACGCGCGCGAGCTGAACGGGGTGAGCTTCACCAAGGGCTGCTATGTGGGGCAGGAGAATACCGCGCGGATGCATCACCGATCCAAGGTGAACCGCCGCCTGGTGGTGGTGCCGACGCGCGAGGCGGGCGAGCGCACGCGCATCCTCTACCCCGATCTGGGGCTGGCGGTGGAGCATCGCCGGGTGGACGCGCTGGAGGGTGCGATCGTGCCCGACTGGCTGGCCGCCGCGCTGGCGGAGTGAGCGTGCGGCCGCGTCAGAGCGGGCCATGCTCGGCGATGAAGCGGGTGACGGCGTGGCTGCGGTTCACCGCCTTCAGCTTGCGGCGGGCATTGTCCACATGGAAGCGGGCGGTGGTCTCCGAGATGCCCAGGATGCCGCCGATCTCCCAGTCCGTCTTTCCCTCCGCCACGAAGGCCAGCGCGTCCCGCTCCCGCGCGCTGAGGCCGGATGGCGTGCGGGGGCGGGGCGGGGCGGCCAGCGGCATCAGCCGTTCCGCGACGATGCCGCCGGCCAGCGACATCGCCTCGACCAGCGCCGGCGCGATATCCAGCGTCGGAACGCCGATGTGGATCGATGCGATCATCTCGTCCCGACCGTAAGCCGTGGCGCAGATCCCGTCCGCCAAGCGCGCGGCGGTGAAGGCGCTCCAATAGTCGGCGAAGCGGCGGCTGCCGTGCGGCGCGAAATCGGAGAAGCGGTAGCGCGTCAGGCCGCGTCTGATCGGCTCCAGCAGCGGGTTCTGCTCGAAGCATATGTAATCGAAGCCGCTGCTGCCGATCCACCCCGCCGCCGCCTGCCGCACCAGCACGCCGCCCGCGCGCCAGTGCGCCGCCGAGGTCAGCCGGCCCTCGGGGCGCTGGTACAGCCTGACCTGCACGTAGCTGGCGCCGCGCGTCGCGAGATCGGCGGCGAACGCCTCCGCCACGCCGGATGCGGTGTTGGCGGCGATCGCCCGCTCGGCCAGGGCAAACACGTCACGCAGCATCGATCGACCTCCGCGCGATATTCAAGCCGAACCGGCGCTGGATGTCATCCACCCGCGTGATGTCCAAAAAGAGACGATCGAAGAAAATCCCCTCGGATCCGAGAGGTGTCGGGCGCGCGCGGCAAGGTTACGCCGCTGCCTCGTCTTCGCGCGCCCGCCGCACCGGCAGGCCAGCGCCCCGGCTCGCCCTGTGGCGAGAGGTATGCCGGCCGCCGCACTTGCGACCCGCGGCGGCCGGCATGCCTGACCTGCATTGCGACGAACGCGGGACGGTCCGGCGCCGTGACGGTGTGATCGGGATAGTGGAGCGGGTGAAGGGAATCGAACCCTCCTAGCTAGCTTGGAAGGCTAGTGCATTACCACTATGCTACACCCGCGCGCGTGGCGACGGGCTGGCCGACGCCGTTCCGCCCGGCCTGCCGCGACAGGGTCGGGAGGAGTGGCGCGCCCGGAACGATTCGAACGTCCGACCCTCAGATTCGTAGTCTGATGCTCTATCCAGCTGAGCTACGGGCGCGTTGGAAGGCGTCTCTAGTCGGCGGCGGGGATCGGCGCAACCCCGTTGCGGTCATTAATGTGACGGCCTAGAGCCGCCGCATGAACCGCCCCGCCACACTGCTGCCGTGCGCGCTGACGGCGGTGCTGCTGCTCGCCGGATGCGCCGGCAGCGTCGCCTCCTACCCCTCGCTGGCGCCGCGCGCGATCGAGCAGGGGAATGCGGCGCCCGCCGCCGCCACCGCGCCTGCGGCGCTCGATCCGGCGCTGCTGGCGCAGGCGGCCACGCTGGTCGCGCAGGCGCGGAGCGGCGATGCCGCGTTCGCGACGGCGGTGGACGGCGGCTGCGCGGCGATCGATCGCGGGCGCGGCGCGGCGCAAGGCGGCGAGGCGTGGGTGGCGGCGCAGCAGGCGCTCTCCGCGATCGAGGCGGCGCGCACGCCGACCACGGCGGCGCTGGACGATCTCAACACGCTGGTGCTGGATCAGGCGCGGCTGGCGGAGGACAGCCCCCGCCCGGTCGATCTCTCGCCGCTGACCGATGCCGCGCGCACCGCCGGCGCGCTGGACGCGGCCCAGGCGGCCCGGCTCGACGATCTCAGGGAAGGCGGCTGCCGGCGCTGACCGGCCCGGCGGCCGCGATCTCCGCCCTGTGGCGCCGCGCCAAAGCGACGTAGCGGGCAACCCCGTCCCGGTGGTGCGCCATCTCCTCCGGCGTCAGATCGCGGACATGTTTGGCCGGGCGGCCGGCCCACATCTGCCCCGCGCCGATGCGCTTGCCCGGCGTCAGCAGCGCGCCGGCGGCGAGCATCCCGTCCTCCGCGATCTCGCACCCGTCCATCACGATCGCGCCGAGCCCCACGAAGCTGCGGTCGTGCAGCGTGCAGCCGTGGATCATCGCGAGGTGGCCGATCAGGCAGTCGGCGCCGATCACGGTGGACCAGCGCTTCGTCGTGACATGGACGACGCTGCCGTCCTGGATGTTGCTGCGCGGGCCGATCGCGATCGCATCCACGTCGCCGCGCAGCACGCAATTGTACCAGATGCTCGCCTCCGCCCCGATCCGCACGTCGCCGATGATGCGGGTGCCGGGGGCGACGAAGGCGGTCGCGTCGATCGCCGGCCGGGCGCCCTCGAACGGCAGGATCGTCACGCCGTCCATGCGGCCCTCTCGATCACGTAGACGATCGTCGGATTATCCTCGGGCGGGAAGCGCGCGTCGTGGAAGTCGAGCGCGTGGCGGCGGGTCAGGCCCAGTCGCTCCATCAGCCCCCAGGAGGCGCGGTTGCGCTCGCTGGTGATCGACACGATCCGTTCCGCGTCGAGACGGCGGAAGGCGAAATCCAGCGAGGCGGCGGCGGCCTCGCGGGCATAGCCCTGGCCCCATGTCTCGCGGGCGATGCGCCAGCCGATCTCCAGCTCTCCCTGCAGCGGCGCGCCCACGGCATCGATCAGCTTCAGCCCGCAGGTGCCGATCGCCACGCCGTCGGCCTTGCGCTCGATCACCCAGAAGCCGTGGCCGCGCTGCGCCTGCAGGGCGATCATGCGATCGATGCGGGCGTCGCTGGCGGCGCGATCCTGCGGGCCGCCGAGATGCTCCATCACGATCGGGCAGGCCGATTGCGCCGCCGCCCAGTCGCGATCGTCCTCGCGCCATTCGCGCAGGATCAGGCGCGGCGTCTCGGCGATCACGCCAGCAGCCGGGCGATATGCAGCGCGTGATAGGTCAGCACGCCGGAGCAGCCGGCGCGGCGGAACGCGGTCAGCGTCTCCAGCGCGATCGCGTCGCGATCGGCGGCGCCGGCCGCGACCGCCGCCTCGATCATCGCATATTCGCCGCTCACCTGATAGGCGAACACCGGCACCGCGAACCGCTCCTTCACGCGGCGGACGATGTCGAGATAGGGCAGGCCGGGCTTCACCATCACGCTGTCCGCCCCTTCGGCTAGGTCCAGCGCCACCTCGCGCAGCGCCTCCTCGCCATTGGCCGGGTCCATCTGGTAGCCGCGCTTGTCGCCCTTCAGCAGCCCGCCGGAGCCCACCGCGTCGCGGAACGGGCCGTAGAAGGCGGAGGCGTATTTGGCGGCATAGGCCATGATCTGCACGTTCCGATAGCCCTCGCCCTCCAGCGCGGCGCGGATCGCGGCGACGCGGCCGTCCATCATGTCGGAGGGTGCGACGATGTCCGCCCCGGCGCGCGCCTGGACGAGCGCCTGGAGGACGAGCTGCTCGGTCGTCTCGTCGTTCAGAACATAGCCGCGGGCGTCCGTCAGCCCGTCATGCGCGTGGCTGGTATAAGGATCGAGCGCCACGTCGGTCAGGATGCCGATCTCCGGCACCGCATCCTTCACCGCGCGGATGGCGCGGCACATCAGATTGTCCGGGTTCAGCGCCTCGCGGCCGTCTTCGGTGCGCAGCGCGCGCGGCGTGTTGGGGAAGAAGGCGAGGCAGGGTATGCCGAGCGCCGCGGCCTCCCGCGCGCGCGCCACCACCAGATCGACCGACCAGCGCGACACGCCCGGCAGCATGACGACGGGATCCTCGACGCCGACGCCCTCGGTGATGAACAGCGGCCAGATCAGGTTGGCCGGCGAGAGGCTGGTCTCCGCCACCATCGCGCGGCTCCAGCCGGCGGCGCGCGCGCGGCGCATGCGGAGGGCGGGAAAACTGGTCATCGTCGATACTCTCCGGGGCGGTCCTCTCTGGCCAAGGCGGGCTTAGCCTGCCTGCCGGCCCGCATCCAGTGCGGCATCCGGGCGGGCCAGCGCCACCAGCCGCAGCCCCGCCGCCGCCGCCCGGTCGATCGCGAGGCTGGTGGGGGCGGAGACGGTGGCCAGCATCGGACATCCGGCCAGCACCGCCTTCTCCACCAGCTCGAACGAGCAGCGCGACGAGAGCAGGGCGAAGCCGCCATCCCAGCCGATGCCCTGCCGCAGCATCGCGCCGATCAGCTTGTCGAACGCGTTGTGCCGGCCGACATCCTCGCGCGCCAGGCGGATCGTGCCGTCCGCGCCGCAGAGCGCGGCGGCGTGGGTGGCGCCGGTGGCGCGGTTCAGCGGCTGGTGATCGCGCAAGGCCCCGAGCGCGGCGAAGATCGCCGCGTCCGGCGCTGTGCAGGCGACGGTGACGGCGGGGAGGGGGCGCAGCGCCTGCTCCAGATTCTCCAGCCCGCACAGGCCGCACGAGGATTCGGACACGCGGTGGCGGACGCGATCGACGACGCGGTCGACGCGTGACGGGGCGAGCGTGACGCGCAGGATCAGTCCGCCGGCGGCGTCATGCGTCGCCACATCCAGGCAGTCGGCCGCGTCATCGATCAGTCGCTCGGCATGGGCAAAGCCGTAGGCGAAATCGGTGAGGTCGGCCGGCGTTGCCATCATCACGGCATAGCCGAGCCCGTTCAACTCGATCGCGACCGGCGCCTCGACGGCCAGCGCGCGATCCTGGGGCATGCGGGTGCCATCCGGCGCGATGCGGGTGAAAAGATGGCGGATAGTGGCGTCCATGGCATGTTCGTAGAGGCGGAAAAGGCGTGATGCACCCGAAACACGCGAAACGACGTTCAGCCGGCATGGACACCCTGCCGCGCTCCGCCACGCTCGTCGTCAATGCGCAGTCGCGAAAGGGGCGCGAGACCTACCGACAGGCCTGCGCCAAGCTGCGCGCCGCCGGCGTGACGATCGATTCATCCCATGCGGTGCGCGATCCCAAGCGGCTCGGCGAATATGTGCGGCGGGCGGTGGAGAGTGGCGCGCCGATGGTGATCGTCGGCGGTGGCGACGGCTCGCTCTCCTCATCGGTCGACTATTTCGTCGGGCATGATTGCGTGTTCGCCCTGCTGCCGCTGGGCACCGCCAACAGCTTCGCGCGCGGGCTCGGCATCTCGCTGGATCTGGACGGGGCGATCGACGTGATCGCCAACGGCCGGCCGCGCCGCATCGATCTGGGCATGATCGACGGCGACTATTTCGCCAATTGCGCGGCGGTGGGCATATCGCCGCTGATCGCCGAGACGGTGCCGCACGGGCTGAAGAAGATGCTGGGGCGGATCGGCTATCTCGGCTGGGCGGCGTTCCAGCTCACCCGCTTCCGCCCGTTCCGGCTGACGGTGGGCGAGGGGCCGGATGCCGAGACGATCGACGCGCTGGAGGTGCGGATCGCCAACGGCGCCTATCATGGCGGCACCGAGCTGGTGGAGGATGCCGAGCTCGACAGCGGCGAGATCGTGGTGCAGGCGGTGATCGGCAACGCCCGCCACCGGCTGATCTACAGCTGGGGCGCCAGCTTCCTGAAAATGCGCGCGCGCAAGCGCACCGTGCGCGAGTTCCACGGGCGGTCGCTGCGCATCGTCACCGATCCGCCGCTGCCGATCTCGATCGACGGCGAGGTGCTGGCGCACACGCCGGTGACGGCGCGCGTCGCCAGGGGCGTGCTGGTGGTGGCGGCGCCGCTGGAGACCGTGTCGGCGGACAGCCCCGGTCAGCCAAGTCGGGCGAGCGCCGCCTCCAGCCGCTCGATCTCGGCGGCGAACGCCACCAGCCGCTCCCTGTTCTCCTCCACCACCTCGGGCTTGGCGCGCTCGACGAAGCTCGGATTGTCGAGCTTCTTCGTGGTGGCGGCGAGTTCCCTGGTCGTCGCCGCGATCGTCTTGGCGAGGCGCGACCGCTCGGCCGCCAAATCCACCACGCCCTCCAGCGGCAGCACGTAGGTCGCCTCGTCCAGCACCAGTTGCAGCGCGCCGCCGACTGGGGCCGGATCGGCACTGATCCCCTCGATGCGGGCGAGCCGGGAGAGCGGGGCGGACTGGCGCTCCAGCCGGGCGCGCGTCTCGGCCGAGGCGTCGCGCACGTGCAGCGGCAGCTTCGCGCCCGGCGGCACGTTCAGCTCCGTGCGGGCGGCGCGCACGGCCGAGACGAGGCGGACGAGCCAGTTCACCTCTGCCTGCGCTGCCGGATCGATCGCGCGCGCGTCCGCCATCGGCCATTTGGCGAGGATCAGGTCGCAGGGCCGATCGCCCAGGGCGTGCCACAGTTCCTCGGTGATGAACGGCATGAACGGGTGGAGCATCACGAGGATCTGGTCGAGCACCCAGCCGGCGACGGCCTTCGTCTCCTCGCCGATCTCGCCTTTGATCAGCTCCAGATACCAGTCGCAGAAGGTGGCCCAGGTGAACTGGTAGATCGTGTTCGCCGCCTCGTCGAAGCGCAGGTCGGCGAGCGCGAGATCGAGCGCCTGCACCGTCCGCACCGTCTCGGCCACGATCCAGCGGTTGACCGGCGCGGCCGCCGCCGGCGGCTCCAGCGACTGCGAGGCGCCGATGCCGTTCGACTGCGCGAAGCGGGCGGCGTTCCACAGCTTGGTGGCGAAGTTGCGATACCCCTCCACGCGCCGCTCATCCAGCTTGATATCGCGCCCCTGGCTCTCTATCGCGGCCAGGGTGAAGCGCAGCGCATCCGCGCCGTAGCGATCGATCAGGCCGAGCGGATCGACCGTATTGCCCTTCGACTTCGACATCTTCGACCCGTCCGGCGCGCGGACGAGGCCGTGGAGGTAGAGCGTCTTCCAGGGCTTCGCGCCCATGAACTCGAACCCCTGCATCGCCATCCGCGCATCCCAGAAGAACAGGATGTCGAAACCGGAGACGAGCACGTCGCTGGGATAGTGGCGGGACAGCATGCTCCCCCTCCCTTTCAAGGGAGGGGGCTGGGGGGTGGGTGACGCCGGACGCCTGTCGAGAGCGGCGTCACCCACCCCAACCCCTCCCTTGAAAGGGAGGGACTCTTCGCCACCGCCCGGCCAGCCGAGCGTGGCGAACGGCCAGAGGGCGGAGGAGAACCAGGTGTCGAGAACGTCGGGGTCACGGAAGATCGTGATCTCGGGCTCACGATCTGGCGGCCAAATTGTTTTTACGACTTGATGCATCTCTTCCTGTTCAAGGATTTGAATGCGATCGGGCGCCACGCCGTAATACTGAGATGCAGACGATCGAATTTCTTCGTCTGACGCGCCAACGAATCCGATATTTCCCGCGATCGATCCACGAGCAGGGTCGTTGTTGACGCTCAGTTGAAGGCCGAGAGCGGGATTAGCGGCTGCAACGGCCGGCCTCTCTGGACCAAAGCAGGCGGGTATGCGGTGCCCCCACCACAACTGCCGCGACACGCACCACGGCTGGATATTCTCCAGCCACTGATACCAGGTCTTCTTCCAGCTTTCCGGCACCACGCGGATGTCGCCGGAGCGGACGGCGTCGATCGCCGGGCCGGCCAGCGCCTTGGCGTCGACATACCATTGGTCGGTCAGCCACGGTTCGATCACCACGCCGGAGCGGTCGCCATAGGGCGTCTGGATGACGCGCGGCTCCACCTTCTCCAGCACGCCCGCCGCATCCAGCGCGGTGACGACCGCCTCGCGCGCGTCCTCCACCATCAGGCCGAGATACGCTTCCGGGATCAGCCCGTCGGCGGTCTGGACGATGCGCGCCTCGGCATCGAGCATGTTCAGCATCTCGGCCGCCTTGAAGCCCGCGCGCCGGCCCACCTCGAAATCGTTGAAGTCGTGCCCCGGCGTGATCTTCACCGCGCCGCTGCCGAGCGCCGGATCGGCATGCTCGTCCGCGACGATCGGGATCAGGCGGCCGGTGATCGGCAGGCGCACGTTGCGGCCGATCAGCGCCAGGTAGCGCTCGTCCTCAGGATGCACCGCCACCGCCATGTCGGCCAGCATCGTCTCCGGCCGGGTCGTCGCGACGGAGATGTGGCCGGAGCCGTCCTCCAGCGGGTAGCGCAGGTGCCAGAAGCTGCCCTGTTTCTCCCGCGTCTCCACCTCGAGGTCGGAGATGGCGGTCTTCAGGCCGGGATCCCAGTTCACCAGCCTCTTGTCGCGGTAGATCAGCCCCTTGGCGTGCAGATCGACGAACACCTTGACGACGGCCCTGGAGAAGCCCGGGTCCATCGTGAAACGCTCGTTCGCCCAGTCGCACGATGCGCCCAGGCGGCGCAGCTGCCGCGTGATCGTGCCGCCGCTCTCCTCCTTCCACGCCCAGACGCGTTCGACGAACTGGTCGCGGGTGAGATCGGTGCGCTTCTGGCCGCGGTCGTTCATCTGCCGCTCGACCACCATCTGGGTGGCGATGCCGGCATGATCGGTGCCGACGACCCACAGCGCATCCTTGCCCTGCAGCCGGGCGTGACGGATCAATATGTCCTGCAACGTATTGTCCAGCGCGTGGCCGATGTGCAGCGAGCCGGTGACGTTCGGCGGCGGGATCAGGATCGTATAGGGATCGGCCTCCGGCCGGGCCGGGCGGAAGCGGCCCTCCGCCTCCCAATGGGCGTACCAGCGCGCCTCGATGGCGGCGGGATCGAAGGTCTTGTCGATGGTCATGGGGGCGCGTCTTAGAGCGTGATCGTTCGGGGTGGAAGCGCGTCGCGCGGCCGGTGAGCGGACCGGGCGGCACGGACGTCGATCCCGCCTGCGGTGCGGGACGCGGCGATCCGGCCGGAAGCGGCTACAGCGCCTTGCCGGTGATGCGGGCGATCTCGCGCGCCACCAGCGACTCGACGAGCTCGGGCAAGCGGGCGTCGAGCCACTCCTTGAGCATCGGCCGCAGCAGCTCGCGCACCAGATTGTCGAGGGTGTTGTCCGCGCCCGGCGTGCGCAGCACCATCGACGACAAGGAGGAGAGCGCCTGGCGGCTGGCGCAAGCGGCGTCCTCCGACACCAGCGAGGGCAGGGGATCGGCGACCGGCGGCGGGGTCGGTGCCGCCGGCGACAGCGGCGCGGCGCGCGGCTGCTCGCGCGCGGGCGGCGGCGTGGCGGCGATCTCGGCGACCGGAGGCGCCGGTGGTGGCGCGGCGGGAGGGACGAGTTCGGTGAGTTCCAGCACCGGCTCCGGCTCCGGCTCGGCTGCGACCGGCTCGGCGCGGGGTCGCGGCCGGCTGCCGTTCAGGGCGAGGCCGTCGTCGGCGATGATGCGCTTGATGGAGGCGAGGATCTCCTCCATCGACGGTTCGGTTCGAAGATCGCCCATGTCCATGCTTATCGATCAGTTTCGCGGGCTTGTCACGGGGGTGCCGGCGGGCGGCGGGGCCGCTTTCGGCGCGGTGACGGGCGTCGTCACCGGCGGCGTGGTGGCGGGGTTCTTCGTGCCCTCGCGGGTGGCCTCCGGCGCCGGCGCGACGGCGGGCTGGGTGGAGGTGAGCCCCACGGTGCGGCTGGCGACCGGCTGCGGCCTGGGGTCGCTGTCCCAATCATTGATCCGGTGGCGGACGCGGCGATAGTTGATGTCCGGATCGTAGAGCGGCCCGCTGTCCAGCCCCAGGTCGCGCGCCTCGGCCTTGCCCATCGAGGCGAGCAGGGTGAAGCCGGCGACATAGGCGTCGCGCCGCGCCGAGACGAGCGTGACGCGGCTGTTGAGCAGTTCCTGCTCCGCGTTCAGCACGTCCAGCAGGTTGCGCGTGCCGACGCCCTGTTCGGCGCGGGTGCCCTCCAGCGCCAGCTCGTTGGCCGAGACGGCGACCTCGGACGAGCGGATCACGTCCTCCGACGCGCGGAAGCGGGCGTAGGCGGTGCGGGTGTCTGCCACCACCGACCGCTCGGTGGCGGTGATGTTCTCCAGCGCCACGCTCTTGGCGGCCTGCGCCTGGCGGACGCGGGCGCCCGGCTCCCCGCCCTGGAACAGCGGCAGCGAGGCCTGCACGCCGGCGGTGGCCGTCTTGTCCCTCTGCACGAACACCGCGCCGACGGACGAATTGCCAAGCGTGCCGAGATAGTCGGTATAATCGGCATTGGCGAAGGCGGAGATGCGCGGCAGGCGCAGGGAGCGGGCGACGCCGATGTCGTAATCGGCCGCCTTGCTCTGCTGGCGGACCGTCTCCAGCGCGGGGTTATTCTCCACGGCAATATCGACCGCGTCGTCCGGGTTCGGCGGGAAGGCGGGCAGCGGCGGCGGCGGCTCCAGATTCTCCGGGAACTTGCCGACGATGCGCAGGTAATTCTCGCGGCTCGCCTCCAGCTGCGCCTGCGCGCTCACCAGCTGGCTGCGGGCGAGCTCCAGCCGCGCGTCGGACTGGGCGACATCGGTGCGCGTGAGATCGCCCACCTCGAAGCGATCGCGCGAGGCGCGGGCGTTCGTCTCCAGCACGCGCACGTTGCCGGCGTTCAGCTCGACGATCGACTGGTCGCGGATCACGTCCATATAGGCGGCGACGGTCTCGCTGAAGAGATTGGCCTCGGTGGAGCGCAGCTGGCCGCGCCCGGCATCCACGCGCGCATCGGCCGCCTTGATGCCGTTGCGCACCTGCCCGCCGCTGTAGACCGGCACCTGCAGGTTCACAGCGCCGCCGGCCGCACGCCGCGGGGCCGAGAAGCTGTTGGCGGAGCGCTTGAGGAACTCGTTGTAATTGCCCGTCGCGGCGAGGTCCGGCAGCCCCTGCGCGCGGGCGATGGCCGAGTTCTCGTCGACCGAGCGCAGGTTGGCGCGCGCGCCGAGCAGGGTGGGGTTGTTGCCGTAGACGCGGGCGAACGTCTCGCGCAGGGTATCGGCGCGGACCGGGCCGGCCGCGCCGGCGGCCAGCACCAGGCCGGCCAGCAATATGCGCCGCATCCGCCCGGCCCCGATCAGAAGCTGAACACCGGCGGCCGGGCGAAACCGGGCAGCGGCACGCCGTCCACATCGGCGAAGGCCGCGGTGCCGAAGCCGCCACCGGCCTTGCGACCGATGACGAGCCGCGCGACGCCGCGATCCGCGAGGCCGGCGGCGAGCCGTCCGTCGGGCGCCAGCTGATCGATCAGCGCATCGGGAATGGCCTCGACCACGCCGTCGACGAGGATCAGGTCGTACGGGCCGGCCGCGGCCCAGCCCTCGGCCAGCGGGCCGATCGCGCCGGTCACGTTCTCGGCCGGCGGGGCGGTGGCGATCGCCGGCAGCGCGGCATCCTCCTCCAGCGCGACGACCGATGCGACGAGCCGCGCCAGCAGGGCGGCCGCATAGCCGCTGGCCGCGCCGACCACCAGCGCGCGATCCGCGGGCCGGGGCGCCGTCGCGGTCAGCAGCCGGCCGGTCGCCATCGGCAGGTTGAGCGAGCGGCCGTCCGCCAGCGGCACCGGCCGATCGGTATAGGCGAAGGCCGCCTGCGCCGCGGGCACGAAGCGCTCGCGCGGCACCTCGCGCATCGCGGCGACCACGCGGGCATCGTTGACGGCCGTCGTGCGCAGCTGGCTCGCCACCATCGCCCGGCGCATCGATTCAAAGCTGTGATCGCTCATGGAACCCCTCATAATGCCACGACGTCCGGCCGTTCCGTCGCACAACTGTCTTAGCCATGCAATACACCATTTCCCGGCGTCCGCTTCTACCCGCTCGGACAGGCGGCGCAACCGGCGTTCGGCCTACCGACCTATATCCGGGGTTTGACACCCGGGGTTTGACAAGGCCGGCGAAACCCATCATCTGCGCGCCCTGCCACGCAGCGCGGCCCGATGGCGGAGTGGTTACGCAGAGGACTGCAAATCCTTGCACGCCGGTTCGATTCCGGCTCGGGCCTCCAGCGCAGCCGAAGATGGCGAACCTCCCTTCCCGGCAGGGAGTAGCGCGCCAAACGTCACCGAAGCCTTTACGATCGGCCGCTCTGCGGTCAGTCGGGGGTCGACGCCGGCAGGTGCAGATAGTCGCAGCTGAAATCGCCGACGCGGGCCAGATTGGCCCAGTTCGTCACCGTCACCGATCGCTGCGTGCGGCTGATCAGGCCCAGCTCCTCCAGCCTCTTCAGGGTGCGGTTGACGTGGATCGGCGTGAGGCCGAGCGCGTCTGCCAGCTGGTCCTGCGTCATCGGCAGTTCGTAGCACAGGCGATCGGCGAGGCCGGCCGCCTCCATCCGCAGGCCGAACTCGCACAGCAGGTGGGCCAGGCGGCTCAGCGCATCGCGCCGGCTGTTGCTGGCGATCCACTCCCGGAAGATCGATCCGTCGACGAGCGTGTCGTACCACATCGCCAGCCCCACATTGGGGAAGCGGAAGGCGACATCGACGATCGCCTCGCGCGGGATGAACGCCACGTCGATCTTCGTCAGCGCCTGCACCGAATGATCGGCGTGGCGCAGCAGCGAGTTCTGCAGATCGACGATATCCCCGCGCATGTGGATCGCTAGGATCGAGCGGCCGCCGCCATCGACGACCTTCTGGCGGAACGCCACGCCGGAGACGAGCAGGCAGGAGGTCGTCGTACTGTCGCCCTGCCGCACGATATAGCCGCCGGGGCGCAGCGTTTCCGCCCGGCACGGCAGCGCCAGTATGGCGTCGCGATCCGCCTCGTCGAGCGGCTTCCACTGCTGTAGCTTCTGCACCATCGGCAGGAGCAGGGGAGTGTCGCGCGTCATCGCCGCCACGCCGCCGGGCTCGTGGCGCTGGCGCCGGCGGGGCGTGCGGCGCGGCTTCGTCTCGATGGGGTCATCGCCGGATGGTCAGGACGCGATGGCAGGATCGGGCGATCGCGATGCGTCGATCGCCAGCGTGATGACCGTGAACAGCAGCGATCCGCCGTCGTCCGTCACCTCCACACGCCACTGGCCGGCGTTCCACAATGTCTCGGGATTGCTCTGCAGCACCTCGCCGGCATAGCGGACCGCCATGAACCGTGCCTCCTGCTCGTTTGCCAGATCGATGCCCTCGGGATCGCTCACCCGTTGACCGTTCACCGAACCGAAGTGGTAGCGTGGCACCTCGGCATTCCTCCCGACCCACCTGCAGCATACGCGCCCGCCCGATCGAAGTTCCCAGTTTCGCCCCCAACCGCCGGACGCGCGGACGATCGCGCGCCGTGCGATCAGGAGAGGCTGCGAACGGGGCCGATCGCCTCCACCCAGATCAGGCTGGCGCCGTAGCGACGGCCCGTGATCTCGACATCCTCGTCCAGCAGGTGCAGCGGTATCGGATCGAGTTCCAGCCAGACGTCGGCATCCGCCCCGTGGAGGGCGAAGGCGCCTTCCTTGGCGATGAAGCGGCCGGTGGCGCGGCAGCGTGCCGCGCCGGTCTCGGCCGCCGGGGGTGGAGCGCGCTCGTCAGGCATAGGTGGACCTCCCGCCGGTGAGCCTCAGGTACGTCCTCTCCGCCGCCAGCCTAACCGTTCGATGCGCCCTTGCAATCGCCTTTCACCGGCGAGTCGCCAATCCGCCGGGGCCGCGTCATTCGCGGTTCAGCTTCGTTCATCGAGGAGGCGGGCGGTTCAGGCGGGAGGATGAGGATGCGGCTCGGTTCATGTCTTGCAGGCGCGCTGGCGGTGCTGGCGCTGGCACAGGCGGCGGGTGCGGCGCCGCAGAAGCCCAAGCGCGCGGCGGGCGACGTGACGCGCGCGCAGATGGTCGCCGAGGTGAAGCAGGTGTTCGATCGCGCGGATACGAACAAGGACGGCTTCATGAGCCGCGCCGAATTCCGCGTGCGGATGGGTGCGGTGCTGAACCGCACGCCGCCCGGCACCGCCGGCGCGCCGACGAAGGAGGAGGCGCAGCGGATGCTGGATGCGGCCGACGCCGCCTTCACCGCGGTGGACAGCAATCGCGACGGCAAGCTCAGCCGGGCGGAGGCGAGCCAGCGCCCGCTCGCCGCCTTTGACGCGATGGACCGCAACCATGACGGCGTGCTGAGCCTGGCCGAGAAGCAGGCCGCGCACGGGCGCCGCGCCGCGCCCGTCGCCGCGCCGCGCTGACGGCAAGAGGCCGCCCGGATCGCTCCGGACGGCCTCTCGTGAACCGGCGAGGCGGCTCGGCGAAGGGCTCAGCCCTGCGCTTCGTCCTCGCGGTCGGTGGCGATCTCGCCGGGCTCGGCGTTGGGATCGTAATCCTCGGTGAAGCCCGATTCCTCGCGCTCGAACATCGAGGCGGCGACATCGACGCCCTGCGCCTGGAGATCGGCCTCTTCCGGCGAGCGGGCGACGTTGATCTTGATTGTCACCGACACTTCCGGATGCAGCTGCACCTTCACCTCGTGCAGGCCGATATTCTTGATCGGCCGATCGAGCACGATCTGGCTCTTGGCGAGCCTGGTGCCGTCCGCCTCCAGCGCCTCGACGAGGTCGCGGGTGGAGACGGAGCCGTAGAGCGCGCCGACGTTGGACGCCTGGCGGATCAGGGTCAGGCTCTTGCCGTCCACGTCCTTGGAGGCGACCTGCGCCTCCGCCTTGCGGTTGGCGTTGTCGGCCTCGATCTGGGCGCGGTTGGCCTCGAACACCTTCTTGTTGGCGGCGTTCGCGCGCAGCGCCTTCTTGCGCGGCAGCAGGTAGTTGCGGGCGAAGCCGTTCTTGACCGAAACGACATCACCGATGGCGCCGAGCTTCTCGACGCGCTCGAGCAGGATCACGTCCATGATCTGCGCTCCTTACTTGACGATGTACGGAAGCAGCCCGATGTGCCGGGCGCGCTTGATCGCCTGGGCGAGCTCGCGCTGCTTCTTGGCCGAAACGGCGGTAATGCGGCTGGGGACGATCTTGCCCCGCTCGGACACGAAGCCCTGCAGCAGGCGCACGTCCTTATAGTCGATGCGGGGCGCGTCCTTCGCGGAGAAGGGGCAGCTCTTGCGGCGACGGAAGAATGGGCGGGCCATAGTCTCTTATCTCCTTCAGGCCGCGCGGTCGTCGCGGGGGCGATCCTCGCGCGGGCCACGATCCTCGCGCGGGCCGCGGTCGCCGCGGTCGCGGTCGCCGCCACGGCCGCCGCCCGGGCCGCCGCGGCGGTCGCCACGGTCGCGCTCGCTGCGCTCGTTGCGGCGCATCATCGCCGACGGGCCGGCCTCATGCTCGTCCACGCGGACGGTCATGTAGCGGATCACGTCCTCGTTGATCGCGGTCTGGCGCTCCAGCTCGGCGACGACACCGGCCGGCGCGTCGATCTCGAGCATCACGTAATGCGCCTTGCGGTTCTTCTGGATGCGATAGGCGAGGCCGCGCAGGCCCCAGGTCTCGGTCTTGACGACCCGGCCATTGCCTTCGTTGACGATGTTGGTGGCGGCTTCCGCCAGCGCATCGACCTGGGCCTGTGCCAGATCCTGACGCGCGAGAAACACATGCTCGTAGAGAGCCATGCTCACGTCCTTCCTTGTGCCGATCGCTGACGCCGCCCCGTGCGGTCGCCCCTCCGGCTTGCTTCGAAGCGGCGGGGCATAGAGAGGTGCGCGCAGAAAGACAAGGACACATCGATCAACCCCGCTCATCCTGAGTAGCGACTGAGCGAAGGCGAAGGCGCGTATCGAAGGACGATGGCGATCCTTCGAGACGGGCCTTCGCCGTGCTCAGTCCCTCCTCAGGATGAGCGGGGGAGGGACAGGCCGGAGCCTGAGGCCGCTACCGCACCACCACCGCCTCGTTGCGCCACGGCGTCACCGGCGCGGTCTTGTCCTGGAAGGCCTCGGGCAGTTCCTCGGTCATGTCCATCACCGCGCCCAGCCGGCCGAAGCCGACGCAGAAGGCCACCCAGCTCGCCAGCTCGACGATCTGGCCCTCGTCGAAGTGTCGCCGCAAGTCGGCGAACAGCGCGTCGCCGATCGAGAGATGGTCGGTGGCGAACCTGTCGGCGTAGCGTAGCGCCACCTTCTCCGCGTCGGTGAGGTCGGGCGCCTCCATCGGCTTCTCCAGCGAGCAGACGAGGGTTTCGTCCACCCCGTCCTCCTGCGCGTCGCGGTAGCGGATCGCCATGCAGCTGCGGCACTGGTTGTGGAAGGCGATGCGCAGGCGGACGAGCTCGATCAGCCGCTCCGGCAGGGTGCGATCGGCCTTGATGCCGGCGCCGAGCGCGATCAGCCCCTTGGCGATGGCCGGGCGGTGCGCGAACATGCGCATCGTGCCCTGTTCCAGCGGCGTCGCCTCGTCGGCGCGGAACATCGCTCTCAGTTCCGGATCCCAGTCGGCGGCGTCGATCTTCGCGATGCGGCTCATGGCTCTCTCCTCGTTCTCGGCCGGGTTGGTGGCACCGATCGGCGGCCGCGTCTGCTGCGCTTTGGGCGAGGGCCGGGGCGATACCGCCCTACCGCCGCGGCAGCAGCAGCCGGTCGAGCGGCGCCTCGCCCTGCGCCACCTTCTCCAGCCGGGGATAGAGCAGGCCGCCCTTGTACGGGATGGATACCGTCACGTAGCGGTCGCCGCGCTTGACGAGCAGCTCGATCGGCCTGGCCGACTTCGCCGCGTCGGTGATCGCCGTCTTCAAGGCGCCGCCGTCGTCCGCATCGTAGGCGCGGCCATCGACGGCGAGGAGCGTGCTGCTGGCGGTGATGCCGGCGGCGAAGGCCGGGCTGTCCCAGATCACCTGCGTCACCTCGCCGCTCTTGTTCAGGACGAGCCCAAGCGAGTAGCTGAAGTCGACGATCTTGCGCGCCGTCTCCTCCGATTTCCAGTAGGCGGTCGGCTCTGCGGTGTAGACCAGGCGGTAGCCGCCGCGCGCGATCCAGTCGAGCGGGGCGGCCCTGGCGACATCGTCCACCCGCGTCTTCAGAAAGCCGGCCCAGTCGAACGGGGCGACGCCGTTCAGCGTCTGCACCACGGTGTCGAGATCGTAGGTGGAGACGCCCCAGTCGCGATCGCCGGGGCCGAAGAAGGCGCGGGCGAAATCGTCGAGCGACTTGCGGCCGCCGGTCAGCTCGCGGATCTTCATGTCCGCGTCCAGCCACAGCAGCAGGCCCTCATTGTAATAATCCTCCGATCGTTGCCAGCTGAGCCACGGCTGCGGCCGCCTGGCCGACATGATCGGATCGTTGGTGGTATCGGCCAGCGGCCGCCACTGGCGGCCGGGCCGCTTCTCGTGCAGCGCCGCGATCATCGCGTAGGCGGCGAGCGTATCCTCCTTCGAGACAATGCCGGAGCGGGCGCCCAGCACATAGCCCCAATATTGCGTCTGCCCTTCGTACACCCACAGCAGCGAATTGCGCATCGGCATCGAGAAATCGGGCGTGAACAGGTCCGCGCCACGGCGATACTTGCCGTCCCAGCTGTGGGTATATTCGTGCGGCAGCAGGTTGTGGCGGCCGGCATTGGCATCCCACTTGGTGAAATAGCCGGGCACGACGCCGTTCTCGCTGGATCGGTGATGCTCCAGGCCGATGCCGCCCTGCCGCTCGCTGATGGCCAGCAGGAAATCATAGTGGTCGTAATGCTGCGATCCGAACAGCTTCACCGCCTGCCGCACCAGCTCGCGATGCTTCTCGATCTGGTCCGGCGTGGCGGCGAGTTCGCCGGGCGTGTCGGCGACGATGTTGAGGCGGACGCCGGGGGCGAGCTGTTCCTGGCGGAAGAAGCGGCCGGCGAACATCGGCGAATCGACGAGATCGTCGAAGTCGATCGTCTTGAACGCCACGGTGCCGGTCGCGGCCGGGTCGCGCGGTTCCAGCGCGGTGCCGTAGCGCCAGCCGGCGGGCAGGATGGCGGTGGCGTCCACCGGTATGCCGCGGGTGAAGTAGCCCGCCGGGTAGAAGGCGACGAGGTTCCACTGCAGGTTCAGCATGTCCGGCGTGGCGACGATGCGGCCCTGGGCGGCGCTGGTGGGCGACAGATACTGGAACTCCGCCATCACCTCGGTCGCGCCGGCCGGCACGTCCAGGTGGATGGCGTAGACGTTCACCGGATCGCGCCGCCACGCGATCGTCGCGCCCCCGGCGGTGAAGCGGAAGCCGGCGACGTCGTCGATCGGGCCGCGCGGGGCGTGGTTGCCGGGCAGCCACTCGGGATAGAGCAGGGTCAGGCGGGTGGTGCCGGCGGCGACGGGGATCACCTCCTTCACCCGGAAGATGCCGCGCGCGGTGTCGGTGGCGTCCACCGTCAGCCGGATCGTGCCGGGATAGGGCATGTCGCGCGCGGGCGGGATGGTGGCGGGCAGGGCGGTCGGCTGCGGCGCGCTCTGCGGCACCGGCTGGGCGAGCGCCGGCGCGGCGGTGGCGAGCAGGGCGGCGGACAGCGCCGTGGCGAGGGCCGTGGACAGGGCGGAAAGCGGGGCTGGGCGCATGGTGGCTCCGGTGCGTTCGATCATGACCGCCTGCCTGTCCGCTCGGGCAGGCGTCGTCAATCTGTCATCCGGCCGGGCGGTCGTCCGGCCGGGCCTTGCCTTCGGCGCGCGGCCTACCTAACCGGCTGGACCTTGTTTTCGATCCGGAGCGGAGCCTCTTCCCATGCGCGCATTCCTCTTTCCCGGGCAGGGCAGCCAGGTCGTCGGCATGGGGCGCGACCTCGCCGATGCGAGCGCCACGGCGCGGGAGGTGTTCCAGGAGGTGGACGAGGCGCTTGGCCAGCACCTGTTCCGCCTGATGGCCGACGGGCCGGACGCGGACCTGATGCTGACCGAGAACGCCCAGCCGGCGATCATGGCGAACGCCGTCGCCACCTTGCGCGTGCTGGAGCGCGAAGGCGGCGCGCGGCTGGCCGAGAAGGCCGATTTCGTCGCCGGCCACAGCCTTGGCGAATATAGCGCGCTGTGCGCCGCGCAGGCGATCGACCTCGCGACCACGGCGCGGCTGCTGAAGACGCGCGGGCGGGCGATGCAGGCGGCGGTCCCGGTGGGCGTCGGCGCGATGGCGGCTCTGCTCGGTGCCGACGTCGCCAGGGCGCAGGCGCTGGCGGAGGCGGCGGCCGAGGGGCAGGTCTGCACCGTCGCCAACGACAATGATCCGACGCAGGTCGTGATCTCCGGCCACCGCGAGGCCATCGAGCGGGCGGTGGCGATGGTGAAGGAGCATGGCATCAAGCGCGGCGTGCTGCTGCCCGTCTCGGCGCCGTTCCACTGCGCGCTGATGCGCCCGGCGGCGGAGGCGATGGCCGAGGCGCTGGCCGCCGCCGATCTGCGCCCGCCGCTGGTGCCGGTCTACGCCAACGTGACGGCGGCGCCGGCGGCCGACCCCGACACCATCCGCGACCTGCTGGTGCGGCAGGTGACGGGCACCGTGCGCTGGCGCGAGAGCGTGGCGGCGATGGCGGCGGCCGGCGTGACCGACTTCGTCGAGTTCGGCGGGAAGGTGCTGGCGCCGATGGTGAAGCGCATCGCCCCCGACGCGACCGTGACGAGCGTGGTGGCGATGGCCGACATCGAGGCGCTGGCGAAGCGGCTGTAGGCGCGGAACGCGGCCGGGATCGAAGTTTATCTCCTTGTGTCGAGCGCAGTCGAGACACGGCTGGCGGCACTCGAAACCATCGCCGTTATGCTAGACGCGACCGCAGCGTCCCTCGACTGCGCTCGGGAAAAGGTGAAGCTGGTCTCTCGACTGCGCTCGGGACAGGGAGAAGCGGGCTTCACTCGTTCGGGATGCGGCGGGTAGACGATCCGGTCACGGATCAGGAAAGGAAACAGCATGTTTGACCTCGATGGCATGACCGCGCTCGTCACCGGCGCGTCGGGCGGTATCGGCTCGGCGATCGCGCGCGGGCTGGCGGGGCAGGGGGCGCGGCTGGCGCTCAGCGGCTCGAACGCAAGCAAGCTGGAGGCGTTCGCCGGAGAGATCGGTGGCGATCACGCCATCCTTCCGTGCGACCTCGCCGATGCGGCAGCGGTGGACGGGCTCGTGCCGCGCGCGGCGGAGGCGCTCGGCGGCAGGCTCGACATCCTCGTCAACAATGCCGGCGTTACGCGCGACAACCTCGCCATGCGGATGAAGGACGAGGAGTGGGATCAGGTGATCCGGGTCAACCTGGAAGCCGCGTTCCGCCTGGTCCGCGCCGCGGCCAGGCCGATGATGAAGGCCCGCTTCGGGCGCGTCATCTCGATCACCTCGGTCGTTGGCGTCACCGGCAATCCGGGGCAGGCGAACTATGCCGCCTCCAAGGCCGGGCTGATCGGCATGTCCAAGGCGCTGGCGCAGGAGCTGGCGAGCCGCGGCATTACGGTGAACTGCGTCGCGCCCGGCTTCATCGCCTCGGCCATGACGGACGCGCTGCCGCAGGCGCAGAAGGATGCGCTCACCACCCGCATCCCGGCGGGCAAGCTGGGCGAGGGCGCGGATATCGCCGCCGCGGTGGTGTATCTCGCCAGCCGCGAGGCCGCCTACGTCACCGGGCAGACGCTGCACGTGAACGGCGGAATGGCGATGATCTGAGCGGGGCCGCGGCGTCCAGCAGCACCGCGCGGCGCAGCGCCAGCGCGAACACGGCGGCGGCGGCGATCAGGGCGACGGGCACGCCGGTGAGGGCCGTGGCGGCGCGGGCGAACAGCGGCGCGGCCCAGGCGAAGGCGAGCAGGCTCGCCTCCCACCGCAGGCGCCCGCGCGCGCCGGCGTCCGCCGCCAGGAAGGCGATGGCGACGCCGAGCATGACGAAGTCGTAGTCGAGCACATAGGGGGTGGAGAGCAGGGCCGCCGCCAGCACCGCCGCGTTGCGCACCGCCGGCGCCGCCCGCGTGGCGAGGACGGCGCCGGCCACGGCGAGGACGGTCACGATCGTCTGCGCGGCATAGGCGGCCGGCACCGCCCCGCCCCACATCCGCACGAACGAGAAGGCGCTGGCGATCTTCTCCCACCCGGTCGAGCCCTGCTCGATCACCACGGTGCGGGTGAGCGGCAGCGAATCGAGGAAGGCCCGCCACACCGGCCAGCCCCACGCGACCAGGGTGGCGGCGCACAGCAGCGCCGCCGATGCCGCCGCCCCGGCGATCGCCCGCCAGTGCCGCCCGGCTATCAGGACGAGCGGCAGCAGCACGGCGAACTGCGGCTTGTAGACGAGGCAGCCGATCAGCAGCCCGGCCGCGAACGGCCGGCGATCGAGCAGCAGCAGCCCGCCGCCGAGCAGGGCGGCGGAGAGGAAGCCGTTGTGGCCGTGGCCGAGGCAGACGAGCACCACCGGCGCGCCGAGCGCGACGCGCAGGGTGAGCGGGTGCGGCACGATGCGGCGCACCAGCAGCAGCGCCGGCGCCAGCGTGGCCGCCTGCCACACGATCAGCGCCGGCACGTAGGGCATCGTCGCCAGCAGCGCCGCCACCAGCAGGAACGGCGGCGGATAGTGCCAGCCGTAGAAGGGCACGGCCGGATCGTGGTGCGCCGCCACCTGCACGGCATGGTGCGCCGGCCAGTTCCACGCCAGCGCGGCGCGGCCGTGATCGGCCATCCACCCGGCCGTCCAGACGTTGGAGAAATCGGTGCCGAGCGGCCGGCCGGCCGCATCCAGCGTGCCGTGCGCGCCGAGCGCCAGCACCGCCAGCGACAGGATCGTGGCGGCCAAGGTCATGGCCGAAACGGCACGGACGCGGCGTGCCGTCAGCCAGTCCCCGGTGGCGATCTTTTCCAGCATCGGCGCAGCCTAGCCGCGCCGCCGTTAGATAGGGTTAACGTGCTGCGACGCGCAACGCGATGTGCTTGCCAGCGGCGACGCCCCCGTCTAGGGCACGGCAAAACACGGCCCGAAGGAAGGTGACACCATGAGCGAGACCGCCGAGCGCGTTAAGAAGATCGTTGTCGAGCATCTGGGCGTGGAGGCCGAGAAGGTCACCGAGGACGCCAGCTTCATCGACGATCTGGGCGCCGACAGCCTCGACATCGTCGAACTGGTGATGGCCTTCGAGGAGGAGTTCGGCGTCGAGATTCCCGACGACGCGGCCGAGAAGATCGCCACCGTGAAGGACGCGATCAGCTATATCGAGGCGAACAAGGGCTGAGCCCGTAGCGGCCGGGCCGCGCCAAGAGCCGACAGGTTACAGCGGCTCCCCGGCCTGGGGCATGATCGGGCCGGGGGGCCGTTTGCCGTTGGACGAACAGGATCATAAGGACAGGAGAGAGCCATGCGCCGCGTGGTCGTAACCGGATTGGGGCTCGTCACGCCGCTGGGCGCGGACGTGGAGACGGCGTGGGCGAACATCCTCGCCGGCAAGTCGGGCGCGGGGCAGATCACCCGCTTCGACACCGCCGGGCAGAAATGCACGATCGCGTGCGAGGTGAAGCCGGCCGACCACCCCTATGGCTTCGATCCCGGCAAACGCGTGGACCACAAGGTGCAGCGCCAGGTGGATCCGTTCATCGTGTTCGGCATCGATGCCGCCGGCCAGGCGCTGGAGGATGCCGGCCTGACCGAGATGACCGAGGCGGAGCGGTTCCGCGCCGGCTGCTCGATCGGCTCCGGCATTGGCGGCCTGCCGGGCATCGCCAGCGAATCCCTGATCTGCGAGAATAAGGGGCCGTCGCGCGTCTCGCCCCATTTCGTCCACGGCCGGCTCATCAACCTGATCTCGGGCCAGGTCTCGATCAAGTACGGGCTGATGGGGCCGAACCACGCGGTCGTCACCGCCTGCTCCACCGGCGCCCACTCGATCGGCGATGCTGCGCGGATGATCGCGATGGACGATGCCGACGTGATGCTGGCGGGCGGCGCGGAGGGCGCGATCTGCCCGCTCGGCATCGCCGGCTTCGCGCAGGCCAAGGCGCTCTCGACGCGCAACGACGAGCCGGAGAAGGCGAGCCGCCCCTACGATAAGGATCGCGACGGCTTCGTCATGGGCGAGGGCGCCGGCGTGGTGGTGCTGGAGGAATATGAGCGGGCCAAGGCGCGCGGCGCGAAGATCTACGCCGAGGTGATCGGCTACGGCCTCTCCGGCGACGCCTATCACGTGACGGCGCCGCACCCGGAGGGATCGGGCGCCTACCGGTCGATGGAGATGGCGCTGCGCAAGGCCGGCCTGGCGCCTGCCGACATCGACTATATCAACGCCCACGGCACATCGACGCCGATGGGCGACGAGCTGGAGCTGGGCGCCGTGCGGCGGCTGTTCGGCGATGCGCTGGGCAACGTCTCCATGTCGTCGACCAAGTCGGCGATCGGCCACCTGCTGGGCGGCGCGGGCGCGGTGGAATCGATCTTCTGCATCCTGGCGCTGCGCGACCAGATCGTGCCGCCGACGATCAACCTCGACAATCCGAGCGACGGCTGCGTCGGCGTGGACCTGGTGCCGCACGTGGCGAAGAAGCGCGAGGTGCGGGCGGTGCTGAACAACTCGTTCGGCTTCGGCGGCACCAACGCCAGCCTCGTGATGCGCAAGGCCGGCTGAGCCATGGCGCGGCGCGGCCGGTCTGGTAAGGTCGGCCGCTGGCTGATCCTGGTGGCGGTGCTGGCGGCGCTGGCGATCGGCGGCTGGGCTTATGTGACGCGCGGCTGGAAGGCGGCCGGGCCGCTCTCGGCGGAAACGGGCGTGACGGTGCCGGAAGGCGCATCGCTGGCCGCCGCCGCGCGGGCGCTGGAGAAGGCCGGCGCGATCCGATCGACCACCGGCTTCCTGCGCGACGTGAAGCTGTTCGGCACGACCGACCCGATCCGGGCCGGCGAATATGCCATCCCGGCGCGGGCCAGCGAGGCGGAGATCCTGGCGCTGCTGCAATCCGGCAAGGTGCGGCAGCGGCTGGTGGTGGTGCCGGAGGGGATGCCCTCCATCCTGGTGCAGCAGCGGCTGGCGACCCAGCCGCTGCTGACCGGGCCGGCGGCGATCCCGGCAGAGGGATCGGTGCTGCCCGACGGCTACAGCTTCGAGCGGAACGAGGCGCGCGCCGCCGTGCTGGCGCGGATGCAGGCGGCGATGACGAAGGCGCTGGCGGAGGAGTGGAAGCGGCGCCGGCCGACCACCGCCGTCGCCAGCCCGCGCGAGGCGCTGATCCTGGCCTCGATCGTGGAGAAGGAGACGGCGCTCGCATCGGAGCGGCGGATGGTGGCGGCGGTCTACTCGAACCGGCTGCGTGCCGGCATGATGCTGCAGGCCGATCCGACCACGATCTACCCGATCACCCATGGCAAGCCGCTGGGCCGGCGCATCCGCAAGTCCGAACTGGCGGCGGTGAACGGCTACAACACCTATGCGATGGCGGGGCTGCCGGCGGGGCCGATCTGCAACCCGGGCCGCGCCTCGATCGCGGCGGTGCTCGATCCCGCCGACAGCCGTGCGCTCTACTTCGTGGCGGACGGGAAGGGCGGGCACGTGTTCGCCGAGACGCTGGCGCAGCACAATGCGAACGTGCAGCGTTACTACGCCCTGAGGCGCGCGCGCGGAGAGATGTAGGGTGCCGCTGCCGGGGCGCCGATCTTAGCGCGTCTCGAACGGCTTGATGCCCTTGCCCAGCATGTTGGGCGAGACGGTGAGCGGCTCGTGGCTCCAGTCGGCCACGAACACGGTCGGCCAGGTGATGCCCGGCGCCAGCGACGCCTTGTTGCCCGTCACGCGCAGGCCCGCCGATGGCGTCTCGCGCGCTTCCGGGGCGACGGTGATGAAGGCGGAGTGATTCTCCTTGTCCGGCCCCTGGACGAAGGTGTTGCCGGTGATGCTGCCGGTGGCGCCGCTGGAGAGATCGATCATGTAGTTGGTCGTGTGGCCGCGCGTATCGTCGAAGCTGGAATCGCTCACGGCGATGCGGCGGGCGCGGCTCTTGAGATAATGGCCGCCACGCCCCCGCTCGAAGCGGGAGCGGACGACGGTGAGCGAGCCGTAGGCGTTGACGTACACGGAGTGCGCGCAGGACATGCCGCGATCGCAGCGGCCGAGGCCGGCGAAGCTCGAATCCTCGATACGGATGCTCGACGCGGGATCGTCGGCGGTGAGGATGCCCTCCTCGGAATCGCGGAAGATGGCGTTGCGGACGAGCAGCGGGCCTTTCTCCAGCCGGATGCCGGCGCCGTTGGCGTCGGGCACGCGGATGTTCTGGAAGACCAGGCCGTCCACCACCGCATCCCGCCCGCGCAGCACCAGCACGGCCTTGCCCTCGCAGGCGGTGCCGTCGAAGATGGCGGTGCGCGGGGTGACGGCGCGGTAGGCGATGCGGCCCGCCTCCTGCACGGCGCAGTCGCGATAGGTGCCGGGCGCGATGCGGATCACGGCATCGCGATCGCCGATCGACTTCACCGCATCGTCGAGCCGGTAGAAGCCCCTGCCGCTATCCTCGATCGTGAACGGCGCCGGCCCCTGCGCGGACAGCGGAGCGGCGATGGCGGCGGCGAGCAGGGCGAGGGCGATCTTCATGGCAGGCGTCTCCCGGAGAGTTCGTTCTCTGCGGGGCGGCGCGGCGGAAGTCGATATCAATAGGTGGTTAACCGCGTTGCGTCGCGTTCAGCGATCCAGCATCGCCACTTCGGTCGGGCGGCCGTCGGCATCGGCCTTCGCCCCGCTCTTGTCGGCGTAGATGAAGCCGAAGGCGGGATAGGCGCGGGTGCCGAGATCCTTAAGCGGGGCGTACCACACGCGCACCTGGCTCCAGTCGCCCTTCGGCGAGGTGTCCATCACGGTGACGTCCTTCTCCACCTGCCCGCGATGGCCGTTGATCAGCGACCAGTTGGCGTGCGTCACCTTGATGATGCGATCGCTGACGACCTTGCTGACGGTGGCGACATGGCCCGAGCGCATCGAGCCGATCGCCTTGAACACCAGCACCGCGCCGGCCTTGGGCACGCTGCCCTGGGCGTAGCGGCCAACCGCCTGCTGCCACCAGCCGGCGGCGGCGCCGAACAGCTGGATGCCGGAGATCATGCGGGCGAACGGCGCGCACTGCCAGGAGGCCGCCTGGGCGCCGGTGCTGCCGAAGCAGGCCGCAAGAAGGAGCACGGAACCGAACAGGTTCCGGGTGGTTTTCATCATCTGGATTCGCGCCCCGACTTCGTGTCGAGCCTTGGGTAGCCAGGGTCGGTTAAGGCTGTGAACCCTTCGCCTCGCCCTTTGCGGCGAGGCGAGCCGATCCTGCGTTCGGTGCGCCGCAGCATCGAAACGGCTGCGACCTTCGTCTGATCCGGCTTGCGACGTTCGTCGCGACCGCCGGCGGAGTGCCGCAGGGTTGTTGCATCGCCATATTTCCGTTATGCGCGCGGCCAAATCCCCTCATCTTCAGGACCACACGACCATGAGCCTCCGCAACGTGGCGATCATCGCGCATGTCGATCACGGCAAGACGACGCTCGTCGATCAGCTGTTCCGCCAGTCCGGCACGTTCCGCGACAATCAGCGGATCGAGGAACGGGCGATGGATTCGAACGATCTGGAGAAGGAGCGGGGCATCACGATCCTCGCCAAGTGCACCTCCGTCGAGTGGGAGGGCACGCGGATCAACATCGTCGACACGCCGGGCCACGCCGATTTCGGCGGCGAGGTGGAGCGCATCCTCTCGATGGTGGACGGCGTGATCCTGCTGGTCGACAGCTCGGAAGGCGCGATGCCGCAGACCAAGTTCGTCACCGGCAAGGCGCTGGCGCTGGGCCTGCGCCCGATCGTCGTGGTCAACAAGATCGACCGGGCGGACGAGCGCACGCAGGAGGTGCTGGACGAGGTGTTCGACCTGTTCGTCAGCCTTGAGGCGAACGACGACCAGCTCGACTTCCCGGTGCTGTTCGCCAGCGGCCGCAACGGCTATGCCAGCGAGGACGCCGCCGCGCGGGAGGGCACGCTGCGCCCGCTGTTCCAGAAGATCGTCGATCACGTGCCGGCGCCCTCGGCCGATCCGGACGGGCCGTTCAAGTTCCTCGTCACCCTGCTCGACCGCGACAATTTCCTTGGTCGCATCCTCACCGGCCTCGTCTTCTCGGGCTCGGTGAAGACGAACATGCCGATCCACGCGCTCGACAATGACGGCAACATCGTGGAGACGGGCCGCGCCTCCAAGATCATGACCTTCCGCGGGCTGGAGCGGGTGCCGACCGAAGAGGCGAATGCCGGCGACATCATCTCGATCGCCGGGCTGACCACCGCCACCGTGTCGAACACGATCGCCGACCCGACCGTCAGCGAGCCGCTGCACGCCCAGCCGATCGACCCGCCGACGCTCTCGATGCGCTTCGCGGTGAACGATTCACCGATGGCGGGCCGCGAGGGCAGCAAGGTGACGAGCCGCATGATCCGCGACCGCCTGTTCCGCGAGGCGGAATCGAACGTGGCGATCAAGGTGACGGAAGCGGCCGACAAGGACAGCTTCGAGGTGGCCGGGCGCGGCGAGCTGCAGCTGGGCGTGCTGATCGAGACGATGCGCCGCGAGGGCTTCGAGCTCGGCATCAGCCGGCCGCGCGTGCTGTTCCGCGAGGATGAGGACGGCAAGCGGACGGAGCCGTACGAGACGGTGGTGATCGACGTGGACGAGGAGTTCTCCGGCACCGTCGTCGAGAAGATGAACATCCGCAAGGCGGAGCTGACCGACATGCGCCCATCCGGCGGCGGCAAGACGCGGATCACCTTCTCCGCGCCGTCGCGCGGGCTGATCGGCTATCATGGCGAGTTCCTGTCCGATACGCGCGGCACCGGCATCATGAACCGGCTGTTCGAGAAGTACGGGCCGCACAAGGGCAATATCGAGGGCCGCAAGAACGGCGTGCTGATCTCGAACGGCGCGGGCGAGGCCAATTCCTATGCGCTGGGGCCGCTGGAGGAGCGCGGCATCCTGATGGTGGGGCCGGGCGAGGCGCTGTACGAGGGCATGATCATCGGCGAGAACGCCAAGACGGACGACCTTGAGGTCAACCCGATGAAGGCCAAGCAGCTGACCAACTTTCGCGCATCCGGCGGCAAGGACGACGCGATCCGCCTCACCCCGCCGCGCCGGCTGACCCTGGAGCAGGCCATCGCCTATATCGACGATGACGAGATGGTGGAGGTGACGCCGAAGAACATCCGCCTGCGCAAGCGCCACCTCGATCCGCACGAGCGCAAGCGGGCGAGCCGCGCCAAGGCGGCCTGATCGCGCTTCGGACAGGGGCGGTGGGCGGAGGCGCCCGCCGCCCTTTTTCCGTTACGGAACCTGCGCACGACGATGCCGTTACGCCTCCGTCAGGAACGGGAGGCGGCGTAAGCGATGGAGATGGCGGGCGCGGCCGGAGCGGCGAGCAATGGCGCGGAAGCGGCGGGGGCGATCGCACCCGCCCGCGATCGCAGTGGCGGGCGGACGGCCCTGCTGATCGTCGACATGATCAACGATCTCGACTTCGTCGGCAGCCGGACGATGCGCCGCGATGCGGTGCGGATCGCGGCCACGATCGCCGACCTGCGGCGGCTGGCGGCGGCGCGCGACGTGCCGGTCGTCTTCATCAACGACAATTTCGGCCAGTGGCATTCCGAGCGGACGCGCCTGGTGGAACATGCCCGCCGCCCCGGCAGCCAGGGCCGCGCGATCGTGGACCAGCTGGAGCCGGACGCGGAGGACTTCTTCGTCATCAAGCCGCAATTCTCCGGCTTCTACGCGACGAACCTGCCGGTGCTGCTGCCCAAGCTCGGCGTGCGACGGCTGATCCTCACGGGTCTCGCCACCGACATCTGCGTGCTGTTCACCGCCGCCGACGCGCACATGCGCGACTATGACATGTGGGTGCCGCGCGACTGCGTGGCCGGCACCAACCCGGAACGCGACCGCTGGGCGCTGGAGCTGATGCGGCAGAGCATGGCGGCCGAGGTGCGGCCGACCAGCGAACTGACGCTCGACGCCTGGCTCGGCAACCCGGCGACGCAGGGCTGATCGCGGCACGCCCGGCCGGCGCGCGCCATCGAGCAATGAAACGTCGCACCAGCGGCAGGTAGGCGGGGTGGACGACGGCGGCGCCGCATTGTTATCGCGGGCCGACCGCCGCCCGAGGGGACCATCATCTTCGCACGATCGTACAGGCCGCTGTTTCTCGCCGTCACGCTTGCGGGGTGCAATCGCCATCAGTCCGCGCTCGCGCCGTTCGGCGAGGAGGCGGCGGCCACGCGGGCGCTGACGATCGTGCTGCTGATCGCCGCGGTGGCGATCGCGGCGGCGATGACCCTGCTGATCCGCCACGCGATCCGCGCGCCCGCCGAGCGGCTGAGCCACGCGCAGGGCATGCGGCTGATCCTGTGGCTGGGCGGGGTGGTGCCGACGGTGCTGCTGCTGGCGCTGCTGGTGGCGTCGCTGCCGATGATGCGGCCGATCGCGATGACGGCGGCCGACCTGCGCATCGACGTGACGGGTGAGCAATTCTGGTGGCGCGTCGGCTATCGGCGGGCCGGGGCAGCGCCGATCGCCAGCGCCAACGAGGTGCGCCTGCCGGTCGGCCGCACCGTGGCGCTGCACCTTGCGGCGGGCGACGTGATCCACAGCTTCTGGATCCCCGGGCTGGCGGGCAAGATGGACATGATCCCGGGCCGGACGAACATGCTGGTGGTCCGCGCCACCAGGGCCGGGCGGTATCGCGGAGTCTGCACCGAGCTCTGCGGGCTTTCCCACGCGCTGATGGCCTTCGACGTCGTCGCGATGCCGCCGGCCGCGTTCGACGCGTGGCTCGCCGCAGAGGCCGGGCCGGCGGCGCACGGCGACGCCCTGTTCCGGCGCTACGGCTGCGGCGGCTGCCACGCGATCCGCGGCACCGGGGAGACCGGCGCGATCGGGCCGGACCTCACCCGTTTCGGCGCCCGATCGACCCTGGCGGCCGGCGTGCTGCCGATGACGACGGCCAACGTCGCCAACTTCATCCGCCATCCCGAGGCGACCAAGCCCGGCGTTCGGATGCCGGCGTTCGACGCGATGCCGCAGGACCATGCGACCGCCATCGCCCGCTACCTGCAGGGCCTGCGATGAGCGCCCAGGACGATCCCGCGCTGCGCCGCGCGCAGGAGGAGCGGCTACGCGCGGCGTGGCAGCCGCCTAAGGGGCTGTTCCTGCGGTGGACCGACGTGAACAACAATCGCGTGGGCGTGTGGTACACCCTGACGGCGTTCGCCTTCATGCTGTTCGCCGGCGTGCTGGCGCTGGTGATGCGGGCGCAGCTGGCGGTGCCGGAGAACGATCTCGTCTCGGCCGGCACGTTCAACCAGCTGTTCACGCTGCACGGCTCGATGATGATGTTCCTGTTCGCGGTGCCGATGTTCGAGGCGGTCTCGATCATCCTGCTGCCGCAGCTGCTCGGCGCGCGGGATCTGCCGTTCCCGCGCCTATCGGCCTTCGGCTACTGGAGCTTCCTGATCGGCGGCGTCTTCGTCGGCGGATCGATCTTCTTCAACGCCGCGCCCGATGGCGGCTGGTTCATGTACCCGCCGCTCACCACCCGCACCGACCTGTCGGGGCTGGGGGCGGACATCTGGATGCTGGGCCTCAGCTTCATCGAGGTATCGTCGGTGGCGGCGGCGGTGGAGCTGATCGTGGGCGTGCTGAAGTGCCGCCCGCCGGGCATGCGGCTGAACCTGATGCCGCTCTACGCCTGGTACATATTGGTGGTCGCGGTGATGATCCTGTTCGCCTTCCCGCCGCTGATCGCCGGCGACATCCTGTTCGAGATGGAGCGGCTGCTGGGCTGGCCCTTCTTCGATGCGGCGCGGGGCGGCGATCCGCTGCTGTGGCAGCACCTGTTCTGGATCTTCGGCCATCCGGAAGTCTACATCGTCTTCCTGCCCTCGATCGCGCTGTTCGCGATGCTGATCCCCACCTTCGCCCAGCGCCACCTGCTCGGCTATCCGTGGATCGTGCTGGCGGCGGTGGGCACGGCCTTCCTCAGCTTCGGCCTGTGGGTGCACCACATGTTCGCCACGGGACTGCCCAAGATCAGCCTCGCCTTCTTCTCGGCCGCGTCTGAGGTGGTGGCGATCCCCACCGGCATCCAGGTGTTCGCCTTCATCGCCACCCTGTGGGCGGGGCGGGTGATCTGGTCCACGCCGCTGCTCTACGCCGTGGGATCGATCGCGATCTTCACCATCGGCGGGCTCACCGGCGTGATGGTGGCGATCGCCCCGTTCGACTGGCAGGCGCACGACACCTATTTCGTCGTCGCCCACCTCCATTATGTGCTGATCGGCGGCACCTTGCTGCCGCTGTTCGGCGGCCTCTATTACTACTGGCCGCTGGTGACGGGAAAGACGCTGTCGGACAGGATCGGCCGCGCCGCCTTCTGGATCCTGTTCGCCGGCGCCAACCTGGCCTTCTTCCCGATGCACCTCTCCGGCCTGGCCGGCATGCCGCGCCGCGTGTTCACCTATCCGGCGGAACTCGGGATCGGCGGGCTGAACCTCGCCTCCACGATCGGCGCGTATCTGTCCGCTTTTGGCGTGCTGCTGATCGTGATCGATCTGGCGCTCTCGCCACGCCGCGCCAAGGCCCCGCGCAACCCGTGGAACGCCGGCACGCTGGAATGGCTGTCCCACCCGGACGACGAGAATTGGGGCATCCGCTCCGTGCCGCTGATCGAGAGCCGCTATCCCATCTGGGACCAGCGGGACTTCGTGGCGAAGGTGGACGAGGGCCGCTTCTTCCTGCCCGACGCCGAGGAGGGGCGGCGCGAGACGATCGTCACCTCCGTGCTGGATGCGCGGCCGATCCAGGTGCTGCGGCTCGGCACGCCCAGCGTGATCCCGATGCTCACGGCGGTCGCGCTGGGCAGCGTGTTCATCCTCACGACCTTCCATCTCTACGCCACGGCGCTGGCGGGTGCGGTGGCGACGCTCGCCTGCGTGCTGACCTGGCTGTGGACGGGCACGGCCGAGATACCGGAGAAGCCGTGCAAGGCGATCGGCCACGGTCTGGTCGTGCCGCTCTACCTATCCGGCCCGGCGGCCGGCGGCTGGTGGGCGATGTTCATCACGATGATGGCGGACGCCACGGCCTTTTCCGGCCTGGTCTTCGGCTATTATTTCTACTGGACGATCCACCCCGATTTCCCGCCGCCGGACGCGGCCGGGCCGGGCATGCTGTGGCCGATGGCGGCGCTCGCCCTCACCCTCGTCGGCTGGGGCGCCACGGTGGCGGCGCGGCAGGTGCATGCGGCCGGGTGGATCGGCGCGGCGCGGGCGCTGCTGGCGCTGGCTATCGCCGCCACGCTCGCCAGCCTCGCCGCCGGCCTCGCCGGGCCGTGGACCACCGGGCTCGATCCGGCGCGCCACGTCTACCCCGCGATCGTGTGGACGCTGGCGATCTGGACGGCGGCGCATGCCGGCATCGGCGCGATCTGCCAGAGCTATGCGCTGGCCCGCAGCCTGGCCGGCCGAATGACGCCCGTATATGATGCCGATCTGCGCAACATCACCGTCTACATGCACTTCCTCGCGCTCACCGCGCTGGTCGCCTACGCCACGATCGGCCTGTTCCCAGAGGCGGCGGCATGAGGCGGCGGCTGCGGGATCGGATCGCGGGCCTGCGCGCGACCCTGTGGACGCTTATCGTGCCGCCGGCGACATGGGCGGCGCACTTCCTGTTCTCCTATCTGTGGGCGGCGCTGAACTGCGCGAAGATCGGCCGGTTCGCCCGCTTCCCCACCGTGTTCGCGGCCGGCACCGTGGCGGCCTTGGCGATCATCGCCGCGGCCGGCTGGATCGCCTATGTGCAGGCGCGGCTGGAGGGCGACGCCCCGCCGCACGACGCCGGCACCGAGATCGACCGCCTGCGCTTCCTGGCCCGCGCGACCGAACTGCTCGCCGCGCTGAGCGCCATCGGCGTGGTCTTCACCGCGGTGCCGGTGATCTTCCTTACGGACTGCCGGTGAGGCGCGCCGCCCTGATCGCGGGCGCGGCGCTGCTGCCGGCGGGCTGGGCGGCGGCCGCCGCCGGCGGAATGACGGGCCACATGGCCGGCCACATGATCGCCGTGGCCGTCGCCGCGCCGCTGATCGCCTGGGGGATCGGCGGCACGGCGGCCGATCCCGCCCGACGCTGGCCGCGGCTGGTGACGCCGATGGCGATGATGCTGGTGGAACTCGTCACCGTGTGGAGCTGGCACCTGCCGGCCCTGCGCGCGCTGGCGGACGGCGGCTGGCCGTGGCTGGTGGCGGAGCAGGCCTGCTTCGTCGCGGCAGGCGTGCTGCTGTGGGCGGCGGTGCTGGGCGCGGGGCCGGATCGGCGGGCGGCGGGCATCGGCGCGCTGCTGCTCACCTCGATGCACATGACCTTGCTGGGTGCGCTGATCGGCCTCGCCCCCCGGCCGCTCTACGCGCACCATCACGGCCTGCAGGATCAGCAGATCGGCGGCGTGGTGATGCTGATGGTGGGGGCGGCGAGCTACTTCGTCGGCGGGCTGGCGATGCTGGCCGATCTGCTGCGCACGAAGCCCGGCGTGCGCGCATGACGATCCGCCTCACCTGGGCGCGCGCCGCCACCGCCTTGCTGGGACTGGCGGTGGCGGGGCTGCTGTTCGCCTGGTCCGGCGTGTTCAACGTCGCCGCCTCGTCCGGCCACTGGGCGGTGACGGACTGGTTCCTGCACTGGACGATGCGCAACTCGGTGCGCACCTATGCCGCCTTCACCGCGCCGGCCGAGCCGGCCGATGCCGCCGGCCTCGTCAGCGCCGCCGGCCTCTACGACACCTCCTGCGCGGTCTGCCACGGCGCGCCGGGCCGCCGACCCTCGCCGGTGATGCAGGCGGCGACGCCGCCGGCGCCCGACCTCACCGTCACCGCGCGCGAGTGGAGCGACGCCGAGCTGTTCCGCATCATCGCCCACGGCGTGAAGTTCACCGGCATGCCCGCCTGGGGCGCGCCCGACCGGCCGGACGAGGTGCGCCGCATGGTCGCCTTCGTCCGCCGGCTGCCGGCGATGAGCCCGGCCGCCTATCGCGCCCTGGCCGGCCCGCGCGCCGGCTGCACGACCTGCCACGGCGGCGACGGGCGCGGGCGCGGACAGGCGGACATTCCGATCCTCGGCGGGCAGCGGCCGGCCTATCTGCTCGCCGCGCTGAAGGCCTATGCCGCCGGCACGCGCCACAGTGCGGTGATGGGCAATGCCGCCGCCGCCCTCTCCGATGCCGACATGCGGAGCCTGGCCGGCCTGTTCGCGGCGATGCCGGGCCTGGGCACGGCGCAGTCCGGCGGATCGCCGGCGGCCCGCGCCATCGTGGAGCGCGGCCTGCCGCAGCGGCAGCTGCCCGCCTGCATCAGCTGCCACGCGCCCGGCCGGCCCTATCCGATCCTGACCGGCCAGCGCGCCGCCTATATCGCGCAGCGGCTGCGCCGGTGGCGCGGCGAGGAGGCGGTGGTCGACGCGCGCAAGAGCCACGCGACGATGCCCGTCATCGCCCGCCGCATCCCCGAGGCGCTGATCGATCCGGTGGCGGAACTGCTGGCCGGCCCCTGCGGCGCGGGTAATGCGGACTGCGCGCGGACGCCGGACTGAGGCGAGAGGCGCCGCCTGCGTCGCGTGGTCGGGGAGACAGGATTCGAACCTGCGACCCCCTGGTCCCAAACCAGGTGCGCTACCAGCCTGCGCCACTCCCCGAGCGGGTTCGCCTTAGTTGCACGGCATCGCCAGCGCAAGCAGCGCGGGGTTGCCGATCATGCCCTCGCCATCCCTGACGAAGTGCGCTGCGGCGATCCGGTCGACGGTCGGCACACAGTGCGGGCGGCGCGGTGCTGGGCGACGGCTCCTCGCCCGGTATTCACGGTTCCGTTTCTCCGATCGTCCGCCGGTACGACCGCCGCTGCGCCTTACCGCCCGTTAAGGGATCGTCATCCATAAGCCCGCCGGCGGCGGCTGCGACTTGGCCTTTGCCGTCGCCGCCGCGAAGCGGCAGGGTATGGCCGGCGATCGGGGGAACGGAGTGGCGGCGAGCGATCTGCGGGAGGTACGGGCCAGCGAGCGGCTACGCGCGGCACCGCCACGCCCGCTCGTCGTCGATCTCGATCATACGCTTGTGCGCACCGATACGCTGGTCGAGAGCATCGTCTGGATCCTCTTCCACGCGCCGTTCCGGCTGTTCGCCGTGCTGGCGGCGCTGCCGGCCGGGCGGGCCGCGTTCAAGGCGGCGGTGGCGCGCGCGGCGCGGCTCGATTGCGCGAGCCTGCCCTATGACGAGGAGATACTGGCGCTGATCCGCGACCGGCGCACGGCGGGCGGCGAGGTCCACCTCGTCACCGCGGCGCATGAGAGCATCGCGGCGGGCGTCGCCGCCCATCTCGGCCTGTTCGATCGGGTGATCGGCACCGCCGGCGACGACAATGTGAAGGGTGCGCGCAAGGCCGCCCGCATCGCCGCCGCGATCGCCGGCCCCTATGCCTATATCGGCGACAGCCGATCGGACGTGCCGGTGTGGGCGGCGGCCGAGGAGCGCCTGATCGTCTCGCGGCGGCCGGACTTCGTCGCGCGGATCGGCCGCGAGGGGATCGTGCCGGCGGCGGTGCTGGCCCGGCCGGGCGGCGGGCCGCGCGCGTGGGTAAGCGCGCTGCGGTTGCACCAGTGGCCGAAGAACGCGATCCTGCTGGCGCCGCTCGCTCTGTCGCAGCAGATCGGCAATCCGCGCGCGGCGCTGACGGCGCTGGCCGCCTTCCTGCTGTTCGGCCTCGTCGCCTCGGCCACCTATATCGTCAACGATCTGGCGGATCTGGCTGCCGATCGCGTCCATGCCACCAAGCGCCACCGCGCCTTCGCCGCCGGCCGCCTCTCGCCGCTGGACGGGCTGGCGGCGGCGGCGGCGCTGATGGCGGCGGGGCTGGGCCTCGCCTTCGCGCTCCACGCCGGCTTCGGCCTCTATCTGGCGGGCTATGTCGGGCTGACGCTGCTCTACTCGTTCCGGCTGAAGCGGGAGCCGCTGGTGGACGTGCTGGTGATCGGCGGCCTGTTCTCGCTGCGTATCCTGGCCGGCATGGCGGTGCTGGACCAGCCGATCTCGCTCTGGCTCACCTCGTTCACGATGATGCTGTTCACCGGGCTGGCCATGGCCAAGCGGCATGCCGAGGTGATCCGCGCCGCACGCACGGGCCGCGCCCTGCCGGGGCGCGACTATGAGCCCGGCGACGCGCCGATCACCGCCGCGATCGGCGTGGGCGCGGGCGTGGCCTCCACTTTGGTGATGCTGCTCTACATGCAGTTCGAGGCGAGCCTGACCGGCCTCTACGTGCGCACCGGGCCGCTGTTCGTGATGCCGGTGGTGCTGGCGTCGTGGCTGATGCGCATCTGGTCGCGCGCGCAGCGCGGCAACCTGCACGACGATCCGGTGATCTTCGCCCTGAAGGACGGGGTGAGCTGGGGCCATGCCGCGGCCATCGCGATCCTGTGGGTCGCGGCGGCCTACTGATCCGGCGATGACCCCGCTCGCCTTCGTCCTCGTGCTGTTCAGCGTGTGCTGCAACGCGCTGGCGCAACTGCTGCTGAAGGCGGCGGTGACGCGTGCGGGCACGCTGACCCCGGTGACGATGGGCCTGCGGCTGGCCGGCGACGCCGGTTTCTGGGGCGGCGTGACCGCCTTCGGCGCCAGCTTCGCCCTCTGGCTGCTGGTGCTGGCGCGGCTGCCGGTTAGCGTCGCCTATCCGCTCGCGTCGCTCGGCTACGTGCTGGCCGCAGGCCTCGGCGTAGCGGTGCTCGGCGAGCCGCTGACGGCGCTGCGGATCGCCGGCGTGCTCACCATCTGCGCCGGCGTGGTGCTGCTGACCGCCACCGCCTGACCGCGTCGACGCCCCGCGCGCGCTTTCCTCAAGGTATCGTCTGCACGGCGGGCGCCGGGGGCATCGGCCCGCTGCCGGGTTTCAGCGTGCCGGCCGCCGGATCGCGTGGGCGCCGATCGCGCACCGGGCTCTGCAACGCCGCGTCGGCCGCGTGCAGCAGCGGCTGGTAGGGCGGGATCAGCACATCCCGCACGCGGCGCAGGTTGCGCTGCGGATCGTAGGGCACCACGGCCTCCACCAGCCGCGGCGCCTCCAGCACGCCCATGCTGGCGAGCAGGTTCGCTCGCGTGAGATATTCGTTGGCGAGCGCCTGCGCCAAGGCGGTGCGCGCATCCAGCAGGTCGCGCGTCTGATCCAGCACGTCCAGCGTGGTGCGCACGCCCGCGCGCTCCTGCTCGCGCGCGCCGGCGTAGGCGGCCTCGGCGCTGACCACGGCGTTGCGATAATCGGCGATCGTGCCGCGCGCGCCGATCATCTGATCCCACGACTGGGCGATCGCCTGGCGCACCTCGCGGCGCGTCTGATCGACGAGATACCAGTCCTGATCGTTGCGCTTCTGCGCCTCCCGCACGCGGGAGGAGGTGAGGCCGGAGTTGAACACCGGCACCGTCGCCACCACGCCGCCGACGAAGAAGTCGCGCCGGCTGTCGATGAACTGGGTGACGGTATCGCGCCCGCCGGACGCCTGCAGCGACACGACCGGGCCGAACTCCGCCCGCGCCGTGCCGATCGCGGCGCGCGATGCATGCTCGCGTGCCATAGCGGCCAGCAGCGAGGGGTTGTTCTCGTCCGCCACGCCATAGGCCTGGTCGAGCGAGAGGGGCATGCCGGCCAGCGGCGGCTCCGGCGCCAGATCGCCCGGCAGCGCGCCTACCGCGAGCAGATACTGGCCGCGGCTCACCTCCAGCGCCGCCGTCGCCTCCTTCACCCGGGCGAGGGCGAAGTTCACCCGCACCTCGGTCTGCGAGAAATCGGTGGCGGTCGCCTCGCGCCCCCGCAGCCGCGCATCCGTATCCTCGCGCTGGCGCGAGAGCAGCGCGAGATTCTCCTGCGCGATGCCCAGCAGCTGCCGATCCCGCCGCACGGCGACATAGGCGGTGATGACGGCGGTGAGCACGTTCGCCTCCGTCTGCCGCAGGGTCTCGCGCGCGGTATCGATGTTGGCGTGGGCCACGCGCACGCCGCCGCTGAGCCGGCCGGAGGTGAACAGCGGCTGGTCGACCGTGCCGGTATAGCTGTTGGCCGTCGCGCTCGCCCGATTGCGGCCGTTGGGCAGATAGTTCGTCTCGCTGGAATAGTTGCGGCCGACGCGGGCGGTGAGGGTGGGGCCGTAGCCCGACTTCGCCTGCACCAGCTGCTCGTCCACCGCGCGCACGCCGGCGCGCTGCGCCTGCAGCTGCGGGTTGGTGCGGTAGGCGGTGGCGATCGCATCGGCCAGCGTCTCGGCCCGCGCGGCGGGGCCGATCGCTGCCACGGCCGCGAGCACGGCCCACGCCGCCGCCAGCCGCGGCCCTTCTGCCCGTCGGCGCGGCATCAGCCCTCGCGGAAGGATCGCCGCAGCTGATCGCGCAGCGGCTTGGTGACGTAGGACATCAGAGAGCGCCGCCCGGTCTGGATGAAGGCCTCCACCGGCATGCCGGGCACCAGCTTCAGCCCGCCGAGCCGCTTCAGCTCCCCGGCGCTCACGTCCACGCGGACGATGTAGAAGCTGCTGCCGGTCCGTTCGTCCATCGTCCGCTCCGGCGCGATGCGGGCGACGGTGCCGTTCAGCTCCGGCGTGGTCGGGGCGCTGAAGGCGGAGAAGCGCAGCACCGCCGGCTGGCCGGGGCTCAGCTGGTCGATGTCGCCGGGGCTGATCTTGGCCTCCACCGTCAGCCGGTCGGTATCGGGCACGATCTCGACGATGGTGGCGCCCGCCGGCACCACCCCGCCGACCGTGGTGTAGGCCAGCTTGTCGACCACCCCGGCATAGGGTGCGCGGATCGTGCTGCGCCCGTAGACGTCGCCGGCATTCACCGTGTTGACCTGCTGCTCGGCCAGCTTGCGCGTCACCTCGGCCAGTTCGGCGCCGGCGCTGGTGCGGGCATCCTGATCGAGCTGGATCATCTGCTGGCGCGTCTCGGTGATGCGCGCCCGCGTCTGGGCGATGTTCGCCTGCAGCGATGCGGCGGTGCCCTTCAGGTCGACGGCGGTGCGTTCCAGCTGGTTCAGCCGGCTGGTGGTGACGAGCTGCTTGTTCCACAGCTCTCGCACGCTCTCCCGCTCCGGCCCGATCAGGCGCATCTGCTCCTGCCCGGCGGCGATCTGCACGCGATAGCTCTCGATCTGCTGCTCCAGCTGCTTCACCCGCTCGACCAGCTGGGCGCGCTGGCCGGTGACGGAGCCGCGCTTCAGCGCGAACAGCCGCCGCGCCTCGGCCACGGCGGCGCGGGCGGAGGGATCGCCGCGCGCCAGCAGATCGCGCGGAAAGGCGATCGCGCCCGCGCCGTCCCGCTCGGCGGTGAGGCGGGCCTTGTCGGCCAGCAGCTGGTCCAGGCTCTCGCCCGTCACCTCGGCGTTCACGCTGGTGACGGTGGAATCGAGGCGCATCAGCGGCTGGCCCGCCTTCACCCGATCGCCGTCACGCACATACACCTCGGCGATCACGCCGCCGGTGGGATGGCCGATCTTCTTGACCTTGGATTCGACCGTGACCTCGCCGTAGCCGATCACCGCGCCGGCCACCTGCACGATCGAGGCGAGGCCGAACAGGCCAAACACGAGCACCGCGACGACGATCATGCCCGCGCGCATGCTGCGGCGGAGCGACCTCTCCGGATCCGCATCGACGATGTCGCGGTGGTCGTCGCCGGCGAGCACGGCGCCGGGCAGCTGGTAGACCATGTCAGGCGTCCTGCATCGGGGGGGCGGCGGTGCGGATCTTGCCCTGCTGGCCGAGCACCTGCTTCAGCACCTCGTCGCGCGGGCCGAAGGCGCGCAGGCGGCCCTCGCGCATCACCAGCACCTTGTCGACCACGGCCAGCGCCGCCGGGCGGTGCGCGACGAGGATCACTATCCCCTTGCGCGCCCGCACACCACGGATCGCCTCTGCCAGCGCCGCCTCACCCTCCGCGTCCAGGTTCGAGTTCGGCTCGTCCAGCACCACGAGGAACGGCGCGCCGAAGAGCGCGCGGGCCAGCGCCACGCGCTGCTGCTGCCCGGCGGAGAGCGTCTGCCCGGCGGGGCCGACCTGCGTCTCGTAGCCGTCTTTCAGGTGCAGGATCAGGTCGTGCACGCCGGCGCTGCGGGCGGCGGCGATGATCGCCTCGGGCGCCGCCTCCGGATCGAACCGGGCGATGTTCTGCGCGACCGTGCCCTCCATCAGCGAGACGGACTGGGGCAGGTAGCCGATATGGGCGCCGAGCGCATCGGAATCCCACTGGTCGAGCGCGGCGCCGTCGATCCGCACGGTGCCGCGCGCCGGCGTCCACACGCCCACGATGCCGCGCACCAGCGAGGATTTGCCGGAGGCGCTCGGGCCGATCACCCCCACCGCCTCGCCCGCTTCCATGCGGAAGGTGACGTCCACCACGCTCGCCTGCTCGGCGCCCGGCGGCACCAGGGTCAGATGCTCAATCTCCACGCTCGCGCCCGGCGCGGGCAGGGGGGTGACGGCGGCCTCGGGCGGCATCGACTGGAGCAGCTGCGTCAGCCGCGCCCAGCCCTGCCGCGCGGCGACGAAGCCGCGCCAGTTGGCGATCGCCAGCTCCACCGGCGCCAGCGCGCGGGCGGTGAGGAAGGAGCCGGCGAAGATGACGCCGCCGGACGCCTTGCCGTCGATCACCAGCAGCGCGCCGACGGTGAGGACGGAGGATTGGAGGAACTGGCGGAAGATCTTGCTGGCGCTGCCCAGCGTGCCGGTGGCCTGGTTCAGCTTCTCCTGCGAGCCGAGCTGGTGGCGGCTCACATCCTCCCACCCGGCCGCCACGCGGCGGCGCATGCCCAGCGCGTGGATCACGTCCGCGTTGCGCCGCGCCGCGTTGGCCAGCGCGCTGCGCGCCGAGGAGATCGCCGTATTGTAGCGCATCGGCGCGCGGCTCACCCGATCGGTGGCGAAGGTGAGCGCGACGAGGACGAGGCCGCCTGCCAGCGCCGTGACGCCCAGCCACGGATGGAACAGGAACAGGATGGCGATGAAGAAGAACATCCACGGCAGGTCGATCAGCGCGCCCGGCCCGTTGCCGGCCAGGAAGTTGCGGATCTGATCGAGATCGTGGATCGGCTGCAGGCCGTCCCCCGGCACCGCGCGGCGCAGGCTGAGCCGCTGGACGATATCGTGGATGCGGCCGCGCATCCGCCCGTCCAGCGCGGCGGCGATGCCCACCAGCATGCGCCCGCGGATCATCTCGATCAGCGCCTGGAACACGTAGACCACCGCCACCATGACGAGCAGCCCGATCAGCGTCGGTACGCTGCGGCTGGGCAGCACCATGTCGTAGACCAGCATCATGTACATCGAGCCGCCGAGCAGCAGGATGTTGAGCACCGCGCTCATCAGGGCGACGCCGACGATCGCGCTGCGGCACCGCTCCAGCGCGGCCCGCAGCTCCGATCCCCTGTCGACACCCGTCACCGCCGCCATATGCCGCTATCGCCCTCTACGCCCGGCCCGATCCCGTCGCGCGACGCCATAGGCACAAGCGGCGCCGCCGCCCATCCTAATGTGGCGCCGCCGCCGTGGCGCGGCCGCGGCGGCTCTGCACCGCGTGGACGAGGAGGGCGATCAGCCCGCCCAGGATCGCGCCGAGGATGCCGGAGCAGAGCGCGAAGACGATCCACTCCACGGCACCCGCCACGCCGGGCAGCGCGCCGGCGGCGGCCAGCGACGCCTGGTGGATCCACTGCGGGATCGGCGTCAGGTGGAAATGTTCGAGCCCGTGGACGATGATGCCGCCGCCCACCCACAGCATCGCCGCCGTGCCGATCGCGCCCAGCCAGCGCATCAGCACCGGCATCGCCCGCACCAGCCCGCGCCCGATCGCCTGCCGCGCATGGCTGCCGCGCCGTGCCAGGCGCAGGCCGATATCGTCCATCTTCACGATCAGCGCGACCACGCCGTAGACCGCGACCGTGATGCCGATGCCGACCACCGCCAGCGCCAGCGCCTGCACGGTGAGCGACCGATCGGCCACGTCCGCCAGCGCGATCGCCATGATCTCGCCCGAGAGGATGAAGTCGGTGCGGATGGCGCTGGCGATCTTCGCCTGTTCCAGCGCCGCGGGATCGCCCGCCAGCGCCGGATCGTCCTCGGCGCCGTGGGTGTCGCCGGTGATCGCCTCGATCAGCTTCTCCGCGCCTTCGAAGCACAGGTAGCTGCCGCCGATCATCAGCAGCGGCGTGACCGCCCAGGGGGCGAAGGCGCTCAGCAGCAGCGCGCCCGGCAGCAGGAACAGCAGCTTGTTACGCAGCGAGCCGAGCGCGATGCGCCAGATGATCGGCAGCTCCCGCTCCGGCGACAGGCCGGTGACGTAGCCCGGCGTCACCGCCGTATCGTCCACCACCACGCCGGCGGCCTTGACGCCCGCCTTACCGGCCGCCGCCGTCACGTCGTCCAGCGATGCCGCCGCGAGCTTGGCGATGCCGGCGATGTCGTCAAGCAGCGCGACCAATCCTGACGCCATGCGTATGCGGACCTTCCGATAGCCAATGCCCGCTCCGGCTCTAGCGTGCCCGGCGGGCGATACAATCCCGCGGAGGCCGCCCGCCCGGCGCGGCTTGCCTCCGTTCATCCGCGCTTCGATATGGAAGGGGCATGGCATGACGGAGTGGCGGCGGGCGTGATCGAACAGGAACTGCCGACTGCCGCCGGGGGCGCTGGGGAAAGTGCGCCCCCGCCGCCCGCCCGCCGGCCGCCGTGGCGGCGGCCCCGGCTGGCCATCCCGATCGGCATCGCTCTGATCCTGTTCCTCTGGCTGGCGCTGACGGCGCCGCTCTCCCGCGCGCTGGAGCCGCTGCCGACGCCCACCCTGCTGCTGGTGAGCGCCGATGGCGTGGCGATCGCCCGGCGCGGATCGATCAAGGAGCGGCCGGTCGTCGCCTCCGCCCTGCCGCCCTATGTGGGCGGCGCCTTCGTGGCGATCGAGGACCGGCGCTTCTACGGCCACTGGGGGATTGACCCGCGCGGCATCGCCCGCGCGGCGTGGACCAACCTGCTCGCCGGCGGCGTGGTGCAGGGCGGCAGCACGATCACCCAGCAGCTCGCCAAGACGGCCTTCCTCTCGGCCGACCAGAATTTCGGGCGCAAGGCGCAGGAGGTGCTGATCGCCTTCTGGCTGGAGGCGTGGCTGACGAAGGACGAGATCCTCTCGCGCTATCTCTCCAGCATCTACTTCGGCGACGGCGTCTACGGCCTGCGCGCCGCCGCCCGCCACTATTTCAACGTGGAGCCGGAGCGGCTCTCGATCGCGCAGGCGGCGATGCTGGCGGGGCTGGTGAAGGCGCCATCGCGCCTTGCGCCGACGAAGGCGCTGGCGGCGGCGCAGGCACGATCGCGGCTGGTGCTGGCGGCCATGGCGGAGAATGGCGTCATCCCCGCGTATCGCGCGGCCGTGGCGCCGGCGCGGGTGCGGCGCGGCGGGCGGGAGCTGCCCTCCGGCGGCTATTTCGTCGACTGGGTGGCCGGCCAGGCGCGCGACGCGGCGGCGGCGGACTATGGCGAGGTCCGCGTCGCCACCACGCTGGACGCCGGCATGCAGAAACGGGCGGAGCAGGTGCTGGCCCGCTGGCTGGATCGCACCGGCGCGCGGATGCACGCCACCCAGGCGGCGCTGGTGGCGATGCGGCCCGACGGGCGGGTGGTGGCGATGGTCGGCGGGCGGAACTACGGCAAGAGCCCGTTCAACCGGGCGACGCAGGCGCTGCGCCAGCCCGGATCCGCCTTCAAGACGTTCGTCTATCTTACGGCATTGCGCCAGGGCTACACGCCGGACAGCCCGATCGAGGACACGCCGCTGACCATCGGCGACTGGTCGCCGGAGAATTACGAGCGCACCTATCGCGGCACGATCCCGCTGCGCGAGGCCTTCGCCCGATCGAGCAACGTGGCGGCGGTGCGCCTGTCCGAAGCGGTGGGGCGGGATCGGGTGATCGCCACCGCGCGATCGCTGGGCATCACCTCGCCGCTCACGCACAATCCGAGCCTCGCGCTCGGCACCTCGACGGCGACGCTGCTGGAGATGACGGCGGCCTATGCCGGCATCGCCGGCGGCAGCTATCCGGTGCGCCCGCGCGGCCTGCCGGCGGCGGCCGAACCCGGCTGGCGGGAGCGGATATGGTCCACCCGGCAGCAGCTGGACCGGCGGCGCGAGTGGCCCGAGATGCTCGACCTGCTGGACGCCGCCGCGACGCGCGGCACCGGCCGGGCGGCCGCGCTGCGGGTGGCCACCTTCGGCAAGACGGGCACGACGCAGGACCATCGCGATGCGGTGTTCATCGGCTTCGCCGGCGACCTCGTCGTCGGCATCTGGGTGGGCAATGACGACAACAGCCCGATGACGCGGGTGACGGGAGGCGGCCTGCCGGCGCAGATGTGGCACGATTTCATGAGCGGTGCACGGCTGACCGAAGGCGCGCCGCTGCCGCGCGAGCGCCCCGCGCCGCCGCCGGAAGACCGCACCGAGCTGGAGGCGCTGCTGCCCGACGATATCGGCGACGCGATCGCCGGCACCCGCGAGGCGATAGAGCAGGCGCGCAACCTGCAGGCGGCGATCGAGGGCTTCGACGAACCGCCGCCACCGCCCGAGCCGCAGGAGGCGCCCCCGCCGGAAGAGCCGGAGCCGGAGCCCGAGCAGTGACGCGACGGGCGGCGCGTGCCCGGTCCATCGCCCCGGCGCGCGCCGGGGCGATGGAGGAGCGTCAGTCCATCTTCTCGGCGGGCTTGGACTGGAGCTGGACGTAGTTGTTGATGCCCATCCGCTCGATCATGTCGAACTGGCGCTCCAGATAGTCGACATGCTCCTCCTCATTGTCGAGGATCTTGAGCAGCAGGTCGCGGCTGACATAGTCGCGCACCGTCTCGCAGTGGGCGATGCCCTCGCGCAGCACGGGGATCGCCTCATGCTCCAGCGCCAGATCGGCGCGCAGCACCTCCTCCACGCTCTCGCCGATCTTCAAGCGGCCGAGCAGTTGGAAATTGGGCAGGCCATCGAGGAACAGGATGCGCGCCGAAAGCCAGTCGGCATGCTTCATCTCGTCGATGGACTCGTGACGCTCGAACTCGGCGAGATGCTCAACGCCCCAGTGGTCGAGCAGGCGATAGTGCAGCCAATATTGATTGATTGCGGTCAGCTCGTTCTTGAGCGCCGTGTTCAGATAGTCGATAACCTGGGCGTCGCCCTTCATGATGGCCTCCGTCGATGGATGGCCGTCTATAACGCGCCGAACGCCTCAAAGCACCCGAAAAACCGCGGAAATCCGCCACAAACGGCAGTTGCGAGCGTCAGGCAGTAGCGTGCTCGGACGCGATGATCTCGCGCGCGAACGGGACGCATTGGCCGCAGCGCGGACGCCGGCCGAGCGAGGCATAGGCGCTGCACGGGCTGCTGTGCCCGGCGCGCGCGGCGGCCCGGACATCCTTCTCGCGGATAGCATTGCAAACGCAAACGACCATCAACGACTCTCCTGCTACGCGGCGATGGTATCGCTGCTGATAGTCAGTCGCAATAGTCTTTCGTCATTTCGCGATGGCGAGCGTGCGTCGGGTGAGCGCGCGCCAGAGCCATTCTGCCGGCCCATAGGCGAATCGATCGAGCCACGGCTGCGACCATGCCAGGATGATGAGCCAGATCGCCGCGACCACGCAATAGAGTTCGGCCCGCTCCAGCCGCGCGTACAGGCCGAAGCCGTAGCCGTAGAACAGCGTCGTCGCGATCAGGGTGGAGCCGAGATAGTTGCTCAGCGCCATCCGCCCCGCCGCCGCGAGCCGGCCGAACACGTCGCGCATCCGGCCTGAGCGGACGGCCAGCACGATCGCGGCGGCGTAGGCGAGCGCGATCCACGGCCGCAGCAGGAAGGTGAGCGCGTCCGCCAGCGGGATCGTCGCCGGATCGAAGCGGGCGGCGACGAGCATGGCGGCGACCGGCACCGTCAGCATCGCCGCCGCGACGCCGGCGCCCACGCAGGCGCGATAGGCGGGCTCGGCCCATCGCCCGGCGAAGAACCCGAGCCGGTGCAGCGCCATGCCGAGCGCGGCATAGCCGAGCGTCTCGGCCAGGGTCAGCGGCAGCAGCACCGTCTGGAACATCCACGTCGTCGGCGCGCGGGCGGCGAACACGTCGGCCACGCCGCCGCGATAGAGCGCGATCTCCCGCGCGATCCGTGCCGGCGGGGGCGAGGCTTCGGCCAGGATGTGCGCCCACGCGTCGATCACGCCGTCCGGCGCGTCGGGCAGCGCGGCGGCGGCCTTCAGCGCGCCAAGCTGCGTCCAGGCCAGCATGTCGTCCGCCAGCATCACGGCGAAGCAGCAGGCGGCGGCGAACAGCAGCGCCCGCACCGGCCAGCGCCGCGCCACGGACAGGATCGCCCCCGCCACCGCATATTGGACGAGGATGTCGCCGAACCAGAAGCCCCAGGCATGCACCATGCCGAACAGGAACAGCCACGCCATGCGCACCAAATGCGGCGCCGCGCGATTGCCGTCCCGCTCCGCCGCGATCAGCATCGATGCGCCGAACAGCATCGTGAACAGCGCCCGCATCTTGCCGTCCGCCAGCACGTAGGCGATCGCCCAGGCGGCCAGGTTCGCGCCGTCTGCGCCGCCGTGATGATGCGGATCGACATAGGCGTAGGGCGGCAGGCCCATCGCCACGATGTTCATCACCAGGATGCCGAGCACGGCGAAGCCGCGTATCGCGTCGATCGCGGGCAGGCGCCGACCCTGCCCGGGAGAGATCATGGGATCACCCCATCAGGGCCGGGAAGAAGCCCTCGTGCGCGGTGCGCAGCGCCGCCAGCGGCACGCCGGCCACGGCATCGCCGCCGGTGGTGCCGATCGCGGTGGCGCCCTGCGGCAGCGGCACGCCGGCGGGCAGGGTGACGAGGTAGCGGCCCTGATCCTCGCCGAAGGCCGCGCCGGCATCGAGCGGCAGGGTGAGATCGGCGCCGATGCCGCCGGCCAGCGCCATCTCGGCGATCGCGACCAGCAGGCCGCCGTCCGAGACGTCGTGCACCGCGCTCACCGATCCGCCGTGGATCAGCGCGCGCACCGCATCGCCGGTCGCGCGCTCGGCGGCCAGATCGACCGGCGGCGGCGGGCCTTCCTCGCGCCCGTGGATCTCGCGCAGCCACAGCGACTGGCCGAGATGGCCGGCGCCGCCCGGCGCGCCGAGCAGCGCGATCGTCTCGCCCGGCGCCTTGAAGGCGATCGTCGCGCTCCGCGTCCAGTCGGCGAGGAGCCCGATGCCGCCGATCGCAGGCGTCGGCAGGATGGCCGAGCCGCCGCCCGTCGCCTTGCTCTCATTGTAGAGCGAGACGTTGCCCGACACGATCGGGAAGTCGAGCGCGACGCACGCTTGCGCCATGCCCTCCAGGCAGCCGACGATCTGGCCCATGATCTCCGGCCGCTGCGGATTGGCGAAGTTGAGGCAGTTGGTCACGGCGAGCGGCGTCGCCCCCACCGCCGTCAGGTTGCGCCATGCCTCCGTCACCGCCTGCCGGCCGCCTTCCACCGGATCGGCGAAGCAGTAGCGCGGGGTGCAGTCGGTCGTCATCGCCAGCCCCTTGGGCGTGCCGTGGACGCGCACCACCGCCGCGTCGCCGCCGGGCCGCTGCACGGTATCGCCGCCGACCATGTGGTCATATTGTTCCCAGATCCAGCGGCGGCTGGCGATATCGGGCGATGCCATCAGGCGCAGCAGCTCGGCGGCCACGTCGCCGCCGGCCGGCACGTTTGCCAGAGGCGCCCGGGGCGGCGTCGGCACGTGCGGGCGATCGTAGAGCGGCGCCTCGTCGGCCAGCGGCGCCAGCGGGATGTCGGCCACCGTCTCGCCGCGCCACGTCAGGATCATCCGGCCGGTATCGGTCACGCGGCCGATCACGGCGAAATCCAGCTCCCACTTGGTGAAGATCGCCTCGGCGAACGCCTCTCGCCCGGGCTTCAGCACCATCAGCATGCGCTCTTGCGATTCGGAGAGCATCATCTCGTAGGGCGTCATGCCCACCTCGCGCTGCGGCACGTCGTCCATCACCAGCTCGATGCCGACGCCGCCCTTGGACGCCATCTCGACCGAGGAGGAGGTGAGGCCGGCGGCGCCCATGTCCTGAATGGCGACGATCGCGTCGGAGGCCATCAGCTCCAGGCAGGCCTCGATCAGCAGCTTCTCGGTGAAGGGGTCGCCCACCTGCACGGTCGGGCGCTTGGCGTCCGCATCCTCGCCGAAGTCGGCCGAGGCCATCGTCGCGCCGTGTATCCCGTCCCGCCCGGTCTTGGAGCCGACATAGACGATCGGATTGCCGATGCCGGAGGCGGCCGAGTAGAAGATGCGGTCCGTGTCGGCGACGCCCACCGTCATCGCGTTGACCAGGATGTTGCCGTCATAGGCCGGGTGGAAGTTCACCTCGCCGCCGACCGTGGGCACGCCGACGCAGTTGCCGTAGCCGCCTATGCCGCGCACCACGCCGGAGATCAGGTGCCGCATCTTGGGGTGATCGGGCCGACCGAAGCGCAGCGCGTTCAGGTTGGCGATCGGCCGCGCGCCCATGGTGAACACGTCGCGCAATATGCCGCCGACGCCGGTCGCGGCACCCTGATAGGGCTCGATATAGCTCGGATGGTTGTGGCTCTCCATCTTGAAGATGGCGGCCTGCCCGTCGCCGATATCCACGACGCCGGCATTCTCGCCAGGGCCGCAGATCACGCGGGCGCCGGTGGTCGGCAGCGTCTTCAGGTGGATGCGGGACGATTTGTAGCTGCAATGCTCGGACCACATGACCGAGAAGATGCCGAGCTCCGTCAGGTTCGGCACGCGGCCGAGGGCGTGGAGCACCCGCTCATATTCCTCCGGGCTGAGACCATGTTCGGCGACGATCTCGGGCGTGATGGTGGGGGTGCTGCTCATGGCGGCAGCCGATAGCCGAGGGGCCGGCGCTTGTCAGCCGTCTGTCAGTCGTCTGTCGGCCGTGACCGCGCCGTGCGGATGCGGCGCGCCGAACTCAGCGGCCGGCCGACTCGTGGTCGCCGGTCGCTGCCCGCAGCGCCTGCCGCGCCGCATATTGGACGGCCCAGCCGATCGCGAAGGTGATCGCCAGCGGCAGCGCCACCTTGAGCGTGCTCTCCGCCACGGCACCGATGATCGCGCCCTTGGCACCCGAGTCGCCGTCCGAACGGTCGATCGCCACGCCCACCAGCATGCCCAGAACATTGTCTACCATGGTCTAGCCTCCACCCGCGTCGCGCCGTCATGGGCGCGTACATCCAAGCGCCTGGTCGCGGCGGGTGTTCCGCCCGGTGGCCGAAGCGCGGCTCTACGCGTCCGGCCGGCGGCGGCGGACGCGCGAGAGGCGGCGGCCGATCACCAGGCCGGCCGAGCTCATCAGGAAGAGGGCGATCGTGTCCGGCTCCGGGATGCGGGTCGCGGTGGTCGCGGGCCGGTGGCGAGCCGCCGCGACGGGTGCGCGATCGGCCGGCGCGGTATCGCCGGCGGCCATCGCGGCAGCCGGAACGGCGACAGCCGTCACCGCGGCCGCAAGGGCGAAGGCGACGAGCCGGATCGGACGCGGGCGGACCATGCGGACGTCATAGTCCGATTCGTTGCAGGTGCGAAGTAAATTGGTGGTTAACGATGCTTCAAGGAGCGCCGACCGGACAAGAAAAGGCCGGCGGGATCGCTCCCGCCGGCCGGAAATCGAAAGCGGTGCGCGTTCGCGGCGCGATCAGGCCTTGCAGCTCTGACTCGGCTTGCCCGGCTGGGTCATCATCACCTGGGTGCCGGTGCCGGAAACCGAGTAGCCCTCGCCGGTCAGCGGCTTGCCCGCCTCCTCGGCGGTCAGCTTCGTGACGGGGCCGTCCTTCTGGGCGCGCAGATCGGCCGTCTTCTCGCCACCGTAGAAGTCGATGTAGACGACGCTGTTGTCCTTGCAGCGGAACGTGCGGCTGGCGAGCAGCGGCGGCGGCAGCTCGATCGGAGCCGGGGCGGCGGTGTTCGCCTCCGCCGCCTCCGTGGCGTTGGCGGCCGGCGTCTCGGACTTGTTGCAGGCCGCGAGCGCGATGAGCGCGAGCGGAGCCGCGCGGAGCAGAAGGGGGGATATGTTCATAGCGATGCGACTCTCCACGATTGCGCCGTTTCCCGTCAAGCCGGACTTTGGTTACATTTTGCCGCACCGCAATGAAATTTTGCACGGTTCGCCGCCGGATCGGCGATGCGTCACAAAAAGGTACGCAGCCTCCGCCACTCGGCCGCCTTTGCGGCGAACGCCAGCGTGTAGGCCGGGCTGCTCGACGGCAGCATGATCGTGGCATGGCGCGTCGCCATGGCCGGTATCTGCCGCAGCGCGAGAGCGGCCGCCGTCCTGCCGTTGAACGCGATCGCGCGCAGCGCGGGCAGGCGCGCGACCAGGCCGGCGAGGTCGTTGGGCGCGATGTCGCGGATGGCGCTGTCCAGGCTGCCGCGCCGTGCCGCCTCGGCCACCATGTCCCACAGGCCGATCCCGGCATCGCGCAGGGCGGCCAGCCGGCCGGCATAGTCGAGCGCGGGCAGGTCGCGCCCGATCGCCTCGCCGGTCAGGCGCCAAAACTGGTTCTGCGGATGCGCATAATAGCGGCCCGCCGCCAGCGAGGCGACGCCCGGCAGGCTGCCGAGAATCAGCACCCGCGTCCGCCCGTCCGTCACCGGCGGGAACGAGCGGTGGCGCGGCGGCGGATCGGGCGGGGCGGCGGGCATCGGCGGCGCATCCAGCATTTGGGGCCGGCAAAGACAAGCTCGCTTGCCGCTGCCCGGCCGGCTCGGCTATCCGCCGGCCATGCCCATCGCCCCCAATCCCGTCGCGTCAGGCTCGCTCGCCCTGATCGGCAACACCCCGCTCGTGCGGCTCGCCGGCCCCAGCGCCGCCACCGGCTGCGAGATCCTCGCCAAGTGCGAGTTCATGAACCCCGGCGGATCGGTGAAGGACCGCGCCGCCCTGTTCATCGTCGAGGATGCCGAGGCGAACGGCACGCTGAAGCCGGGCGGGGTGATCGTGGAGGGCACGGCCGGCAATACCGGCATCGGCCTGGCGCTGGTGGGCAACGCCAAGGGCTATCGCACGATCATCGTGATGCCCGAGACGCAGAGCCAGGAGAAGAAGGACACGCTGCGCGCGCTGGGCGCCGAGCTGGTGCTGGTGCCGGCCGCGCCCTATTCCAATCCCGGCCACTTCGTCCACACCTCGCGCCGCATCGCCGGGGAGACGGACAATGCCGTCTGGGCCGACCAGTTCGACAATATCGCCAACCGCATGGCTCATATCCGTACCACCGCGCAGGAGATCTGGGCGCAGACCGGCGGGCGAATCGACGGCTTCGTCTGCGCCGCCGGCACCGGCGGCACGATCGCCGGCGTGGGCATGGGGCTGAAGGAGCATGACGAGCGGATCACCATCGGCCTGGCCGATCCGCACGGCGCCGCGCTGTACGAATATTATCGCTCGGGCGAGCTGAAGGCGGAGGGCAGCTCCGTCGCCGAGGGGATCGGGCAGGGGCGGATCACCGGCAATCTCGACGGCGCGCCGATCGACGTGCCGTTCCGCATCTCCGACGAGGCCGGCATGGAATGGGTCACGCGGCTGCTGATGGAGGAGGGGCTCTGCCTGGGCCTCTCGTCCGGCATCAACGTGGCGGGCGCCGTGGCGCTGGCGCGGGAGATGGGGCCGGGCAGGACGATCGTGACGATCCTGTGCGATCCCGGGTTCCGCTATCTCTCCACCCTGTTCAACCCCGCATGGCTGGCCGCCAAGGGGCTGGCCGTGCCGCCGTGGCTGGCCGAGCGGGGGCCGGCGCGCTGACGCAGTGCCGGCCACCGCATCATCCGTTCGTCTCATCGACATTGCCGCCCATGCCGATTAACCTTCCCGCCCTCACGGATTCGCCACGTGGCCGCTGATCGGGGAGGCGAGCGGATGCAACGGGTGCGCATCGGCCTTACAGGTCTCGCCTGCGTGTTCCTGCTGGTGCTGCTGGCGGCGGCCTTCTTCGGCCTGACCAGCAACGAGCAGACGACCGGCCCGCTCGCGCCGCCGCAGGCGACGACGCCGGCCGCGGACGGCAACGCCGTGGAGACCCCGCGCGAGCCGCTGGCGGAGCTGGGCGTGGCGCCCGGCTTCGGCGGCGATCAGGCGACCACCAACAGCGCCGCGCCGCCTTCCGCCAAGGCCCCGCCGGCCGCGCCCGCCGCCCGCTGACCGGGAACGAGCCGACGGATCGGCGGCTGCCGCATCGGCCGGCGATCGACCGGCCGTACGCGCGGGTCGCGCTGGCGGCGGCCGGCTTTGCCCTCGCCGAGCTCGTCCTCGGCCTCACCCTCGGCGCTTTTCTCGATCGGGATCGGGCGGAGGTGACCCTTTTCCTCGCCTGGCGGCCGGCGCTGCTGCTGGTGCTGGCGATCGCCATGGCGCGATGGCGGCCGCCGCTGCGCATCGCGGGCTACGCCGCCGCGCTGCTGCTGGCGAGCGGCAGCGCAGCGCTGCTGGTGGTGTCGCTCGGCGGCGGCCGCATCGCCGGCGATGCGGCGCGGGCGATCCTTGCCGGCGCGCTGATGGCCGCCCTGTTCGATCTCGCCCTGGTCGCCGCGCGGCTGGCGGAGCCGCGCGCGCCCCGGCTGCTGGGCGCCGCGATCGGCATCGGCCTGCTGCTGGTGCCCGGCCCGCGCCGCCTGTTCGAGCGCATCGCGCTGCCGCCCCCGCCGCCGCCCGTCGCCGGTGCGCGGCCGACCGTGACCCTGCTGAGCGGGCTGCCGCTGCTGTGGGCCGATGACGGGCCGCCCGCCGCGCGGCCCAACGCGACGATGCGCCGGCTGGCGGCCGAGTTCCGGCTGCGGCCGATCGACGCCGCCACGCCCGCCGCGCTGACCGCCGCGCCCCTCCTGCTCGCCGCGCAGCCGCGCGAGCTTGGCGCGGACGAGATCGAGGCGCTGGACGGGTGGGTGCGCATGGGCGGCGGCGCCGTGCTGCTGGTGGATGCGGATCTGCGCTGGCCGGGCGGACCGCCGCCGGGCGACGCGCGCCGGCCGCCGCGCTGGGCGACGCTGGCGCCGCTGCTCGCCGGCTGGGACGTTACCCTCTCGCGCGGGGCTCGGGGCATCGCCACCGTGGATCTACCGGGTACGGGCGGCGTGCGGCGGATCGTGACGGACGCGGCAGGCCGCCTGCGCGTGGGGCCGGGCTGCCGGCTGCTCGCTGAGGGCCGGGCGGCGGACTGCCGCATCGGGCGCGGCCGCGCGCTGATCCTGGCGGACGCCGACATGATGGACGATCGGCTGTGGGTTGGCGTGGGCGAGGCGGGGGACGACCGCCTGCACCGCGGTGGCGACAATGCGATGCTGCTGGCCGAGTGGCTCGACCGGCTCGCCGCCAACCCGCGCGATCGCGCCGGCGAGTCGGTGTTCTGGCGGCGTGTCGGGACGCCTGTGACCGCATGGGTTTGCGTGGGCGCGCTGCTGCCGGCGCTGCTGATCGGCCTGATCGCCGCTTGCGACATTCGTCGCATCCGCCATTTCGGATCAAGTGATAGGCACAAGCTTATCCACAGGAACAAAAAGGGAAGAACGGCGGAAAAGAGCCATGTTCGCGAACAGCCGCCACCCGGCTAATACACAGGCTTGACTACGCCATCCCATAAGAAACCATTTGTTCCTACACCTGCCCCATGTTAGCCCCTTGATTGCAGGGGGCGACCTGTCTTCGTGGCGTGAGTGCGAGACGGGCCGCCCGGTGGGGTTTCCCGCCGCTGACGGGGCAAACGGGTGGCGATTTCGGATCTCTTTCGCGGGCGGGCGCTGAACGCCATCGACAAGAAGGGGCGGGTTTCCGTCCCGTCCGATTTCCGCGCGACCATCCAGACCCGCCACCGCCGCGTGATCGCCGAGGACGGCTTCGATCCCGCCGCCGGCGACGGCGAGACCCGCCACGCCAATGCCGGCAAGGTTGTGATCGTGGTGCGCGACCGGCAGCGCCCGTGCCTCTCCGCCTTCGAGAACCAGTATGTCCGCGAGCTGCGCGGCAAGGTGGAGCGCCGCCACGCGAAGCTGGAGGGGATCGAGCAGGAGCAGGCGGTGAAGAAGGATCTCGCCATGCTCGGCCGCGCCGACGATCTCTCGTGGGACGTCAACGGCCGGATCGTCCTCAGCCCGCGCCTCTGCGAGAAGATCGGCGTCGATCCGAACGCGGAGGACGGCAAGGGCAACCTCGTGCTGTTCTTCGCCATGGGCGAGACCTTCGAGATCTGGAACCCCGAGACGTTCATCGCGGCGATGGCGGACGAGGATCCGGACTCGGCCGACGACGTGCGCGACATGCTGGCGGATCGCCTGCGGTGAGCGCGCCCACGCCAACCCATGACGCGCACGATCCGCGCCACGCGCCGGTGCTGCTGGACGAGGTGATCGCCGGCCTGGCCCCCGCCGGCGGCGAGACGCATGTCGACGGCACCTTCGGCGCGGGCGGTTACACCCGCGCCATCCTGGCGGCCGGCGTCGCGCGCGTGATCGCCTTCGACCGCGATCCCGATGCGGTGGCCGAGGGGCAGGCGCTGGTCGCGGCGCACGACGGCCGCCTGGCGCTGGTGCCCGATCGCTTCAGCCGCATGGCCGAGGCGCTGGCGGAGCACGGCATCGACGCGGTGGACGGCGTGACGCTGGATATCGGCGTCTCCTCGATGCAGCTCGACCGGGCCGAGCGCGGCTTCTCCTTCCAGGCGGACGGGCCGCTGGACATGCGGATGGAGCAGGAAGGGGCAAGCGCCGCCGACTTCCTCAACACCGCCGACGAGGACGAGATCGCCGACGTGATCTACCAGCTGGGCGAGGAGCCGAAATCGCGCCGCATCGCCCGCGCCATCGTGGCGGCACGGCCGATCGCGCGCACAAGCGAGCTCGCCGCGGTCGTGCGCCGCGCGACCGGCCACAAGCCGCACGACAAGAAGGATCCGGCGACCCGCACCTTCCAGGCCATCCGCATCCACCTGAACCGGGAACTCGGCGAGCTGGAGGACGGACTGGCCGCCGCCGAGCGCGTGCTGAAGCCGGGCGGGCGGCTGGCCGTGGTGAGCTTTCATTCGGGCGAGGACCGCATCGTCAAGCGCTTCCTGCGTCAGCGCAGCGGCGCCGCCCCCGGCGGATCGCGCCATCGGCCGGACGGCGGCGCCGCTGGCCCGGCACCCAGTTTCGAGGCGGTGGCCAAGGCGGTGCGCGCCGGCGAGGCGGAGGTTGCGCGCAATCCGCGCGCCCGATCCGCCACGCTGCGCGTGGCGCGGCGCACCGCCAACCCTTCCTGGTCCCACTCCTCCCGGCCCCACTCAGAGAAAGGCCTTGCATCATGATGGCGGCGCGCTTCCGTTCGGTCACCTGGGTCGCGATCGCGCTGGTGCCGGCGCTCGGCAGCTATCTGGTGACGCAATATGTCGCGGCGGAGCGGGCGGAGCTGGCGCGGGTGGAGCGCAGGATCGGCCAGAGCCGCAAGGCGATCCGCGATCTGGAGACGGAGCTGGGCACGCGCGGCAGCATGGCCCAGATCGAGCGGTGGAACGCGCAGACGCTGGCCCTCGCCGCGCCGACCGCGCAGCAGTTCATCAGCGGCGACGTGCGCCTGGCGAGCCTGACGGCGTTGCCCTCGCTGCCGCGTCCGGCGATCGCCGTGGCGCCTGCGACGGCGGTGGTGGCGGATGTGCGGCAGGCCTCGTTCACGCCGGCGCCCGCCGCGTCCGCGCCCACGCCTGCGCCGACGAAGGCGGCGGCCCCGGTCGAGAAGGCGGCGGCGCCGCGTGCCGAGGTGCGCCAGGTGGCGTTCCGGCCCGCGCCGAAGCGCGCGGCGGCGGAGCCGGAGGCCGAGCCGCAGCCGCTGCTGCGCCAGACCAACTATATGCGGCCCCCGCGCGATCAGGCGCGGGCGGCGCCGACGAAGGTGGCGATGCTCTCCGCCGGGCCGCTCGACGCGCGAGCGCTCGCCGACATCGGCCGCATCGCCACGGCCGAGCGCGGCAGCCGCCGCCCGTGAACGCGCCCTTCGCCGCCCCGCTCGCCTCGATCGCGGCGCCGCCCGAGCGCGTCCGCCAGGCGGATGCGCGGGTGGAGAGCACCTCCGTCGCGCACTTCCGCCTGATGGTGATGATGCTGCTGTTCATCGCCGCCACGGCGGTGGTGGCCGGCAAGCTGGTATGGATGGCGGTGGCGTCCGATCCGGCGCCGGCCGGCACGAGCACCTACGGCCTGATCCCGCCGCGCGCCGACATCGTCGATCGCAACGGCGTCACCCTGGCGCGGACGATCGACGCCTGGTCGATCGCGGTGCATCCCAACCAGCTGATGAACCCGCCGGATGTGATCGCGGCGAAGCTGGCGGCGATCCTGCCCGATCGCAGCGAGGCGGAGTATCTGGCGATCCTGCGATCCGGCAAGCGCTTCGTCTACCTGAAGCGGCGCGCGCTGCCGGAGATCATCCGCCAGGTGAACGCCATCGGCGAGCCGGCGATCGCACTGGGGCGGGAGCCGGAGCGGCTGTACCCGCAGGGCAATCTGGCCAGCCACGTGATGGGCTGGCTGGATCAGGACGGCAGGCCCACCTCCGGCATGGAGCGCGTGCTGGATGCGCGGCTGACCGCCGACGCCGGGCGCGGCCGCCCGGTCGCGCTCTCGATCGACAGCCGCGTGCAGGCGGCGCTGGAGACCGAGCTGAACGCCGCGATGCTGAAACATTCGGCGATCGGCGCGAGCGGGCTGGTGCTTGACGTCCGCTCCGGCGAGGTGCTGGCGATGACCTCGCTGCCCAGCTTCAACCCGAACGCGCCGAGCTTCGGCCGGGTCGAGGATCTGGCGAACAAGTCGACGCTGAACGTGTACGAGCTGGGCTCCACGTTCAAGATGATCACGATGGCGAACGCGATCGAGAGTGGCGTCGTCACCTCCATGTCAAAGCGCTACGATGCGACGGTGCCGCTGCAGATCGGCCGCTTCAAGATCAAGGACGATCATCCGCAGAAGCGCTTCCTCGACGTGCCGGAGATCCTCGTCCACTCCTCGAACATCGGCACCGCGCGCATCGCCGACGAGATCGGGCCGCAGCGCACCGCCGCCTTCTTCCGCAAGCTGGGCTTCGATGCGCCCGCCGACATCGAGCTGGGCGCCAAGGGCCGGCCGCTGTGGCCGAAATTCTGGGCGCGGACGACCACGATGACGGTCGCCTACGGCCATGGCATCGCGGTGACGCCGCTGCACCTGGCGAGCGCCTATGCGGCGCTGGTGAACGGCGGCGTGTGGCGCCCGGCGACGCTGCTGAAGCGGCCGCCCGGGGCGGCGCCGCAGGGCCGCCGCGTGATATCGGAGGCGACCTCCGCGCGGATGCGGCAGCTGATGCGGCTGGTGGTTATGAAGGGCACCGGCCGCAAGGCGGACGCGCCCGGCTTCCGCCTGGGCGGCAAGACGGGGACGGCGGAGAAGCCGCAGGCCGGCGGCTACCGCAAGAACGCCAACGTCTCCACCTTCGCGGGCGTGTTCCCGATGGACGATCCGCGTTACGTGATCATCGCCATGCTGGACGAGCCGAAGGGCACCGCCGACACGTTCGGCTACGCCACCGCCGCGTGGACGGCCGGCCCGGTGATCGCCCGCACCGTCGCCCGCGTCGGCCCGCTGCTGGGCGTGATGCCGAGCCTGACGCGCGATGTGGACGAGAGCGAGCTGCTGCCGCTGCTGTGGGAGCCGAAGGGGGCCGATCCGCATGCGGTCGAGTGACCTGCCCACGCTGGCGGCGGACGTGGGCGCGCAGGCGAGCGGCGCGGCGGTGGCCACGGCGCGCGTCACCGGCTTCGCGATCGATCATCGCAAGGTGGCGCCGGGCACCGTGTTCGGCGCCTTTCGCGGCGCGCGGGTGAACGGCGAGGATTTCATCGCCGCCGCCATCGCCGCCGGCGCGGTGGCGGTGGTGGCGCGGCCGGAAGTGACGGTGGAAGGCGCGCTGCACATCGCCGATGCGGAGCCGCGTCGCGCCTTCGCCCGGCTGGCCGCCCGCTTCTTCGCGCCGTTCCCGGCCACCGTCGTCGCCGTGACGGGCACGAACGGCAAGACCTCCACGGTGGAATTGGCGCGTCAGCTGTGGCGGATGGCGGGGCACAATGCGGCCTCGATCGGCACGCTCGGCGTCACGACCGCCGAGGATCAGGTCTCGACCGGGCTGACCACGCCGGACGTCGCCACCTTCCTGGGCAATATGGGCGGGCTGGCGCGCGAGGGGGTGAGCCACGTCGCCTACGAGGCGTCGAGCCACGGGCTGGACCAGTATCGCAGCGAGGGGCTGCCGGTGGCGGCCGCCGCCTTCACCAATCTCAGCCGCGACCATCTCGACTATCATGGCACGATGCACGCCTATCTGGCGGCCAAGCTGCGCCTGTTCACCGAGGTGGTGGACCGGCACGGCGCGGCGGTGGTGTGGGCCGACGACGAGGCGTCCGCGCGGGTGATCGAGCTGGCGGCCGAGCGCGGCCTGCGGCTGTTCACGGTGGGCGCGGCCGGCGAGGCGCTGCGCCTCGTCGGCCGCGAGCCGACGGCGCTGGGCCAGACGCTGACGGTCGCCGCCGGCGGATCGACCCACAGCGTGAAGCTGCCGCTGATCGGCGCCTATCAGGCGGCCAACGCGCTGGTGGCGGCCGGGCTGGTGATCGCGACAGGCGGCGAGCCGGCGCGCACCCTCGCCGATCTCGCCCGCGTGCAGCCGGTGCGCGGGCGGCTGGAACGGGCGGCGATCTCCCGCGCGGGTGCGCCCGTCTACGTCGATTACGCGCATACGCCCGACGGTCTGCGCGCCGCGATCGAGGCGCTGCGGCCGCATACGCGCGGGCGGCTGATCGTGCTGTTCGGCGCGGGCGGCGATCGCGACGCCGGCAAGCGGCCCGAGATGGGCAGGGTGGCGGCGGATCTGGGCGACCTGGTGATCGTGACCGACGACAATCCGCGCGGCGAGGATCCGGCCGCGATCCGCGCGGAGGTGCTGGCGGGCGCGCCGGCCGCGCGCGAGATCGGCGGGCGGCGCGAGGCGATCGCCGCCGCCATCGCCGGCGCGGGTGCCGACGACGTGGTCCTGCTGGCCGGCAAGGGCCACGAACAGGGCCAGATCGTCGGCAGCGGCGAGGCGATGCGCGTGCTGCCGTTCGACGACGTATCGGTGGCGCGGGAGTGCGCGGCATGAGGGGGGTGCGGTTCCCACTCCCCTGCAGGGAAGGGAGGCGGGGGGCGGGGGAATCCCGTTCGGTCCCGATCACCCGTGATGGAGTCACCCACCCCAACCCCTCCCTTGAAAGGGAGGGGCTTCTGTGACCCTCTGGACCGCCGCCGCCATCGCCGCCGCGACCGGCGGCGTCGCGCATGGCGACTTCGCCGTGGACGGCGTCGCGTTCGACTCGCGCGAGGTGGGGCCGGGCGACCTGTTCGTCGCGCTGAAGGGGGAGGCGACGGACGGGCATCGCTTCGTCGACAAGGCGTTCGCGCAAGGGGCGGGCGGGGCGATCGTGAGCGAGGCGGTGGCGCACCCCCACGTGCTGGTCGCGGACACGGCGGCGGCGCTCGACGCGCTGGCGCAAGCGGCGCGCGCGCGGACGGCGGCGCGGATCGTCGGCGTCACCGGCTCGGTCGGCAAGACCGGCACCAAGGAGGCGCTGTTCGCGGCGCTGGACCGCGCGGGGCCGGGCGGCGCGCACCGCTCGGTCAAGAGCTACAACAACCATGTCGGCGTGCCGCTGAGCCTGGCGCGGATGCCGGCGGACGCGCGCTTCGGCGTGTTCGAGATGGGCATGAACCATGCCGGCGAACTCGCCGCGCTGACCCGCATCGTGCGGCCGCACGTCGCCATCGTCACCGCGATCGCGCCGGCGCACAGCGCCTTCTTCGCCGACGAGGTGGCGATCGCCGACGCCAAGGGGGAGATATTCGGCGGGCTGGAGCCGGGCGGCACCGCCATCGTGCCGCACGACAGCCCGCACCGCGACCGGCTGATCGCGGCGGCGCGGCCGCACGCGGCGCGGATCGTCACCTTCGGCCAGGACGCCGCCGCCGACGTGCACGTGCGCGAGGCGGTGCGGACGGAGCGCGGCACGCTGGTATCGGCGCGGATCGGCGCGGCGGAGCTGACCTTCACGATCGCGCTGCCGGGCGACCACTGGGTCTCGAACGCGCTCGCCGTGCTGGCGGCGGTGCAGGCGGTGGACGGCGATCTCGCCGCCGCCGGCCTCGCGCTGGCCGACATGGCCGGCCTGCCCGGCCGCGGCGAGCGGCGGCGGGTGCCGGTGAACGGCGGCGAGGCGCTGGTGATCGACGAGAGCTACAACGCCAACCCCGCATCGATGAAGGCGACCATCGCGCTGCTGGGGCAGGAGCGTGCGGCCCGCCGCATCGCCGTGCTGGGCGAGATGCGCGAGCTCGGCGATCTCTCGCCGGCGTACCACGCGGCGCTGGCCGACATGCTCGCGGCGGCGGACGTCGATTATGCACTGCTCGTCGGCGCGGAAATGGCGCCGCTCGCCAAAGCGCTTGAGGGGCGCATCGATTTCGCGCATGTGGCCGCCGCCGACGCCGCCCGCGATCCCCTGTTCGGGCGGATCGCACCGGGCGACGCCGTGCTGATAAAAGGGTCGAATGCCGTCGGGCTCGCCCGCCTCGTCGAGGCGCTGGCGGCCGGTTCGGCGGTAACGGACGCAGCCACATGCTCTATCTGATCGCCGAGCACCTCGGGTTTCCGGGGCTCCTCAACCTCATCCGCTACATCACCTTCCGCGCGGGTGCCGCGGCGATGACGGCGCTGGTGATCGGCCTGGTGATCGGGCCGCGCTTCATCGGCTGGCTGCGCGTGCGGCAGGGCAAGGGCCAGCCGATCCGGTCGGACGGGCCGCAGACCCATCTCGCCAAGGTGGGCACGCCGACGATGGGCGGGCTGATGATCCTCACCTCGCTGGCGATATCGCTGCTGCTGTGGATGGATCTGGCGAACCGCTACACGTGGGGCGTGCTGATCGTGACGTCGGGCTTCGGCCTGGTCGGCTTCATGGACGATTACGACAAGGTGAAGAAGCGCAGCCACAAGGGCGTATCCGGCAAGGTGCGGCTGCTGCTGGAGTTCATCATCGCCGGCGGCGCCGCCTGGCTGATCCTGAACGGCAACGGCACCGAATTGTACGTGCCCTTCTACAATGGCGCGGTGATCGATCTCGGCCCGCTCTACATTTTCTTCGCCGCCTTCGTGATTGTGGCGTTCGGCAATGCGGTGAACCTGACGGACGGGCTGGACGGACTGGCGACGATGCCGGTCATCATCGCCAGCCTGGCCTTCTTCGTGATCGCCTATCTGGTCGGCAACGCCAAGTTCGCCGGCTATCTGGGCATCCCGCACGTGCTGGGCGCGGGCGACCTGACGATCGTGACGGCGTGCATCATCGGCGCGGGCCTGGCCTTCCTATGGTTCAACGCGCCGCCGGCGGCGGTGTTCATGGGCGATACCGGCAGCCTGGCGCTGGGCGGCGCGCTGGGCGCGATCTCGGTCGCGACGCATCACGAGATCGTGCTGGCGATCGTCGGCGGGCTGTTCGTGCTGGAGGCGGTTTCCGTCGTCATCCAGGTCTATTATTACAAGCGGACGGGCAAGCGCGTGTTCCGCATGGCGCCGATCCACCACCATTTCGAGCAGCTAGGCTGGAGCGAGCCGACCGTGGTGATCCGCTTCTGGATCATCAGCTTCGTGCTGGCGCTGGCTGGCCTCGCCACGTTGAAGCTGCGGTGATCACCTCGCCCGCCTTTCGCGGCAAGCGCTATGCGGTGCTGGGGCTGGCGCGCTCGGGCCTCGCCACGGTGCAGGCGTTGCTGGCAAGCGGCGCGCACGTGACCGCGTGGGACTCGAACGAGGAAGCGCGCACGAAGATCCTCCCCGGCACGGGGAGGGGAACCGCGCGCAGCGTGGTGGAGGGGGAGAGCGGCGTCGCACTTGCCTCGCGAGGAACAGCATCTGCCGAGCGCCCCCTCCACCGTCCTGCGGACGATCCCCCTCCCCGTGCCGGGGAGGATTTTGTGCTGGCCGATCCGCTCTCGATCGATCTCGCGGGCTTCGACGGCATCGTCGTGTCGCCCGGCGTGCCGATCAACCGGCATCCGATCGCCGGCGCGGCGAAGGCGGCCGGCGTGCCGCTGATCGGCGACATCGAGCTGTTCGCGCAAGCGCGCGCATCGCTGCCGCCGCACCGGGTGGTGGGCGTCACCGGCACCAACGGCAAGTCGACCACCACGGCGCTGATCCACCACATCGTCGCCTCGGCCGGGGTGCCGGCGATGCTGGGCGGCAATATCGGCCTGCCGATCCTGCGTCAGCAGCCGCTGGCGCCGAACGCCAACGGGGCCGGCGTCTACGTCCTCGAACTCTCGTCCTACCAGCTGGATCTGACGCAGAGTCTCGCCTGCGACGTCGCCGTGCTGCTGAACATCACGCCCGACCATCTCGACCGCTATGACGGGTTCGCCGGCTACTCCGCCTCCAAGGGGCGGCTGTTCAAGATGCAGAAGGCCAACCAGGTGGCGGTGATCGCGATCGAGGACGATCCCAGCCGGGCGATCGCGGCGGGGGTGGTCGGCGGGCTGGTGACGATCACGGCGGCCGATGCCGGCGACCAGAAGGACTGGCCGGCGCTGCAGGGGCCGCACAACGCGCAGAACGTCTCCGCCGCCGTCGCCGCCACCCGCGCGCTGGGCATCGACGAGGCGGTGATCGAGGCGGCGCTGGCGACCTACCCCGGCCTGCCGCACCGGATGGAGCGCGTGGCGGAGAAGGCGGGCGTTCTCTACGTGAACGACAGCAAGGCCACGAACCCGACCTCCACCGCCCCGGCGCTCGCCGCCTATCCGGCGGTGCACTGGATCGTCGGCGGCCTCGCCAAGACCGACGATCTCGACGCGTGCGAGCCGCATCTCGGCCATGTGCGCGGCGCCTATACGATCGGCGACAGCGCGGCCATGTACGAGAGGCTGCTGCGCGGGCGGGTGCCGGTGGTGGAGAATGTCGGCACGCTGGAGCATGCGGTGCGCCGCGCCGCCGCCGTGGCCGTGGCCGGCGAGGTGGTGCTGCTGTCGCCGGCCTGCGCCAGCTTCGACCAGTTCCGCGATTTCGAGGCGCGTGGCGACGCGTTCCGCTCGCTCGTGGAGGGGCTGACATGAGAAGGCTGGGGGCATGACGGCATCGACGATCCAGCGTAGCCGCAAGCAGGTGGTGCGGCTGGGCCGCGCCGATCGCAGCTGGTACGCGACCTGGTTCTGGGAGATCGATCGCGTACTGCTGCTGCTGGTGGTGCTGCTGATCGGCATCGGCCTGATCGCCGTAGCCGCCGCGTCGCCCGCGGCCGCCGGGCTGGAGGGGAAGCCGCCGCTCTATTATTTCACGCGCCAGCTGGTCTGGGTCGGCCTCGGCGTGCCGACGATGATCGGCGTCTCCATGCTGCCGAAGGATGTGGCGCGGCGCTGGTCGATCTGGGCGGCGGTGCTGTTCGCCGCCTGCCTGGTGCTGGTGCCGTTCGTGGGCATCAAGGTGAACGGCGCGGTGCGCTGGATCGGCGTCGATCCGCTGCGCTTCCAGCCGTCCGAGTTCCTGAAGCCCTTCTTCGTGGTGGCGCTGGCGTGGATGCTGTCGCTGAAGCAGCAGGATCGCAGCCTGCCGGTGGTGCCGCTCTCCTTCGTCGGCGTCGGCGTGATCGCGCTGTTCCTGATGAAGCAGCCCGATTTCGGCCAGACGGTGATCTTCGTCTGCGTGTGGATGGCGCTGCTGCTGATCTCCGGCGTGCCGATGCGCTTCCTGTTCTGGCTGGGCGGAGTGGGGCTGGCGGGCATCGTCGCCGCCTTCCTGTTCTACGATGTCGCGCGCGGGCGGATCATGGAGTTCGTCACCGGATCGGGCGACACCTACCATGTCGACGTGGCGCATGCGACGATCGTGAACGGCGGCCTGGTCGGCCTGGGGCCGGGCGGCGGCGTGCGCAAGTTCAAGCTGCCGGAATCGCACAACGACTATATCTTCTCGGTGATCGGCGAGGAGTTCGGCCTGATCTCCTGCCTGGCGATCGCCTTCATCTACCTCGCCATCATGGTCCGCGTGTTCATCAAGCTGCTGGACGAGGAGGACAGCTTCCTGATGCTGGCCGCCGCAGGCCTCGCCACCCAGTTCGGCCTGCAGGCGCTGGTGAACATGGCGGTGAACGTGCAGGTGGTGCCCTCCAAGGGGATGACCTTGCCGTTCATCAGCTATGGCGGCTCGTCGCTGCTGGCCGTGTCGATCGGCTTCGGCCTGCTGCTGGCCTTCACCCGGCGCAACCCCTATCTGACCCGCTCTCCCTATGTGGTGAAGTGGAGCGGTCGCACATGAGCCAGCATATCCCCGGCATCACCCGCCACTTCGTGCTGGCGGCCGGCGGCACCGGCGGTCACATGATCCCGGCGCACGCGCTGGCGGCCGAGCTGATGCGGCGCGGCCACCGTGTGGCGCTGGTGACGGACGAGCGCGGCGCCCGCTTCCCCGGCCTGTTCGGCGGCGTGCAGACCCACATCCTGCCGGCCGGCCGGCTGGAGGGCGGGCCGATCGGCTGGCTGCGTGCGGCGCGGGCGATCCATGCCGGGCGGGAGATGGCGCGCCAGCTGTACCGCACGTTCGAGCCTTCCGCCGTGATCGGCTTCGGCGGCTATCCGGCGCTGCCGGCGCTGCTGGCGGCGCTGAAGCAGGGCATCCCGACCGCGCTGCACGAGCAGAACGCGGTGCTCGGCCGCACCAACCGGCTGCTGGCGCGGCGGGTGGATGCGATCGCCACCGGCTTTTCCGGCGTGGAGCGGCTGGCGGCGCGGCTGGAGCCGAAGGTGCGCGTGGTGGGCAATCCGGTGCGCGACGAGATCACGGCGCTGCGCGACCAGCCCTTCCCGCCGATCACCGAGGAGGGCGCCTTCCGCATCCTGGTGACGGGCGGCAGCCAGGGCGCCAGCATCCTCTCCGAAGTGGTGCCGGAGGGGCTGGGGCTGATGCCCGTCACCTTCCGCCGGCGGATGCAGGTGACGCAGCAGTGCCGGCCCGAGGATATCGAGACGGTGCGCGCCAAATATGCCGGGCTCGGCATCCCCGCCGATCTCGCCACCTATCTGCCCGATCTGCCGGAGCGGCTCGGCTGGTCCCACCTGGTGATCGGCCGCGCCGGCGCCTCGACGATCGCCGAGCTGACGGTGGCCGGGCGGCCGGCTATCCTGATCCCCTATCCGGCGGCGACCGACGACCACCAGACCGCCAATGCGCGCGAGATGGTGGCGGCGGGTGGCGCGCGGCTGATCCGCCAGCCGCGCTTCACCCCCACCGAACTCGCCAAGCAGATGCAGAAGCTGGCGCTGGAGCCCGGCGCTCTGCAGAATGCCGCCAAGCGCGCCTGGAGCGTCGGCCGCCCCGATGCGGCGCGCGACCTGGCCGACGTGGTCGAGGGGCTGGGGCGCACCCCGGTCGTCGACGGGCTGCCGGCCGATCCACCGAAACTCGCCAGGGAAGCCTACGCATGAAGGGTGTCGCGACCGACATCGGCACGATCCACTTCATCGGCATCGGTGGGATCGGCATGTCCGGCATCGCCGAGGTGATGCACAATCTGGGCTACAAGGTGCAGGGATCGGACGTGGCCGAGGGCTATGTGATCCAGGGCCTGCGCGACAAGGGCATCGACGTGATGATCGGCCACCGGGCCGAGAATCTGGGCGACGCCGCCGTGGTCGTCACCTCCACCGCGATCAAGCGCGGCAATCCGGAGGTGGAGCTGGCGCTGGAGACGCGCGTGCCGGTGGTGCGCCGGGCCGAGATGCTGGCCGAGCTGATGCGGCTGAAATCCACCGTCGCCGTGGCCGGCACCCACGGCAAGACGACGACGACCTCGATGGTGGCGGCGCTGCTGGACGCCGGCGGGGTGGACCCGACCGTGATCAACGGCGGCATCATCAACAGCTACGGCTCCAACGCGCGGCTGGGCGCCAGCGACTGGATGGTGGTGGAGGCGGACGAGAGCGACGGCAGCTTCCTGCGGCTGGACGGCACCTACGCGATCGTCACCAACATCGATCCCGAGCATCTGGATCACTACGGATCGTTCGAGAAGGTGAAGGACAGCTTCGTCGAGTTCGTCGAGAACGTGCCGTTCTACGGCGCGGCGCTGCTGTGCCTCGACCATCCCGAGGTGCAGGCGCTGATCCCGCGCGTGCGCGACCGCCGCGTCGTGACCTACGGCTTCTCGGCCCAGGCGGACGTGCGCGGTGTGAACGTGACGCCGATCCCCGGCGGCAACCGCTTCGAGGTGATCGTGCGCCACCGCGACGGCACCAGCCGATCGATCGAGAATATCGAGCTGCCGATGCCCGGCCGCCACAATGTGCAGAACAGCCTGGCGGCGATCGGCGTGGCGCTGGAGATGGGCATAGCGGACGCGGTGATCGCCAGGGGCTTCGCAGCGTTCGGCGGGGTCAAGCGCCGCTTCACCAAGGTGGGCGAGATCGCGCTGGCCGGCGGCACGGCGACGGTGATCGACGATTACGGCCACCACCCGGTGGAGATACGGGCGGTGCTGGCCGCGGCGCGCGAGGGCGTGCAGGGGCGCGTTATCGCGGTGGTGCAGCCGCACCGCTACTCCCGCCTGGGCGATCTGATGGGGGATTTTCAGTCCGCCTTCAACGATGCCGACATCGTCTATGTCGCGCCCGTCTACGCGGCTGGCGAGGAGCCGGTGGAGGGCGTCGACGCGGCCGCGCTGGTGCGTGGCCTGAAGACGCGGGGGCATCGCGCCGCGCAGGAGATCGCCGGGCCGGACGAGCTGGCCGCCACCTTGCGCGATGTCGTGCAGGGCGGCGACATGATAATCTGCCTGGGCGCCGGCGACATCACGAAATGGGCCGCCGGGCTGGCCGGCGCCATCCAAGGAGAAAGAGCATGAACGATCCGTTCGTCGCCTGGAAGATGCTGCAGGACCAGATGATGGCCGCGCAGAAGGCGCAGCTTGAGGCCGCGACCAGGATGATCGGCCTCTCCGCGCCGATGGAAGGCGCGATGAAGGCCGCGCAGAACGTCGCCGATGCCAACGCCAAGGCGTGGGAGACGTGGATGGGCATGTGGGGCGTGCGCAAATGAACCCAGCCGCCAGCGTCGCGGCCTCGCCCGTCATCCCGTCCGTGCGCGGACGGCTGACGGCGGCCGCGCCGCTGGCGCCCCTCGTCTGGTTCAAGAGCGGCGGCACGGCCGAGTGGCTGTTCGAACCGGCCGACGAGCAGGATCTCGCCGGGTTCCTGCGGGATCTCGACCCGGCGATGCCGGTGATGGGGCTGGGTCTCGGCTCCAACCTGATCGTGCGCGACGGCGGCGTGCCGGGCGTGGTGGTGCGGCTCGGCAAGGCCTTCGCCAGGGTGGCGGCGGACGTAGGCGACCTTTCGCTCGCCTGCGGGGCGGGGGCCTCGGGCATCCTCGTCTCGTCGACGGCGCGCGACGCCGGCATCGGCGGCCTCGAGTTCCTCCGCTCGATCCCCGGCACCGTCGGCGGCTTCGTGCGGATGAACGGCGGCGCCTACGGCCGCGAGACGGCGGACGTGCTCGTCCACGCCACCGTGATGTATCGTGACGGCCGGACGGACACGCTGGACGCGGCCGAACTCGGCTACACCTACCGCCACTCCGATCTGCCGCCGGACGCGATCGTCGTGGCGGCCCGTTTTCGCGGTCACGCCGCCGATCCCGCCGTGATCGGCGCGGAGATGGACCGCATCGCCGCCGAGCGCGAGGCGAGCCAGCCGCTGCGCAGCCGCACCGGCGGCTCCACCTTCAAGAACCCGCCGGGCGAGAAGGCGTGGGCGCTGGTCGATCGCGCCGGCTGCCGGGGGCTGCGGCGCGGTGACGCGCAGGTATCCGAAAAGCACACGAACTTCCTGCTGAACCTGGGCGGCGCGACCTCCGCCGACATCGAGGCGCTGGGCGAGGAGGTGCGCGAGCGCGTGCTGGCCGAGACGGGGGTTGCTCTGGAGTGGGAAATCCAGCGCGTGGGAGTGGCCGGATGATCCTCCCCGGAACAGGAAGGCGGACCATGCGCAGCATGGTGGAGGCGCGGCGCGGCCGGGCGCCTTCCCTTACTGGTTGCGCGACGCCGCTATCCCCCTCCACCACGCCGCTGCGCGGCGCGGTCCCCCTCCCCGTGCCGGGGAGGATCTGATGCACGTCGCGGTGCTGATGGGCGGCTGGTCGGCCGAGCGCGCGGTGTCGCTGACCAGCGGCAACGGCGTGGCGGACGCGCTGGAGTCGCTCGGCCACCGCGTGACCCGCATCGACATGGGCCGCGACGTGGCCGCCCGGCTGGCGGAGGCCGCGCCCGACGTGGTGTTCAACGCGCTGCACGGATCACCCGGCGAGGACGGATCGGTGCAGGGCATGCTCGACCTGATGGGGCTGAGATACACCCACAGCGGCCTCGCCACATCGGTGATCGCGATCGACAAGCAGCTGACGAAGAACGAGCTGGTGCCGCACGGCATCCGCATGCCGGCGGGGCTGATGGTCGCGTCCGAGAGCCTGTACGCCGCCGATCCGCTGCCGCGCCCCTATGTGCTGAAGCCGGTGAACGAGGGTTCCTCGGTCGGCGTCGCGATCGTCACGCAGGAGGGCAATTACGGCAGCCCGATCGGCCGCGACGCGGATGGCCCGTGGCGGCATTTCGACCGGCTGCTGGCCGAACCGTTCATCAAGGGGCGCGAGCTGACCGTGGCGGTGCTCGGCGGCGCCGAGAACGGGCGCCCGCTGGCGGTGACGGAGCTGAAACCCCGGAGCGGCTTCTACGATTACGACAGCAAATATACCGATGGCCTGACCGTCCACATCTGCCCGGCGCAGATCCCGGCGGAGATCGCCTCCTCCGCCCTGGCGATGGCGGTGAAGGCGCATCGCGTGCTCGGCTGCCGCGGCACCAGCCGCTCCGATTTCCGCTGGGACGAGGAGCATGGCGAGGCCGGCCTCTATCTGCTGGAGGTGAACACCCAGCCCGGCATGACGCCGCTGAGCCTGGTGCCCGAGCAGGCGCGCCACATCGGCATGAGCTACGCACAGCTCGTGCAGCGCATCGTCGACGAGGCCATGGACGGCGGGAGCGCGGCATGACGACGGTGCGCGCCCAGCCCGCCACGATCCGCCGCGGCACATCGCCCAGGAAGCGCGCGCCGGTGAAGCCGCGCGTGGTGGTGAAAACGCAGGCGCAGGCGACGCGGGCGCTGGCCATCGTCCCGCCACGCGTCGCCGAACTGGCCCGGCGCATCGGCCGCTACCTGCTGGCGCTGCTGCTGATCGCCGCCGCCGTGGCCGGCTTCGTCGCCATGGGCCTGCCGCAGATGATCGGCCTGCAGGCGGGCGAGCTGCTGGGCCGCGCCGGCTTCGCGGTGAAGCGGGTGGAGATCACCGGCATCGACCGGATGGACCGGCGGCAGGTGGAGAATGCCGCGCTGGACCAGCAGGCGCGGGCGATGCCGCTGGTGGACCTGGCCGGGATCCGCGCGCGGCTGCTGATGCAGGGCTGGGTGAAGGATGCCCGCGTCTCCCGCCGCTTCCCCGATACGCTGGTGATCGACATCGTCGAGCGGCAGCCAGCCGCCATCTGGCAGTATCAGCGGCGGCTGGCGCTGGTGGACGCGCAGGGCCGGGTGATCGAGCAGGTGCGGCTGGAGGGCACGCCGCTGCCCGACCTGCCGATCGTGATTGGGCCGGGCGCCAACCTGCGGCTGGCGGCGCTCGCCAGCCTGCTCTCCGCGGCGCCGCAGCTGCGGCCGGTGCTGGACGGCGCGAGCTGGATCGGCGATCGCCGCTGGGACATCCGCTTCCGCTCCGGCGAGACGCTGTCGCTGCCAGAGGGCGACACGCAGGCGCGCGCCGCGCTGATCGACTTCGCCAGGCGCGACGGCGTCGCGCGGCTGCTGGGGCAGGGCATCATTCGCTTCGACATGCGCGTGCCCGGCCGCTTCGTGGTGCGGGTGAAGGATCCGGTGCCGCCGCCCGCGATCGACACGCCGCCGCCGACCGCGGCGAAACCACCGGCCTCGCCGCCGCCCGCCGACGACGGCGCGACGAACAACACATGAGATGCGCCGCCGCCTGTTCCTGGGGGAGGACGGCCGGCGGCGCCGAAGGGGGACAGCATGGCCAACACGCATAACGGCAAGCTCATCACCGCGCTGGATATCGGCTCCTCCAAGGTCTGCGCGCTCATCGCGCTGGCGCCGGAAGAGGGCGGCGAATTGCAGGTGCTGGGCACCGGCCAGCGCGAGAGCAAGGGCGTGCGGCGCGGCTACATCGCCGACATGGAGCGCACCGAGGCGGCGATCCGCGAGGCGGTGGAGCAGGCCGAGCGCATCGCCCGCACCAACATCGAGGACGTGTGGGTCAGCTTCTCGGCCGGCGGCCTCGTCTCCACCCTGGCGAGCGTGGAGGTGGATCTCGGCGGCCACCGCATCGAGCAGCGCGACATCGACGACCTGCTGGCGGCCGGCCGCGGATCGATCGACCCCGAAGGGCGGATGGTGCTGCACGCGCAGCCGACGCTCTACACGCTGGATGGCCTGAAGGGCACCAAGACGCCGCTGGGCCTGCATGCCGACCGGCTGGGCGTGGACATCCACGTCGTCGCGGCGGAGGCCTCGCCGGTGCGCAACGTCGATCTGTGCGTGCGATCGGCCCACCTGGAGGTGAAGTCGATCGTCGCCTCGCCCATCGCCACCGGCATGGCCTGCCTGTCCGACGAGGAGCGCGAGCTGGGCGTGGCGCTGGTGGAGCTGGGCGCCGGCGTGACCAACGTCTCGCTGTTCGCCGGCGGCATGCTGGTGGGGCTCCACTCGATCCCGATGGGCGCGTCCGACATCACCGACAACATCGCCTCCGCCTTCGGCATGCGGCGCTTCGATGCGGAGCGGATCAAGGCCTTCTACGGATCGGCCACCACGTCGCCACGCGACAATCACGACATGATCGACATCGCCCCGATCAGCGGCGATGCCGACGGCGCCGACGTGGGCCGGATGACGCGGGCGCAGCTGATCGCCATCATCCGCCAGCAGCTGGAACACTGGATGAACGAGGTGGCGACGACCCTGAAGGCGCTGGGCTTCACCGGGCCGGTGGGCCGGCAGGTGGTGCTGACGGGCGGCGGCGCGGAACTGAAGGGCATGGCCGATTACGCGCAGGGGCTGCTCGGCCGATCGGTGCGGATCGGCCGGCCGCGCGGCCTCTCCGGCCTGCCGGAGGCGCATTCCGGCCCGGCCTTCGCCACCGTTGCCGGGCTGGTGCAATATGCTGCGTCCGATCCGGTGGACCTGCGGCAGATCGTGCCCTCCACCACGATGGTCCACCGGCCGACGGCCTCCAGCGTGGTGCAGCGGCTGATCGCGGCCTTCCGGCAGGGCTACTAAATCGATCCCGCGTTAACTTTTCACGTGCGTTGCCGATTCGGATCGGGCAGTTTTGGGCAAAGCGTAGGGCCGTGGTGCGGCTACAGGAGATTATCAGATGACGATCGAGTTCATGCGCCCCGAGGTCGACGAGTTGAAGCCGCGCATCAGCGTGATCGGCGTCGGCGGCGCGGGCGGCAACGCGATCGCGAACATGATCGCGTCCGACGTGCAGGGCGTCGACTTCATCGTCGCCAACACCGATGCGCAGGCCCTCAACGCCTCCTCGGCGGAGAGCCGGATCCAGCTGGGGCTGAAGATCACGCAGGGGCTGGGCGCCGGATCGCGGCCGGAGATCGGCCGGGCGGCGGCCGAGGAGACGATCGAGCAGATCGAGCGCGCGCTGGACGGCGCCCACATGTGCTTCATCGCCGCCGGCATGGGCGGCGGCACCGGCACCGGGGCCGCGCCGGTGATCGCCAAGGCCGCGCGCGATCGCGGCATACTGACGGTGGGCGTCGTCACCAAGCCGTTCAGCTTCGAGGGCAATCGTCGCGCCAAATCGGCCGACGCCGGCATCGAGGAGCTGCAGAAGCATGTCGACACGCTGATCGTGATCCCCAACCAGAATCTGTTCCTGGTCGCCAACCCGAACACGACCTTCAAGGACGCCTTCAAGATGGCGGACGAGGTGCTGCAGCAGGGCGTGCGCGGCATCACCGACCTGATGGTGATGCCGGGCCTCATCAACCTCGACTTCGCCGACGTGCGTTCGGTGATGGGCGAGATGGGCAAGGCGATGATGGGCACGGGCGAGGCATCGGGCGACAATCGCGCGATCGAGGCGGCCGAGAAGGCGATCGCCAACCCGCTGCTGGACGGCGTTTCGATGAAGGGCGCCAAGGGCGTCATCATCTCCATCACCGGCGGCGAGGACATGCGCCTGATGGAGGTGGACGAGGCCGCCAACCACATCAAGGAACTCGTCGATCCGGACGCCAACATCATCTGGGGTTCGGCGTTCAACAACGATCTGGAAGGCAAGATCCGCGTCTCGGTGGTGGCCACCGGGATCGAGGCGGACACCTCCGCCGCCGCCGAGCCGGCCAAGCTGTTCGCCTTCCCCCAGTCCCGCAAGGCCGAGCCGGCGGCGACGCCTGCCGCGGCCCCGGCGGCTGCGGCACCCGTGGCCGAGCAGGCGCCCGCGCCCGTCGCCGAGCAGCCGGCGCCTCCGCCGGCCGCAGCGCCCGTGGCGGCAGCCCCGGCACCGACACCGGCGGCCGAGGAGGAACTGCTGCTCGACACCGGCACGATGCTGACGCCGGAGCCGGAGCCGGCGCCCGCCACCGTGCGGCCCGAGCAGGCCCGCCCGGCCTGGCTGACCCCGCCGGCCGAGGCGCCCGCCCCGGCCCCGCGCATCGCCCGCGAGGGCGGCACCCTGTTCGAGCGCATGTCGAACATCGCGCGCGGCGCGGCCAAGGCGCAGATCGAGCCGGAGGCCGAGCAGAAGCGCGGCGTAGAGCCGCTCGACATCCCGCGCTTCCTGAACCGCCAGAACAATCAGTAGGCTACGTCGCGCGACGGTGCGATGCGCGCGTGCCGGCGCGGGGTGCCGTCACGTCGGCCGGGCGACGTGGCGACGGCGTGGCCCGGCGGCCGTTCGTCCGGACCGCGCACCGGCTGGTCGCGCGGCGGTGACGCGGCGGGTTGAAGCCGCCCGGCGCGGCCCGCTTATCTGCTCCTGACCATGACATCGCGAATCCTTTCCCCGCGCGCGCGGCTGCTGGCGCTCATCCCGCTGGCGATGCCGGGCGCCGTGCTGGCGGCGCAGGCCACGCCGTCGACGGCTTATCCGGCATCCGGCTATGGCGCCCCCGCCTATCCGGCGATCGCCGACGTCGATCCGGTGACGGCGCTGAGCCGATACCTGCGCATGCTGGCCGCCAACCCGCGCGATCTCGCTTCCCTCACCGGGGCCGGGCGGGCGGCGCTGGCGGTGGGCGACGCGAACGCCGCGCTCGGCTTCTATGCCCGTGCCGAGGAGATCGCGCCGCGCAACGGGCGCATCAAGGCGGGCCTCGCCACGGCGCTCGTCCAGATGGAGCAGCCGCGCACGGCGCTGAAGCTGTTCGACGAGGCGGTGGCGCTCGGCGTGCCGGCGGGCGACATCGCCGCCGATCGCGGGCTCGCCAACGACCTGATCGGCGACAATCGCCGCGCACAGGCCGACTACACGCTGGCGCTGCGCGCGAAGGACGATGACGAGACGGTGCGGCGGCTCGCCTTGTCGATGGCGATATCCGGCGATCGCGCCGGCGCGCTGACGATGCTGGAGCCGCTGCTGCGCCGGCGCGACAGCGGCGCGGTGCGCGCGCGCGCCTTCGTGCTGGCGCTGACCGGCGACCAGGCGGGCGCGGCCAATGTGGTGCGCGGCGCGATGCCCGGCCCGCAGGCGACGGTGATGGCGACCTTCATGGGCCGGCTGGTGAAGCTGAACCCCGCGCAGAAGGCGCTGGCGGTGAATTTCGGCTACTTCCCGTCCGACGCGCGATCGTACACGGCGGCCGAGCTGTTCGCCGATGCGCGATCGACGCCGCTGCCGGCCGCGATCGGCACGGCGGGCGCGGCGCGCGACCCGCGTGGCGACCGACGCGGCGATACGCCGCTGATCCCGGCCGGCGAGGCGCTGGGGCCGCGCATCGCGACCGCTGCCGACGTGGCGGACCTCCGCGCGCCGCGCCGCCGCCCTGGCTTCGGCGAGACGGCCGAGGTGCTGCCGCCGGCGCACGTGCTCGCCGCCCCGATCCCCGGGCAGACGGCCGTGCCGGCTGCGACGCGGGCGACGGTCGCCGCCGCCACGCCTGCGCGCATGGGTGGAGCGACCGCTCCGGTGCCGCGTCCGGCGACCATGGCGGGCGTCACGCAGGCCCTGACGCCATCGGCCGCGTCGGCGCCCACCCGGCTGGCGCAGGCGGACCCGGTGCGGATGCGCGCGATCGACGGCGTGCCTGGCACGGCCGAGACGCAGGGCACGGCAGCGACGCGCGCGCCGGCGATGCCGTCTGCGCCGGCGGTGGCGTTCGCGGGTGCCGGGTCCGTTGCCGCCGCTCCACCAGTGGCGGTGCCATCGGCGACGTTCACGTCGGCCACGCCGCAGCCGGCGCGAACGACGTCGGCGACCGTCATGGTGCCGCCGGCATCGATCGCCTCGAGGACTGCCGCCTCGGCGACTTCGCAGCCGGCGGGGATGACGACGGCGACCAGCACAGAGCCGGCGGCACCGACGGGCTCGAGCACCGCCACCTCGGCGACCGCGCAGCTGGCGCGGACGACGACGGCGATCGGCACGGAGCCGCCGGCATCGACGGGCTCGGCGACGGCCGCTTCGGCCCCGCAGCCGGCCGCGGCAGGATCGATCGCGGTGGCGACATCGGCTGCTGCACCGTCCGTGACTGCCTCCGCCGTTCCGCCTGTCGCGCCGGATGCGACCGCGCCGACGGTCGCCACCACCGCGACGACGAACGCGCCCGCACCGCTGCCTGTGCCGGGCGGGGCGGCGGCGGCGCTGGTCGTCACCGCGCGTGGGCCGGCGCTCGCCGGCGTCGAGCCCGTCGCGCCGGAGCGCATCGTGGACTTGCCGCCGTCGCGCGCGCCCGTCGCCCAGCGGCCCGCGCCGGTGGAGCGTGCGCCCGCCCAGGAGCCGGCAGCCGGCAGCCGCGAGGCGGTCCGCAGGCAGATCGATCGATCGACGCGCGGCGCGGGCAGGGACGTCGGCGAGGATCCGGCCGGCGCCGCGACGACGAGCGGCCGGACGAAGGTGGCCGGCCGCGACAAGGCCGTGCAACTGGCCGCCGCCGACGAGCGCAGCGGCACGTCTGCCGGCCGGGGCGCGGAGAAGCCGTCGGCCAAAGGCGGAACGGCGGCGAAGGGGAGGATGGCGGAAAAGGCCGCCGATGCCGACAAGGTGGGCGGCAGAAGCAAGGCGGCGGACGCGGTAGCCGGGAAGAAGGCCGGCGACAGGGACCCGGTATCCGCCAGAAGCAAGGTTTCCGCCCGTGATGCCGCCGCTGGCAAGGGCAAGGATGCCGAGCCGGATGTGGCGCCGGCGAAGGGCAGGGCCGGCGACAAGGGCAAGGCCGCGGATAAAGGCAAGGCGGCCGACAAGGGCAAGGGCGCCGACAAGTCGAAGACCGCCAAGGCCGACGAGAAGGCGGACGACCGGAAGACCGCCGCCAAGGCCGAGGCCAAGGGCAAGGTGCCGGAACGCTACTGGGTGCAGGTCGCATCCGGCAGCAACAAGGCCAATCTGGACAAGGCTTGGGACAATGTGAAGGGCAGGGCGCCCAAGCTGCTGGAGGGCAAGGCGACCTATACGGCGCCGTGGCGCGCCTCCAACCGGCTGCTGATCGGCCCGTTCAAGACGGCGGAGGAGGCGCAGGCGCAGGTGAACCGGCTCGGCAAGGCGGGCGTCTCCGGCATCCAGTTCACCACCCGCGCCGGCAACGACGTGGAGAAGGTGACGGCGCGGTAGCGCGCGATTCCCAAGCGCTGCCGGCCCCTCTATGGAGGCCGGCGATGACCGCCCCCTACGCCTCCGATCCGGCCGCATCGCGCGGGCGGCTGCACGACGAGGGGCGCGATGCCACGCGCGGCCCGCGCGACGCCTTCCAGCGCGATCGCGACCGGATCATCCACGCGATCGCCTTCCGCCGGCTGGGTCACAAGACGCAGGTGTTCGTCGCGCCGGACGGCGACCATTATCGCGTCCGTCTGACGCACAGCCTGGAGGTGGCGCAGATTGGCCGCACGATCGCCCGCGCGCTGGGGCTGAACGAGGATCTGACCGAGGCGTTGTGCCTGGCCCACGATATCGGCCACCCCCCGTTCGGCCACGCGGGCGAGGAGGCGCTGACCGCCGCCGTGGCCGATGCCGGCGGCTTCGACCACAATGCCCACACGCTGCGCGTGCTGACGACCCTGGAGACGCCCTATCCGCGCTGGCCGGGGCTGAACCTGGGCTGGGAGACGCTGGAGGGCTTGGCCAAGCATAACGGCCCGGTGGCGGGCACGCCGCCCTGGGCGCTGGCGGAGGCGGATGCCGCCTTCCCGCTCGATCTGGGCACCTGGCCCTCGCTGGAGGCGCAGGTGGCGGCGCTGGCGGACGACATCGCCTATGACAATCACGATATCGACGACGGCCTGCGCGCCGGCCTGATCGACCTTGCCGAGGTGGTGGCGCAGCCGCTGGTGGCGCCCGGCTGGGCGGCGGTGAGCCGGCGCCTGCCGGACCTGGCGCCGGAAGCGCGGGTGGCGGAGCTGATCCGCGAGCAGATCGGCCGGATGGTGAACGACCTGCTCGCCGAGACTCGCGCGGCGATCGCGCGGGCGGCGCCCGGCAGCGTCGATGCGGTGCGCGCGGCGGGAGCGGCGCTGGCCCGCTTCTCGCCGGCGATGACGGTCGAGGAGCGCGCGTTCAAGCGGTTCATGTATGCGCGGCTGTACCATCATCCGAGCCAGCGGGCGATCGCGGAGCGGGCGCGGGGCGTGATCGCGGGGCTGGCCGCCGCCTATCGCGCCGATCCGGCGCTGTTGCCGCCGCACTGGCGCGATCGCCTGCCGCCCGACGAGCCCGCCCGAGCCCGCCACGTCGCCGACTTCATCGCCGGCATGACGGATCGCTACGCCCTGGCCCGCTATCGCGCGCTGATCGGCCCGATGGACCTCGGCGGCTGGGTGTGAGGGGCCATGGCAGGAGGTGGTTCCGTGCGCCGCGGCATCGGCTCCCCCGCCTGCATCGCAGAAGAGCGCGCGGCGGCCCGTTCCGAACCTAGTCGAGCAGCCAGCCGAAGGCGTGCGCGATCGCGGCCCGGCCACCGTGCGGGATCGGTGCGGCATGCGCCGCCAGCACCGCTTCGGCCGGCCAATCGAGGATCTGCCCGACCGCGCGGCGAGCGGCGGTCCGGTCGCGGAACGTAGCCCGGAACTTTCGGGGGACGGTGGGCCGAGGCGCGGTAAGCAGATCGAGCCGTGCGACAAGTGCGCGCCAGCCCGTGAACCAGCCGCTCTCGAAATGCTGGATCAGATCGGCGAAGATGACCGTTCGGCTTGCGCGATGGAAGAAGACGACTTCGGTCGTGATCCGGTTTCCCCGCATGACGACCTGATCGATATCGTTCGCCCACGCCGCTGCCGGCGCATCGCCCAGATCCTCATCCCACCTGAGGTCTCGGCGCTTCTCGCGTAGCCCTAGTGCCGCATAGGATCTTGCCTCCGGATAGGCGGCCTGCCACTCACCGACGAACATGTGGTGCAGGGAATTGGGCGCGACGATGTGGCGCACCGGGCCGAGCGCATCGACCCGCGCGGCAAGATCGACGGACAAGGCCACAGGCGACCAGACGAACAGCGTGCCGTCCGACAGGCGGATCAGGATCATCCGCGTGGGATACAGGAAGCCCGCGACGGATACCGGCGGCCCGTCGGCCGTCCACATGTTCTCACCGAAGGGTCGCAGCATCCTTGCCCCGGAGTCTCCGCAAACGTCAGCAGGTTCCTGCCGCTTCTGCCTGCCGCCCCGATACAGAGCATCGCGCCCGGCGGGAAGCCATCGCTGCCGGCGATGCCGGGCTCGTCGTCTCAGTTCGCCGGCGTCCGCGAGATCGCGCGCAAGCCCGCGCAATAATCCGGATGGCGCGGACTCCAGCCGAGCAGCCGCCTCGCCTTGCCGTTCGCGACGCGGCGGTTCTCCGCATAGAAGGCCAGCGCCGCCGGGGAGAGGCCGGCCTCGGCCAGCGGCAGCAGCGGCGGCCAGGGGCGGCCGAGCAGGTCGCACGCCGCCTCGATCACGCGGTTCTGGCTGCACGGCGCGTCGTCGGCCACATTGTAGGCGCCGGGCGGCCCCGCCGCGAGGCTCGCCAGCACTGCGCCGACGATGTCGTCGACGTGGATGCGGCTGAACACCTGATCGGGCAGGGCGATGCGGTGGGCTCGGCCTTCCGCCACCCGGTCCAGCGCGGAGCGGCCGGGGCCGTAGATTCCGGGCAGGCGGAAGATGCGGGCTTCCGGGTGGAGCGTGAGCCAGCGCGCGTCGGCGGCGTTGCGGCCGCCGCGCCGGCCGGCGAGCGGCGTGGCCTCGTCCACCCAGGCCCCGGCGGCATCGCCGTAGACGCCGGTGGAGGAGAGATAGCCGATCCAGCGCGCGGGCGCCGCCGCCAGCGCCGCGCCATAACGCGCGAGCACGGGATCCTCGCCCTCGGCCGGCGGCACGGAGGAGAGGATGTGGGTGGCGGCGGCGATCGCCGGCAGCACGGCCGCCGCATCGTCGAACGCGACATCGCCTGCGGCCGCCGAGCGGCGCGCCGCGATCACCTGCCAGCCGCGGCCGCGCAGCGCCGCGCCGATGCGGCTGGCGGTGTAGCCGGGGCCGAAGATCAGAAGCGTGGTCATGGCGCCCTTCATCCGTCGTCGGGCCGGCGCGCGCGGGCGTGAAATGCCGCCTGCGCGCCGACCCACGCCCGCTTCCCGGCGGTTACGGCAGCGCGAGGCGCTTCCACCCCGGGCGATCAGGCTCTAGGTTGTCGCGATGCTCGATATACAGACAGCCGCCGTCTCGCCACCGCCGGTGATCCGCCGCGAGGATTATCGGCCGCCCGACTGGCTGGTGCCGGACGTGTCGCTCGACTTCCGGCTGGATCCGGCGGAGACGCGGGTGTTCGCCCGGCTCAGCGTCACGCGCAACGGCGATCACGGCCGGCCGCTGCGGCTGGACGGCGACGGGCTCGATCCGCTGGCCGTGCGCATCGACGGCCAGGCGCTGGCGGACAGCTGGCGGATGGACGGGCCGGCGCTGGTGATCGACCTGCCCGGCGACGCCCACCTGATCGAGACCGAGGTGGCGATCGCGCCGGAGCGCAACACGCAGCTGATGGGGCTCTACGCCTCGGCCGGCATGCTGTGCACCCAGTGCGAGCCGGAGGGCTTCCGCCGCATCACCTTCTTCCCCGATCGGCCGGACGTGCTGAGCCGCTACACCGTGCGGCTGGAGGCGGACGAGGCGACCTATCCGCTGCTCCTCTCGAACGGCGATCGCACCGACGGCGGCGGCCTGGCCGAGGGGCGGCACTGGGCCGAGTGGCGCGATCCGTTCCCCAAGCCCACCTATCTGTTCGCACTGGTCGCCGCCGATCTCTCGGCCAATCGTGACGGCTTCACCACGCGCAGCGGCCGCGCGGTGGACCTCGCCATCTGGGTGAAGCCGGCCGATCTGGGCAAGACGGAGCATGCGATGGCCGCCCTGAAGGCGGCGATGGCGTGGGACGAGCAGGCCTATGGCCGCGAATATGATCTCGGCGAGTTCAACATCGTGGCGGTGGCCGACTTCAACTTCGGCGCGATGGAGAATAAGGGCCTCAACATCTTCAATTCGCGCTACATTCTGGCCGATCCGGATACCGCCACCGATGCCGATTACGATGCCGTGGCCGGCGTCGTGGCGCACGAATATTTCCACAACTGGTCTGGCAACCGCGTGACCTGCCGGGACTGGTTCCAGCTCTCCCTGAAGGAGGGCTTCACCGTGCTGCGCGACCAGCAATTTTCCGCCGACCAGGGATCGCCGGCGGTGAACCGGATCGAGAATGTGCGGGCGCTGCGCGCCGCGCAATTCCCCGAGGATGCCGGGCCGCTCGCCCACCCGATCCGGCCCGATGCCTATATGGAGATATCGAACTTCTACACCGCCACCGTCTACAACAAGGGCGCGGAGGTGATCCGCATGCTGCACACGATGCTGGGCGCGCAGGCGTTCCGGCTGGGCAGCGACCTTTATTTCGAGCGGCACGACGGGCAGGCGGCGACGTGCGAGGATTTCGTGCGCGCCATGGAGGATGCGAGCGGCGCCGACCTGGCCGACTTCCGCTTGTGGTACGGGCAGGCCGGTACGCCGCGCGTGCACGCCACGATCACCCACGAGCCGGCGAGCGGACAGGCGCGCCTCACCCTGGGGCAGACGGTGCCGGCGACACCCGGCCAGCCGGACAAGACGCCGATGCCGCTGCCCCTGAAGGTGGCGCTGTTCGGCGAGCTGACCGGCACCACGATCGCGCCCGAGCAGGTGGTGCTGCTGGACGGGGCCAGCAAGGAGGTGCTGTTCGAGGGCGTCGGCGAGCGGCCGGTGCTCTCGATCAACCGCGGCTTCTCCGCGCCGGTGGTGGTGGAGACGGATCGCTCGGCCGCCGACCTCGCCTTCCTCTCGGCCAATGACGACGATCCGTTCGCCCGCTACGAGGCGATGCAGCAGCTGATGGTCGATACGCTGGTGGTGGCGGTGGCGACCGGCGAGGCGGACCATGCGCCGGTGATCGCGGCGGTGGAGCGCACCTTGACCGATCCGGCGCTGGACCCCGCCTTCGTGGCGGAGGCGGTGCTGCTGCCGAGCGAGGCGTTCGTCGGCGACCAGATGCTCGTGGTCGATCCGCCGGCGATCCATGCCGCGCGCGAGGCGCTTCGCGCGGCGCTCGGTTCGGCGCTTGAGGAGGAGTGGCGCGCGGCCTACGGCAAGGCGCAGGCCAACCGCTACGAATATACGCCGCCGGCCAAGGGACTGCGCCGGCTGCGCACCGTGGCGCTCGGCTACCTGGCGGCGGCAGGCGTCGCGGACGCGGCGGCGCTCGCCTTCCGCCAGTATGACGAGGCGGACAACATGACCGACCGGCAGGGGGCGCTGGGCGTGCTCGCCAACGGCACCGCGCCGGAGCGGGAGGAGGCGCTGGACCTGTTCTACGAGCGCTATCGCGCGAACGGGCTGGTGCTGGACAAGTGGTTCACCACCCAGGCGCTCTCCGCCCGCGCCGATACGATCGACGCGGTGGAGCGGCTGGCGCGGCATGGCGACTTCACCCTGGCGAATCCCAACCGCATCCGCTCGCTGGTGGGCGCCTTCGCGGCCAACCAGCGCGCCTTCCACGACATATCCGGGCGGGGCTATCGCTTCCTGGCGGACATGGTGATCGCGGTGGACCGGCTGAACCCCTCCACTGCCGCCAAGCTGATCCCGCCGCTCGGCCGCTGGCGCCGCTTCGACGAGACGCGCGCGGCGCTGATGAAGGCGGAACTGCGCCGCGTGCTGGAAGCCGCCGGCCTCTCCAAGGACGTCTTCGAGCAGGCGAGCAAGAGCCTGGGGTGAAGGGGGGGCGCCGAGGCTGGTGAGGTTGACGGTTTTCCTCCCGCCGTCACCCCGGACTTGTTCCGGAGCCTACTTCGCCACGCATGTTGACGCCTGAGCCTCATGCCTCACCGCTTGCCCGGCGGTAGGTCCCGGAACAGGTCCGGGTGACGGGCCGGAGCTTCGCCATGGCGGCGGGGCGTCACGGGAACAGCAGCCCCTCGCCCCAGCCGTCGCCGTCGCGGGTGAAGAGGCGGCGTTCGTGGAGGCGATGGGCGCGGTCCTGCCAGAATTCGATGCGGTCGGGCAGCACGCGATAGCCGCTCCAGTGCGGCGGGCGGGGCACGTCGCCGCCGGCGAAGCGCTCCTCCATCGCGGCGAAGCGCGCCTCGAAGGTGGCGCGGGCATCCAGCGGGCGGGACTGGTCCGACGCCCAGGCGCCGAGCCGCGAATCGCGGCCGCGGGTGGCGAAATAGGCATCGCCCTCGGCATCGCTCACCCGTTCCACCGGCCCTTCGACGCGCACCTGCCGGCGCAGCGACTTCCAGTGGAACAGCAGGGCGGCGCGGGGCTGCGCGCGCAGATCGTCCGCCTTGCGGCTTTCGAGGTTGGTGTAGAACACGAAGCCGCGCGCATCGTGCCCCTTCAGCAGCACCATGCGCGCCGCCGGCTGGCCGGATGCATCCACCGTGGCGAGCGTCATCGCGTTGGGATCGTTGACCTCGCGGGCCTGCGCCTCGGCGAACCAGCTTTCGAACAGGGCGTGCGGATCGGTCATGCGGTAAAGGTTAGCCGAGTGCTGCGGCGCACGCCATCGGTTGCGCCCCCCTGTCAGGTGTGGTGCAAAGGGCGGCATGATTCAGGCCGCGCTCCACCACCGCACCTCCTATCGCTACGACCGGCCCGTCCAGCTTGGCCCGCAGGTGGTGCGGCTGCGCCCGGCGCCGCACAGTCGCACGGCCGTGCCGAACTACTCGCTGACGGTGACGCCGGACAGCCACTTCATCAACTGGCAGCAGGATCCGCACGGCAACTGGCTGGCGCGACTGAACTTTCCCGAGAAGACGGACGAGTTCAGCATCACGGTTGACCTGATCGCCGACCTGGTCGTGATCAACCCGTTCGACTTCTTCGTCGAGGATTATGCCGAGAACCGGCCGTTCGCCTATGCGCCGGACCTGCGCACCGATCTGACAGCCTATTTCGACGTGGAGCCGCAGGGGCCGCTGTTCGACGCGCTGGTCGCCGAATTCGAGGGGCGGCAGCAGCGCACGATCGACTTCCTCGTCGACCTGAACGTCGCCCTGAACCGGCGGATCGGCTACGTGATCCGCATGGAAGCGGGCATGCAGGAGCCCGAGCGGACGCTGGAGATCGGCACCGGATCCTGCCGCGACAGCGGCTGGCTGCTGGTGAACCTGCTGCGCCGGCTGGGCTTCGCGGCGCGCTTCGTCTCCGGCTACTCAATCCAGCTGAAGCCGGACGTCGTGGCGGTGGAGGGGCCGAAGGGCGTGGCGGAGGACGTCGTCGATCTCCACGCCTGGGCGGAGGCCTATGTGCCGGGCGCGGGCTGGATCGGATTGGACGCGACCTCCGGCATGTTCGCGGGCGAGGGGCACATCCCGCTCGCCGCGACGCCGCACTATCGCTCGGCCAGCCCGATCACCGGCGCGCTGATGGAGCCGGCCGACGTGGAGTTCGGCCACGAGATGACGGTGCAGCGCATCGCCGAAGCGGTGCGGATCACGGCGCCGTTCACCGATGCGCGCTGGCAGGCGCTGGACGCGCTTGGCGCTCGCGTGGACGCCGATCTGGTGGCGCAGGACGTGCGGCTGACGACGGGCGGCGAGCCCACCTTCGTCGCCGCCGACGATCCGGAAGCGGGCGAGTGGAACGGCGACGCGGTCGGCCCGACGAAGGCGCTGTTCGCGGACCGGCTGATCCGCATGATGCGCGAGGCGTTCGCGCCCGGCGGCCTGATCCACCACGGCCAGGGCAAATGGTATCCGGGCGAGAGCCTGCCGCGCTGGGGCTATTCGGTCTACTGGCGGCGGGATGGCGTGCCGGTGTGGCGCGATGCCGGGCTGATCGCGCAGAGCGCCGTCACCGGCGCGACGCTGGACGAGGGTGCTGCCGGCCGCTTCCTGCAGGCGGTGGCCGGCGGTCTGGGCGTGGCGGCGGATTACGTCCAGCCGGCCTATGAGGACGGCATCGAGTGGGCGGTGAAGGAAGCCTCCCTGCCCGAGAATACCGACCCCACCGATCCCCGGATCGAGGATCCGGAGGCGCGGGCGCGCATGGTGAAGGCGTTCGAGCGCGGCCTTTCCAAGCCGGTCGGCTACGTGCTGCCGGTGCAGCGGTGGAACGCGGCGGTGGCGCCCGACGCGCGCAAGGCGTGGCGCAGCGAGCGGTGGCGGGTGCGGCGCGGCAAGCTGTTCCTGGTGCCGGGGGACTCGGCGCTCGGCTATCGCCTGCCGCTGAGCGCGCTCGCCTACGTGCCGCCGTCCGATTATCCCTATCTGCACGTGCGCGACACCACCGAGCCGCGCCCGCCGCTGCCCGACTATCGCGATCAGGCGGCGCCGGCGATGGCGACGGCCGAGGGCCACGAGCAGCGCATCGAGCAGGTGGCGCAGGCGAGCGGCGGGCACGATCCGCAGGAGCGGCAGGAACAATATATCATCGAGGGGGCGGTGCGCACCGCCGTGACGGCCGAGCCGCGCGGCGACCATCTGGCGGTGTTCCTGCCGCCGACCGAGGCGCTGGAGGACTATCTGGAGCTGGTCGCCCAGATCGAGGCGACGGCCGAGGCGCTGAAGGTGCCGGTGCGGATCGAGGGCTATGCCCCGCCGCCCGATCCGCGCCTGATGGTGCTGCGCGTGACCCCCGATCCCGGCGTGATCGAGGTGAACGTCCAGCCTTCCTCCAGCTGGGCGGAGACGGTGGCGATCACCGAGGGCGTCTACCGCATGGCGCGCGAGATCGGCCTCACCGCCGACAAGTTCATGATCGACGGCCGCTCGATCGGCACCGGCGGCGGCAACCATCTGGTGCTGGGCGGCCAATCGGTGAACGATTCGCCGTTCATCCGCCGGCCGGACATGCTGAAGAGCTTCGTGCTCTACTGGCAGCGCCACCCGGCGCTGAGCTATCTGTTTTCCGGCATGTTCATCGGGCCGACCAGCCAGGCGCCCCGCATCGACGAGGCACGCCACGACGGCCTCTACGAGCTGGAGATCGCGCTGGCGCAGGTGCCGCATCCCTTCTCGTCCGCACCGGGCGAGGGCGAGACGCCGGCGCCGTGGGTGGTCGACCGCCTGTTCCGCAACCTGCTGGTGGACGTGACCGGCAACACCCACCGCACCGAGATATGCATCGACAAGCTCTACTCGCCCGACGGGCCGACCGGCCGGCTGGGCCTGGTGGAGTTCCGCGGGTTCGAGATGCCGCCCGAGCCGCGCATGAGCCTTGCCCAGCAGCTGCTGGTGCGCGCGCTGACCGCGTGGTTCTGGCGCGAGCCGCAGGAGGGCGGGCTGGTGCGCTGGGGCACGCAGCTGCACGATCGCTTCCTGCTGCCGCACTTCGTGTGGGCCGATTTCCTGGACGTGCTGGGCGATCTGCGCCGCGCCGGCTACGATTTCGATCCGAGCTGGTTCGAGGCGCAGCGCCAGTTCCGCTTCCCCGTGCACGGCACGGTGAACGCCGGCGGCGTGAGCCTGGAGATCAGCCACGCGCTGGAGCCGTGGCACGTGCTGGGCGAGACGGGCGCGATCGGCGGCACCGTGCGCTACGTCGACAGCTCGACCGAGCGGTTGCAGGTGAAGGCGACCGGCATCGTGGCGGAGCGGCACATCGTCTCCGTCAACGGCCGCGCCGTGCCGATGACCGCCACCGGCCTGTCGGGCGAGATGGTGGGCGGCGTGCGCTACAAGGCGTGGGCGCCGGCCAACTGCCTGCATCCGCGCCTGCCGGCCAACGCGCCGCTGACCTTCGACCTGCTCGATCGCTGGAACGGGCGGTCGCTCGGCGGCTGCGTCTACCATGTCGCGCACCCCGGCGGCCGCAGCTACGATACCGTGCCGGTGAACGACTATGAGGCCGAGACCCGGCGCCGCATCCGCTTCCAGGAAGGCGGCCATACGCCCGGCACCGTGGCCATGCCGCGGCAGGAGCAGGCCGGCGAGTTTCCGCTGACGCTCGATCTGCGCACGCCGGCGCCGCGCTAGTCACCGTGGCGACCGATCCGATCGAAAGGCTGCCGGGCATGCCGAGCCGGGGCGAGGGATGGCTGACCTCCTACCGCGAGAAGGCCGGCCCAGGCGATGTGCTGCGCGGTGACGAGGGGCGTGGCGCGCGCTGGTGGCGCACGCTGCTGGAAGGCTTCACCCATGTCGGCGACGGCAGCCTCGGCCAGTTGCAGGATCGCATCGGCCGGCAGGTGAAGGAGCTCGGCACCGCCTTCCGCCTGCCCGGCGAGGCGGACGAGCGGGCGTGGCCGCTGTCGGCCGTGCCGCTGCTGATCGGCGAGGACGAGTGGCGCGGCATCGAGGCGGGGATCTGCCAGCGGGCCGAGCTGCTGGAGCTGATCCTGGCCGACGTGTTCGGCGAGCAGAAGCTGGTGCGCGACGGCGCGCTGCCGGCGGCGCTCGTCACCGGCAGCCGCCATTTCTGGCGATCGATGATCGGGGTGCCGCCGCCGGGCGGGCGGCGGCTGCACATCTACGCCGCCGATCTGGCGCGCGGCCCGGATGGCGAGTGGCGGGTGCTGGCCGATCACGCGCGCACGCCGGCCGGCGCCGGCTACGCGCTGGAGAACCGGCTGGCCGCCAGCCGCGTGATGGGCACCCTGCAGACGCGCCTGAACGTGGAGCGGCTCGCCCCCTTCTTCTCCGCCTTCCGCGCCGGCCTGGCGGCCGTGTGCCACCGCGACGACCCGCGCATCGCGCTGCTGACGCCCGGCCGCTACAATCAGAGCTATGCCGAGCAGGCGCATCTCGCGCGCTATCTGGGCCTGCTGCTGGTGGAGGGCGGCGATCTGGCGGTGCGCGACAACCAGCTGTTCGTCCGCACGGTGGAGGGGCTGAAGCGGGTCGATGCGCTGTGGCGGCGGATGGACACCCGCTTCATCGATCCGCTGGCGTTCGATTCGCGCTCCGCCATCGGCGTGCCGGGGCTGATGGACGCGGTGCTGGCCGGCAACACCGTGATCGCCAACGCGGCCGGCGCCGGCGTGGTGGAATCGACCGGCATGAGCGCCTTCCTGCCCAATCTGGCGCGGCGGCTGACCGGCACCATGCTGCGCCTGCCGAACATCGCGACATGGTGGTGCGGGCAGCCGCGCGAGCGCGCCCATGTCGAGGCGAACATGGCCGACCTGCTGATCGCCCCCGCCTTCGGCGACCGGCCGGCGGGCCTGGCCGACGGGCGCGCCGTGCTGGGATCGCGGCTGGACGGGCCGGCGCGGGCGGCGCTGCTGGCGGGGCTGGCGCGGCGGCCGCAGGATTATGTCGGGCAGGAAGTGGTGCGCCTCTCCACCATGCCGGCGGCGGCCGGCGACAAGCTGGTGGCGCGCCCCTTCACCCTGCGCGTGTTCGCCGCGCGCGATGGTGCGGGCGACTGGACGGTGATGCCCGGCGGCTTCGCCCGGCTGGGCGAGGATGCCGATTCGCGCGCGGCGGTGATGGGCGAGGGCGCCTTCTCGGCCGACGTGTGCGTCGTCGGCCGCGCGCCGGTGGAGAGCGTGTCGCTGCTGCCCGCCAACGTCGCCATCCGCCGCAACCCCGGCACCCTGCCCAGCCGGGCGGCGGACAATCTGTTCTGGCTGGGCCGCTATCTGGAGCGCGGCGAGGCGACCTTGCGGCTGGTGCGCGCGGCGCTGGGCGGCACGATCGATTCGGTCGGCGGCGCGGCGCTGGTGCCGGCCACGGTCGCGCGGCTCACCGGCCTGCTGATCTCCAGCGGGGCGGCCGGCGGCGGCGGTAAGGAGGAGGAAGAGGAGGCGCGCAGGGCGGATGTGCGCACGCTGGCGACGGCAGCGCTGGACGGGACGGGCGGCGCCAGCGTGCGCAGCCTGCTCGGCTCCGTCCACGCGATCGCCGAGGGCACGCGCGATCGTCTGTCGGCCGACGTGTGGCGCCTCATCGACGCGGCGCCGCCGGCCGCGCAGGACGAGGATGCGAGCGGGCTGCTGGGCCGCGCGACGGCGCTGCTGGAGCGTTTCTCGGCGCTCGCCGGCCTCGCCGCCGAGAATATGGGGCGCACCGCCGGCTGGCGCTTCCACGATCTCGGCCGGCGGATCGAGCGGGCGGCGATCGTCTGCCGCCAGCTGCGCGCCTTCGCCGGCGACGATGCCGGCGCCGACGACCTGACGACCCTGCTCGACCTGAACGACAGCCAGATCAGCTACCGTGCCCGCTACATGACCGGGCTGGCGCTGGCGCCGGTGCGCGACCTGATCGCGCTAGACCCGTTCAACCCGCGCGCGCTGGCCTTCCAGGTGGAGCGGATCCGCGCCCATCTGGACGCGCTGCCGCGCCTGAAGGACGACGGCATGGCCGAGGAGCCGCAGCGGCTGGCGACGGAGATCGACGCGCTCGTCTCCATGCAGCGCGCCGAGTCGCTGGGCACGCACGCGGTGATGGCGGTGGAGAACCGGCTCTACGCCCTGTCCGACGCGATCGGCCGCCGCTTCTTCCTACAGGACAACGAGACCTTGCGGGCCGCCGGGATGACGCTGGCGTGAGCGGGGGAAAGAATAGTCGCCCGATCGGGTCCGGTCCAGCCTATCGTCACTCCGGACTTGTTCCGGAGCCCACCTTGCCGCGACCGCCGTGTCGTGCGCTTCCAGCGACGCCGCTCGCCGCCGGGTGGGCCCCGGAACAAGTCCGGGGAGACGGATGGTGTGAGATGGCGGCCTGCATCGAGGATCACCGCCCATGATGTGCTACAACGTCTCCCACCTCACGCGCACGCGCTATGCCCGGCCGGTGCGGTTCACCCGGTGCAACCTGCGGCTGCGGCCGATCGAGTGGGACGGGCAGGTGGTGGAGAGCTACGACCTCGCCGTCACGCCCTCCGCCTCGTTCGTCGAGACGCGGCCGAGCGGCTATGCCGTCAACGTGCAGCGCATGCTGATCGACCGGCCGGCGAGCGAGGTGGCGATCCGCAGCCGCTTCCGCGTGACGGTGAACCGGCCGGTGCCGCAGGTGCGCGACGACGATCCGACGGTGGCCGAGGTGGGGGCGGCGGCGCGCGGATCGCGCGACCTCTCGGCGACCGGGCCGGGCAATTACCTGTTCGCCTCGCCGATGATCCCGCTGGATCCGGCGATCGGCGCGTGGTGCGCCGAGGAGCTGGCGCCGGACCGGCCGGTGGTGGAGGCGTGCTACGCGCTCACCCGGCGCATGACGGCCGAGTTCCGCTACGACGGCAAGGCGACCGAGCTCGATACGCCGCCGGCCGAGGCATTCGCCAAGCGCCACGGCGTGTGCCAGGATTTCGCACAGATCATGATCGCCGGCCTGCGCGCGGCCAGCGTGCCGGCGGCCTATGTCAGCGGCTATCTCCGCACGATCCCGCCGCCGGGCAAGGCGCGGCTCGTGGGCGCGGACGCGACCCATGCGTGGGTGCTCGCCTGGTGCGGACCGGCGCGCGGCTGGATCGGCTTCGATCCGACCAACGCCTGCGCGATGGCGAGCGACCACATCGTCACCGCGATCGGCCGCGACTATGCCGACGTGGCTCCGATCGGCGGGATATTCCTGGGCGGCGGCCGGCAGAAGATCGACGTCGAGGTGGATGTCGAACCGATCGAGGGGTAAGGGGAGCGGCGCCCGCGGTGACGGCGCGATCCTCTCCTCACCTGTACCGAGCGTAGGCGAGGTACGATTCCGGCGGGTCGATCATTTGCCGCGGGCGCGCGGCGGCTGCGGCGCGCGGGGACGCGCGCTCTGCGCCTCGGCGATCGCATAGCCTTCCTTCTGCAGCATCGTGAAGGCGCTGCGGACGCTGGCGGCGACGGTGGCCTGCACCGGCTGCGGCAGATCGTTGAAGGCGGTGTTCGGGTGGATGGCGTTCAGGTCGCGCAGCAGGGCGTTGGGCAGACCCTTCGATGCCTCCTTCAGCGCGACGATGGCATCGACGACGGCCGCGTTGACGGCCTGCTGCATGATGTCTGTGGCGGAGCGTGGCATGCGGGCTCAACACACCGAAGCGGCGGCGAGGTCAACGGGAACATTGCGAGGGCGCGACGGCGCGGGGCGTGCCCGCGCAGCCGCGCCGTGCCCTCCGAGTTCCAAAACGGGACTGGGCGGGCGCCGCCGCGCGTGGTCGCGCCACGACGAAGCTGTTAAGCTATGGTTTACCACGACGCGTCTCGTGAGCAGGCGCTCGTCGCCTGGCACAGGGAGCGGTTAACCATGGTGAGTCTCGGAAAAGTCTGGCTGGCGTTGTCTCTGGCGGCCTGTGCCGCGGGCGCGCACGCCGCCGTCGACTCGCTGCCGGGCGGGGTGCCGGCGGATACGCCGGTGGAGCCTGCCGGGCGTGCCGTGCCGCCCGCCGCCGGCAGCTGGACGCGGGACGGCTGGTCCGATGCGGCACGCGGCCCGGCATCTCGCGCGCCGATCGCTCAGCCTGTCGCGCCGCCGCCTGCCGCTCAGCCGCCCGTCGCCCGGGCGCGGCCGGTGGCGATGCGCGACGATGCGCCGCCGCCGGACGCCTATCGCGATCGCGGTCCCGGCGCCGATCGCGCGCCCGGCGGGCCGCGCGACGGGTGGCGGCGCCAGACCTGGGACGGTGGGCGCGGCAACGGCTTCCGCTATCGTCGTGGCGGGCGGCTGCCGGGCGTGTTCGCCTCGCCCCGCTACGTGGTGCGCGACTGGGACGGCTACGACCTGCCGCCGCCCGGACCGGGGCGCGACTGGGTACGCTATTATGACGACGCCGTGCTCGTCGATCGCGGCGGCTATGTCATCGATGCGGTGCCGGATATCGGCTGGGACGATTTCGGCCCGCGCCCCGGCCGCGATCCGCATTTCGCCTATGACGAGGACGCCTATCGGGACACCGATCCGCGCTGGCACGGCGGCGGCGCGACCTATGATCGGCCGGATTGTCGCGGCGTGCCCTACGGCCACCCCTGCGTGACCTACGGACCCGGCGGCGCGACCACCGTGGTGGTGACGACCGCGCCCAGCGTGACGAAGACGACCACCGTGACCGAGAGCTACGTCACCACCTCGCGCCCCCGGCACGTCGCGACGCGCCACCGCCCGGCGGCGAAATCGAAGCTGCTGCGGCGCGGTCGCTGACGCCGGCGCCCGTCGCCGTCACTTGCGCGGCGCGGCGCCGGCGAAGGTGACGAGGCTCTCCGCGCCGGCGGCGGAGAGGGCCGACACGCCGAAGAAGTGATCGTCGATGTTGACGTTCTTCAGCACGACGCGGCCGGCATCGGCCTGGCAGCGGCGCTCCTCCCACGTCCGCCGATCGGCGCGGCGGATGTGGACGCAGTAGCTGGCGGCGCCCGCGACCGGCGTCCACGCGACGACCGTGTCGGCCGAGACCGCGCCCGCGATCGTCGCCTCGGCAGGGGCGGGCGGGGCGGCGGCGAGCTGGCGCAGCACGGCGACGTTCAGCGCCGTCACCCGCGCCAGATAGGGGAAGTCGACGCCGTCGATCGTATCGCCGTAGCGGGTGCCGCCCTCCGTCCGCAGATCCTGATGCTGGCGATCGTAATTCTCCACCGCCTCGGAGAAGCGCACGGCCGGGTAGCCCGCCTCCAGGAACGGCGTCTGATCGCCGCCCCGGCCGAAGCGATCCGGCCGGCCGACGGCGACCACCTCCAGCCCTGGCGTCGCGGCGGCGATGGCGGCGATGCGCTTGGCCAGCGCGCGCGAGGGGCCGTCATCCTCGCCGCCGGTCGCGCGGCGCCCGACCGTCTGTTCGGGCGTGTCGGCGGCGCGGATGCCCTCGCTGAACACGCGCACGCGGCCGTCGACATGATCGCCGCCCTGGCCGTGGGTGTTGCCGACGATGTCGTTGTTCAGCACGGCGGCCACCTGCCAGCCGCGCCTGCGCGCCGTATCCGCCAGCAGCTTGCCGCCCCACAGCCCCTGCTCCTCGCCCGAGAGGAGGGCGTAGACGATCGTGCCGGCGAACCTCTCGCGCGAGAGCAGGCGGGCCGCCTCGATCACCAGGGCGACGCCCGAGCCGTCGTCGTTGGCGCCGGGCGCGTCGCTGGTCGCGTCCATCACGTCGGTGACGCGGCTGTCGATGTGGGCCTGCACGATCAGGACGTGGTTCGGATCGCCGCTGCCGCGCTGCACGGCGATCACGTCCGCCACCTCCACGCCGTCCGGCGCGCGCGGGCCGGTGAAGCGATCGGCCACCGTCTCGATCGCCAGGCAATCGCCGCACGCTTTGCCGATCGCGGCGAAGCGGGCGGCGCCCCAGCGGCGCGCGGCGCCGATGCCGCGCTTCGGATCGGTGGTGGTGGAGAGCGTGTGGCGCGTGCCGAAGCCGACGAGCGCCGCCACCGTCGCGCGAAGTTCGGTCGGGTCGGGCACAAGCGGCGGCGGTGCCGCAGCGACGAGCGGCAGGGCGGCGAGGGCGAGCATTGCGGGGGCGAGCAGCTGTTTCATCGCTACAGGCTGCCGGATCGGGTCGGGGCACGCAAGCGAAGGGCGGGCGCGTGGCTGGGGACGCGGCACCGCCGGCCGGTCAGCTCAGCCGGTCGAGCGCCTCGTCGCTGAGCGAGCCGGGGATGATCATCACCGGGCACGGCATCGTGCCGGCGCCGGCACCGGCGAAATATTCCACCAGCGGCCCCGGCCCGTCGCTGGCGGCGGCGCCGAGCACCAGCGCGGCGGTGTCCGGCCGGTCGGCCAGCATCTCCCGCACTACCGCCACCGGATCGCCCTGGCGCACGGTGAGGGTGGGGCTGAGGCCGGTCTCCTCGATCAGCTCGCCGGCGGCGGTGGCGACGAGGGCATCCACCCGCAGCCGCGCCTCCTCCTCCATCGCCGCCTGCACGCCGCCCCACTGGACGAACTCCGGCGGGGCGACGAGAGCAAGGATCTCGACCGCGCCGCCCGTCCTGGCCGCGCGGCGGGCGGCGAAGCGCAGCGCCACGCGGGCCTCGTCATTCTCGTCGATCACGACCAGATAGGTGCGCATCGCGCCGCTCTCCCCCAACGGCTCCGAAGTGAGCCATAAGCCGGCGGCGCGCAAGCGTTCAGCCTTGACCATCGGCCACCACATGGCCGACAGACCGCGCGTGAACGCGACAAGCCGGGGAGTGGCCGAATCCATGCCGATCGAGCTCAAGATGCCCGCGCTCTCCCCGACGATGGAGGAGGGGACGCTGGCCAGGTGGCTGGTGAAGGAGGGCGACGCGGTGAAGTCCGGCGACCTGCTGGCCGAGATCGAGACCGACAAGGCGACGATGGAGTTCGAGGCGGTCGACGAGGGCACGATCAGTAAGATCGTGGTGGCCGAGGGCACGGACGGGGTGAAGGTGGGCGCGGTGATCGCGCTGATCGCCGGCGAGGGCGAGGATGCCGCGGCGGATGAGGCGCCGGCGGCGAAGGCCGACGCTCCGGCTGACGGGAAGGCGCCCGCCAAGGCGGAGGCATCGAAGGCCGAGGCACCGAAGGCGGAAGCGCCGGCCAAGGCCGCCGCCGCGCCCGCCAAGCCGGCCGCGCCGGCCACGGCCGAGGCGGCGACTTCCGGCGATCGGGTAAAGGCGAGCCCGCTGGCGCGGCGGCTGGCGGCGGCGCAGGGCATCGATCTGGCGGGGCTCAGCGGCTCCGGCCCGAACGGCCGGGTGGTGAAGGCGGATCTGGAGAGCGCCCAGCCGGCCGCGCCGAAGGCCGAAGCGCCCGCGGCGGCGCCCGCGCCAGCGGAGGCGGCCCCGGCGGAGCAGCCGGCACCCAAGGCCCCGGCCACCAGCGATATCCCGCACGAGGCGAGCAAGCTCTCGAACATGCGCAAGACGATCGCGCGGCGGCTGACCGAATCCAAGCAGACGGTGCCGCACATCTACCTGACGGTGGACATCCGGCTCGATGCGCTGCTCGCCCTGCGCGGTCAGCTGAACGCGGCGCTGGAGAGCCGGGGCGTGAAGCTGTCGGTGAACGACATGCTGGTGAAGGCGCTGGCGGTGGCGCTGACGGAAGTGCCGAGCTGCAACGTGCAGTTCGCCGGCGACCAGCTGCTGACCTTCACCCGCGCGGACATATCGGTGGCGGTGTCGATCCCCGGCGGCCTCATCACGCCGGTGGTGGTGGATGCCGGGGCCAAGAGCCTGTCCACGATCGCGACCGAGATCAGGGATCTGGCCGGCCGCGCGCGCGAGGGCAAATTGAAGCCGGAGGAATATGCCGGCGGCACCGCCTCGCTCAGCAACATGGGCATGTACGGGATCAAGCAGTTCGAGGCCGTCATCAACCCGCCGCAGGGCATGATCATGGCGATCGGCGCGGGCGAGCAGCGGCCGTACATCGTCGACGGCGCGCTGGGCGTGGCGACGGTGATGAGCGCCACCGGCAGCTTCGACCACAGAGCGATCGACGGCGCGGACGGCGCGCAGCTGATGCAGGCGTTCAAGCGACTGGTGGAGAACCCGCTGGGCATGCTGGCGTAGGTGACGGCTTGGGGACGAGCGACTCCTATCCCCTCAAGGGAGAGGGCGGGGCCCGCCGCGCAGCGGTGGGGGGGAGAGGGCGGTGACAGGCTACGCGCCACATACCCTGAAACGCGCCAAGGAAATGCGACGAGCCCCGACCGAAGCGGAGCGCCGGTTGTGGACGCAGCTGCGTGGCAGCCGGCTGGGTGGAGCGAAGTTCCGGCGCCAGCAGCCGATCGGGCCTTACATCGCCGACTTCGTGTGCCAGCAACGGCGGCTGATCGTGGAAGCCGACGGGTCGCAGCATGTTGAGAGCGGGCATGATGCGCGACGCGACGCCTATCTGATTGCTCAGGGATATCGCATCGTCCGCTTCTGGAACAACGATGTCATGACGAACCCGCAAGGCGTGGAAGAGGCGATTCGCACGGCTCTGGCATGCCCTCACCCTCCCGCAGCTTCGCTGCGGGCCCCCCTCTCCCTTGAAGGGAGAGGGGTTTGGAGACTTCGATGGCTGACCAATACGACCTCATCGTCCTCGGTTCGGGCCCCGGCGGCTATGTCGCGGCGATCCGGGCGGCGCAGCTGGGGCTGAAGACCGTGATCGTCGAGCGGGAGCGGCTGGGCGGCATCTGCCTGAACTGGGGCTGCATCCCCACCAAGGCGCTGCTCCGCACGTCCGAGATCTACCATTATATGCAGCATGCCGACGCCTACGGCCTGTCGGCCAGCAACGTGGCGTTCGATCTCGCCAAGGTGGTGGAGCGCAGCCGCAAGGTGGCCGGGCAGCTGAATGCCGGCGTCAAGGGGCTGATGAAGAAGAACAAGATCGCCGTGGTCGAGGGCGTCGGCACGATCACCGGCAAGGGCAGGCTGTCGGTCAAGCAGGGCGACAAGACGACGGAGCTTACGGCGAAGAACATCATCGTCGCCACCGGCGCGCGCGCCCGCGACCTGCCCTTCGCCAAGGCGGATGGCGAGCGCATCTGGACCTACCGCCACGCGATGGTGCCGCCCGAGATGCCGACGAAGCTGCTGGTGATCGGATCGGGCGCGATCGGCGTGGAGTTCGCCAGCTTCTACAACGACATGGGCGCCGAGGTGACGATCGTCGAGATGCTCGACCGGATCCTGCCGGTGGAGGATGCCGAGGTCTCCGACTTCATGCAGAAGGCGCTGACCAAGCAGAAGATCACGATCCAGACCGGCGCGGGCGTGGAGAAGATCGAGACCGGACCGAAGGGCGTCAAGGCGACCATCAAGGGCAAGGACGGAAAGTCCGCCGTGGCCGAGTTCAGCCACGTGATCGTGGCGATCGGCATCGTCGCCAACATCGAGAATATCGGGCTGGAGGCGCTGGGCGTGAAGACCGAGCGCGGCCAGATCCTGACCGACGGCTACGGCAAGACCAACGTCGATGGCATCTGGGCGATCGGCGACGTCACCGGCGCGCCGTGGCTGGCGCACAAGGCCAGCCACGAGGGCGTGATCGCGGTGGAGGCGATCGCGCAGGCGGCCGGCAACAAGGATGTGCACCCGCACCCGATGAACAAGGCCAACATCCCCGGTTGCACCTATTCCCGCCCGCAGGTGGCGAGCGTGGGGCTGACCGAGGCCAAGGCGAAGGAGGCCGGGCACGAGCTGAAGGTCGGCAAGTTCCCGTTCATCGGCAACGGCAAGGCGATCGCGCTCGGCGAGGCGGAGGGCTTCGTCAAGACGGTGTTCGACGCCAAGACCGGCGAATTGCTGGGCGCGCACATGGTGGGCGCGGAAGTGACCGAGCTGATCCAGGGCTATGTCGTCGCGCGTCAGCTGGAGACGACCGAGGCCGAGCTGATGGCGACGGTGTTCGCCCACCCGACCCTAAGCGAGATGATGCACGAGAGCGTGCTGAGCGCCTACGGCCGGGCGATCCACTTCTGATGGGATCCTCCCCGGAACGGGGAGGGGGACCATCCGCAGGGTGGTGGAGGAGGAGCGCCGCCGGCGACGGAGTCAGGGGTGGCGTCCCGCCGCTCTCCCCCTCCACCGGCTCCGCCGGTCCCCCTCCCCGTGCCGGGGAGGATCTTGTTGCCGCGGCGACGCTCTTGATGGGCGCCGTCGCGATCGGGCTCGCCGTCCATGCGGGATGGACGGAAGCGTTCGATCGGGCGCTGCTCTTCGCCTTCGCGCCGCCCGCCGGCCTTGTTGCCTTCGTGCAGATGGTGACGTGGTTGGGCAATGCGACGACCCGCATCGCTGTCGCCGCGCTGGTGGCGCTCTGGCTGCTGATGGCGCGCGACTTGCGGCGGGCGCTCGTGCTGGGCGGTGTGGTGGCCGGCGGGATGATCCTGAACACGGCCTGCAAGCTGATCGTGCTGCGGCCTCGGCCGGACCTGCTGGCGCGGCTGGACCATGTCACCACCAGCAGCTTCCCCAGCGGCCATGCGGCGAACGCGACGATCCTCTACGTCGCGCTGGCCTGGCTGGCGCCGGAGCGGCATCGTTCGGCGGCGCTGGCGGCGGCGCTGGTGCTGGCCGCCGCGATCGGCCTTTCGCGCATCGCGCTGGCGGTGCACTGGCCCAGCGACGTGGCGGCGGGCTGGTGCCTGGGCCTCGCCTGGGCGATCGCGTGGCGGCGTCCGCTCGCGGCGGGCGCTGCCGGTTGACCGGCCGCGAGTCGGCGTCTATAGCGCGCGCCTGTCCAAGGGCTGGAGGCTCGCGTCCCATCGGGATTCGGTCGCTCGCGGACTGAGCTTGAACATTGCTGATGCGTGGGCGGGCCTCGGGTGGGTCGATTTATCGGCCGCCGGGGCTTTCGTGCATCCGCCTTTCCGGGAATCCGGGCCGGCGGGGCAATTCGGGCATCGGTAAAGTAACTCTAAAAGGTGAAGGGCTTCATGCCGACGATCAACCAGCTAGTGCGCCACGGCCGCGTTCTCCAGAAGGAGAAGTCGAAGGTTCCGGCGATGGACAAGAACCCGCAGAAGCGCGGTGTCTGCACCCGCGTCTACACGACGACCCCGAAGAAGCCGAACTCGGCGCTGCGCAAGGTGGCCAAGGTCCGCCTGACCAACCAGCGCGAGGTGATCAGCTACATCCCCGGCGAGGGGCACAATCTGCAGGAGCATTCGGTGGTGCTCATCCGCGGCGGCCGCGTGCGCGATCTGCCGGGCGTGCGCTACCATGTGCTGCGCGGCGTGCTCGACACGCAGGGCGTGAAGGATCGCCGCCAGTCCCGCTCCAAATACGGCGCCAAGCGCCCGAAGTGACGCTCGCTTGAGCATGCAGTGAGGCACAGTAAGCCCCGGACGGGTTCCGGAACCGGCTGAAGCAGCAAGGATAAGAGAATGGCACGTCGTCGTCGTCCCGAGAAGCGCATCATCCTCCCCGATCCCAAGTTCGGGGACGAGGTGCTCTCCAAATTCATGAATTCCGTCATGCTCGACGGCAAGAAGTCCACCGCCGAGGGCATCGTCTACACGGCGCTGGACGTGGTCGAGACCCGCGCGCGGCGCGACGCGCTGGGCGTGTTCCACGATGCGCTGAACAACATCAAGCCGGGCATCGAGGTGCGCAGCCGGCGCGTCGGCGGCGCGACCTATCAGGTGCCGGTCGAGGTGCGGCCGGAGCGGAGCCAGGCGCTGGCGATCCGCTGGCTGATCGCTGCCGCTCGTGCGCGCAGCGAGAACACGATGTCGGCCCGCCTCTCCGGCGAGCTGCTGGACGCGGCGAACAACCGTGGCAACGCGGTGAAGAAGCGCGAGGACACGCACCGCATGGCCGAGGCGAACCGCGCCTTCTCGCATTATCGCTGGTAGCCGCTATATAGGACGGCGAGGGCAGGGATCATGGCATCAGTAACCGAGCCGACCGTCGACGAGCTGAACCGCCAGTCCCAGCGGCTGGAAGCTGAGACCCGCAAGCTGATGGCGGAGGCCAACAAGCTCACGGCGGAGCAGCTGAAGTTCCAGGCGGAGCGCGAACTGATGCCCCGCTCGATGGTGTTCCAGGCGATGCTGGCCACCGCCGCGCTGCTCGGCGCGGGTGCCGCGATCGCCAAGCTGTTCTTTCCCTAAGCGTCTCGGCGCTACCAACGCATCTATCAAGGACCACAGATCATGGCCCGCAGCCATCCGCTCGACAGGTATCGCAACATCGGCATCATGGCGCACATCGACGCCGGCAAGACGACGACGACCGAGCGCATCCTCTACTACACCGGCAAGTCGTACAAGATCGGCGAGGTGCATGAGGGCACCGCGACGATGGACTGGATGGAGCAGGAGCAGGAGCGCGGGATCACGATCACGTCGGCCGCCACGACCTGCTTCTGGCGGGCCGAGGAAGGCAAGGGCGAAGAGCACCGCATCAACATCATCGACACGCCCGGCCACGTGGACTTCACCATCGAGGTGGAGCGTTCGCTGCGCGTGCTGGACGGCGCGGTCGCCTGTTTCGACGGCGTGGCCGGCGTTGAGCCGCAGTCCGAGACGGTGTGGCGCCAGGCGGAGAAGTACAAGGTTCCGCGCATGTGCTTCGTCAACAAGCTGGACCGCACCGGCGCCAGCTTCGAGCGTTGCGTGAGCATGATCAAGGACCGTTTGGGCGCGCGCCCGGCCGTGCTGTACCTGCCGATCGGCATCGAGGGCGGCTTCAAGGGCCTAGTCGATCTCGTCGAGAACCGCGCCATCATCTGGCTGGAGGAGTCGCTCGGCGCGAAGTTCGAGTATCAGGACATTCCGGCCGATCTCGCCGATGCCGCCGCCACCGCCCGTTCCGAGCTGATCGAGATGGCGGTCGAGCAGGACGACGAGGTGATGGAGGCGTATCTGGAGGGCAACGAGCCCGACACCGCCACCCTGAAGAAGCTGATCCGCAAGGGCACGCTGGAGTTCGCCTTCGTGCCGGTGCTGTGCGGCTCCGCCTTCAAGAACAAGGGCGTGCAGCCGCTGCTGGACGCCGTGGTCGACTATCTGCCGAGCCCGCTGGACATTCCGCCGGTGGAAGGCGTGAAGCTGGACGAGACGCCCGCCACGCGGCCGCCGGCCGACGACGCGCCGATGTCCGCGCTGGCGTTCAAGATCATGAACGATCCGTTCGTCGGCACGCTCACCTTCGCGCGCATCTACTCGGGCAAGATGGATGCGGCCACCACCGTGATGAACTCGGTGAAGGACAAGAAGGAGAAGGTCGGCCGCATGCTGCTGATGCATGCCAACAGCCGCGAGGACATTCAGGAGGCCTATGCCGGCGACATCGTCGCCCTGGCCGGCCTGAAGGACACGACGACGGGCGACACGCTGTGCGCCCAGAACGCGCCGATCATCCTGGAGCGGATGGAGTTCCCCGAGCCCGTGATCGAGCTTTCGGTGGAGCCGAAGACGAAGGCCGACCAGGAGAAGATGGGCGTCGCGCTCAACCGCCTGGCGCGCGAGGATCCGTCGTTCCGCGTGTCGTCCGACGCCGAGAGCGGCCAGACGATCATCAAGGGCATGGGCGAGCTCCACCTGGAGATCCTCGTCGACCGCATGCGGCGCGAGTTCAAGGTGGAGGCCAATGTCGGCGCGCCGCAGGTGGCCTATCGCGAGAGCCTCGCGAAGAAGGTCGACGTGGACTACACCCACAAGAAGCAGTCGGGCGGCTCCGGCCAGTTCGGCCGCATCAAGTTCACGGTGGAGCCCGGCGAGCGCGGCCAGGGCGTGATCTTCAAGGACGAGGTGAAGGGCGGCAACGTCCCCAAGGAGTATATCCCCTCGGTCGAGAAGGGCATCCGCGAAGTGGCGGCGACGGGATCGCTGATCGGCTTCCCGATCATCGACTTCACGGCGACCCTGTACGACGGCGCCTATCACGACGTCGACTCCTCGGCGCTCGCATTCGAGATCACGGGGCGCGCCGGCATGCGCGAGGCGGCCCAGAAGGCCGGCATCAAGCTGCTGGAACCGATCATGAAGGTCGAGGTGGTGACGCCGGAGGATTATCTGGGAGACGTGATCGGCGACATGAACTCGCGCCGCGGCCAGATCCAGGGCACCGACAGCCGGGGCAACGCCCAGGTGGTCGAGGCGATGGTGCCGCTGGCCAACATGTTCGGCTACGTGAACCAGCTCCGCTCGTTCACGCAGGGACGCGCGCAGTACAGCATGCAGTTCTCGCATTATGACGAGGTGCCGCAGAACGTGGCGGACGAAGTCAAGGCGAAGCTGGCGTAACGGCGAAATTGTGGTTATGGGCGCGTCCGCATCGGGCGGCGCGTCCGGCAAAACGGTTGAGAAGAAGGTAGGACACCATGGCGAAAGCTAAGTTCGAGCGGACGAAGCCGCACTGCAACATCGGCACCATCGGTCACGTCGATCACGGCAAGACGTCGCTGACGGCAGCGATCACGAAGGTGCTGGCGGAGACCGGCGGCGCGACGTTCACCAGCTACGACAATATCGACAAGGCGCCGGAAGAGCGCGAGCGCGGCATCACCATCTCGACCGCGCACGTCGAGTATGAGACGACCGGCCGCCACTACGCGCACGTCGATTGCCCGGGCCACGCCGATTACGTGAAGAACATGATCACCGGCGCCGCGCAGATGGACGGCGGCATCCTCGTCGTCTCCGCCACCGACGGCCCGATGCCGCAGACCCGCGAGCACATCCTGCTCGCCCGCCAGGTCGGCGTGCCGCAGCTCGTCGTGTTCATGAACAAGGTCGATCTGGTCGACGATCCCGAGATCCTCGAGCTGGTCGAGCTGGAGATCCGCGAGCTGCTCTCCAAATATGATTTCGACGGCGACAACATCCCCGTCATCCAGGGCTCGGCCGTCGCCGCGCTGCAGGACAAGACGCCGGAGATCGGCCATGACGCGATCCTGAAGCTGATGGCCGCCGTCGACAGCTGGATCCCGCAGCCGGAGCGGCCGCTGGACAAGCCGTTCCTGATGCCGATCGAGGACGTGTTCTCGATCTCGGGCCGCGGCACCGTCGTCACCGGCCGCGTCGAGACCGGCCAGGTGAAGGTCGGCGAGGAAGTCGAGATCGTCGGCATCAAGGACACTCGCAAGACCGTCGTCACCGGCGTCGAGATGTTCCGCAAGCTGCTCGACAGCGGCCAGGCCGGCGACAATATCGGCGCGCTGATCCGTGGCGTCGGCCGTGAGGAGGTCGAGCGCGGCCAGGTGCTCTGCAAGCCGGGCTCGATCAAGCCGCACACCGAATTCTCGTCGGAAGTGTATGTGCTGTCGAAGGACGAGGGCGGCCGTCACACGCCGTTCTTCGCCAATTATCGCCCGCAATTCTACTTCCGCACGACGGACGTGACCGGTGAGG